>CAVDMS010000071.1:0-8684 GCA_963610045.1 Bacteroidaceae bacterium
AGGGATTTAACGCAGCACGGGCGGAAATCCGCCCGTCAAAACCGACAGGGGTTCGGCTTCCGTCAGCTTATTCCATATTAAATGCCAAGTGGCTTTCGTAGATTCTCAGGTCGAGCGGAACATAGGTGAAGCCGTCGTCAAAGCTTATCTTGAATCTGTACAGCTTCCCGTAGGAAACGTCGTTTGCAATGTATTCTATCTCCATAAGCTCTCCCCCGAGCTTGTCGGCGCAATACTCGGCAAAGATGTCTATAATGTCTGCGTCATCGTCTGTCAGAACCGCTTCCCCATTCGAGTAGAAGGACATTCCGAGCATCAGCGAGCTTTCGTCGTCGATGAACATCACGATCGAACCGTCGTCTCCGTTGGCAACAAAGCTCCACGCCAAAAGCCCGTCTCCCCTGCCGCTCTCGTCGATAAGCACGACCGGGCAGACGTCATCGTAAATATCGTAGTACATATCCTCAGGAGCGCAGGTGACGATACCCAGAGCGGACAGCTCGTAAATATAGCTCTCGGCTATCTTTGCCGCTTCTTCCCTGTCAAGGTCCCTGCCCTCGTCGGTGTCGATGACGTATATGTCCCTTGAGGACAAAAGGCGCAGCTTTTCGTCTATGCCGAGCTTTGCGGTATCGTCCTTGCCCAAAGCCGCGATGTCAAGGCTCTGGCTCGTGTTATCAAAGGCGGTGTCCTTGAGACGACCCGCAGCGAGCGGTACCATAAGCCCTACCGCAACGGCTACCGCTATGAGCAGCACCGCAAGTATTATCTGTTTCCTGTTGCTCATATGCGACCTCCGTGCAGCTCCGCCGTGACTTCGGTGCCGTTGCCGACCCTGCTCTCTATACGCAGACTGCCGTTATGCAGCTTTGCGATGTCGCTGCACAGCGCAAGCCCCAAGCCTGCGCCGCCCTGCATCCGTGAGCGGGATTTGTCCACTCTGTAAAACGCCTCCGTCAGGTGTCCGATCGCCTCCGGCGGGATGCCGGGACCGTTGTCAAGCACCCGTATCTCGCAGCCGTCGGGCAGCATCCTCGATCGCAGATATATGTTGCCGCCGTCGGTAAAAGATTTCCTTGAGTTGTCGATGAGGTTTGAAACAAGCGACTTCACAAGGTCCGGCTCAAGCAGGCACTCGCCCTCCTCGCACTTGTATTGCAGGACTATCCCCTCCTGCGAATAGATGGGCTTTAAGTACTCCACAAGATGCGAAATGAGCTGCGCCGGAGATACGGGTCTTAACTCGATCTTTCTGTTGTTCATAACTATTATGTCCAGCAGCTTTGCCGACAGGCTTTCAAGGCGCTTGCCCTCGGAGAAGATGTAGTTTGCGGCGTTCATCTGCTCCTCCTCGTCGAGGCTGCCGCTGCGGATGAAGTCGGCGTAGCCGATGATCGAGGTCATGGGAGTTTTCATCTCGTGCGCAAAGCTGCCCATGAACTCCTCACGGCGGCGCACGCTGTCCTGCATCTCGTTCATGCTCTCCTCTAGCCGCTGCGCCATCGCATCAAAGCTCTCCGAAAGCTGCCCGAACTCGTCACGGCTCTTTATACCGCTGCGGCACTTGAGGTCGCCCTCCGAGAGCTTTTTTGTTGCAGCTGTCAAAGTCTTGAGGGGACGGGTCAGCATATACGCAAGCAGGTAAGAAATCGCGCCGCCGACAAGCAGCGCACAGACAAAGACCTCGGCATAGCTTGCGTACTGCTCATTGCGAAGCTCATACGCCCGTGAAACGTCCCTATACGCAACAACTCGGAGCGAATCCCACTCGGTCTCCATATTGCCGCACAGTCTGTAATAGCGCTTGCCCCCGTCGGTTTTAAGAACGCTTATCCCTTGCTTTACACCGTCGGGGTCATGCTTCGGCTCGCTGCCGTCGGAATAGATCAGCTTGCCCCCGGCGTACAGCTTCACGGACTCAAACTCCGTATTTTCGGCGTTGCGCATCGAGGAAATGACGTTCAAAACGTCGTTCTCACCGCCGTCGGCGGCTTCATCCACGAGCCGCAGCGTACTGAGCATATTGCGGAACGCCGACGATGCGGTCTCTCTTTCGAGGCTCATCGTATTGTCAAAGGACTCGGATATGAGCAGACTGCCGCCTACGGCAAATGCAAGCGACAAAAGCCATATCATATAAATGCATATTTTTAGTCGAAAGCGCATTCTACACCTCCAGCCTGTACCCCACTTTATTCACTGCAACGAGCTTACCCTCCCAACCTACTTTCTTTCTCATGCGCTGAACGTGAAGATCGACAGTCTTTGTGCCGTACACGAAATCGCCGCCCCAGACCCGTTCGTAGATTGTCTCTCTGTACAGAGCAATTCTGGGATTTCTCGCAAACAGAAGCAGCAGATCGTACTCCTTCTTCGTCAGCGCAATAGGTACGCCGTCACGGGTAACGGACATGGATACCGTGTCGATAACAAGACCGCCGATGTTAATAACGCTGTCCGTTTTGTTATAGCGGCGCAGTACAACATCGACCCGTGCGAGCAGCTCAAGCACCTCAAAGGGCTTCACGATATAATCCTCCGCACCCATACGCAGCCCCTTAACGCGGTCGGCGACCGAGTTTTTCGCCGTTATGAATATCACCGGAATACCCAAGGGCGCAATATACTCCATGACCTCAAAGCCATCTGCTTTGGGGAGCATGACATCAAGCAGCACGAGGTCAAACACATTTTCGTCAAACATATCCGCCGCTTGCTCACCGTCATAGGCGCATTTACAGCTGTAGCCCGCCTTGGTGAGGCTGAGCTTAATTAAGTCGGAAATGGGCTTTTCATCCTCGACTATAAGAATTTTTATCATACTATCACCTTGCAAACAAGTATATCAAAAATGCATCTAAACGGCATATGCCCGGCGTTTTGCCGGGCATATGTACATTATTTGCTTTTTTTGCGTTTGAGAAATTCAAGCTTCGTCTCCGAAATGAACACCGCCGCAAATATCAGCACAAAGCCGATGACTATCTCAAGCGTGAGGTGTTCCTTGCCGAGAGCGATGGAAAGCAGCGTTCCGAAAACGGACTCAAGCGTCAGTATGACCGCTGCGGTAGACGCCGGAGTGTACTTCTGTCCGACCGCCTGCAAAAGATAGCAAACACCGGTGCACAAGAGGCTGAGGTACAGTATTCCGACGACGCAGTCGCTCGGTATATGCGACGGCACGGGTTCAAAGATAGCCGCCGCGATAAGGCACCAAAAGGCTGCGACCGCAAGCTGTATTACGGTCAGGACAATGGGGTCCTTTCCATCGACGGAGCGAGCCGAGACGATAATGTGCAGCGCATAGAATATGCCGCTGAACACGGTGAGCGCATCACCGCGGTTAACGCTGAGGTCGCCGTTTAACGACACGCAGCCGATGCCCGCAAGGCATACGATACCCGCAATAATATTAAATTTATCGGGCTTTTTCGCAAACAGCACCCAACTCACGAACGGGACAAGAACGCAGTACGACGAGGTCAAAAATGCGTTTTTGCCCGGCGTCGTGTATACAAGCCCATAGGTCTGTACGGCATACGCCATGGCAAGGCAGCTGCCCATAAGCACACCGCCTCTTATGTATTCCTTGTTGACCTTTTTAAGGCGCTTGCCGCCTATTATCATAAGCAGCACCGTCGCAAGCGAAAACCTCACCGCCAAGACCCAGAGCGGGGTTATGTGGTCAAGCGTGGATTTAAGCACGACGAAGGAGCTTGCCCAGATCATCGTCGTGGCAAGCAGCGATATTCTTCCGAGCACGTCGGTTTTATGGATTCCGTTGTTTTTCATATCTTCCCCATGTGCAATGCGGCGGCCCTCAGCATAAGCTTCTTTTTGATGCCGCTGCTAAAGCTTATTTCTATAAGATAGTCGTTGCCCATCGGGCGCATGGATTCTATTACGCCTTCACCGAAGGCGGTGTGCCGTATCCTGTCTCCGACGGAGAAGTCCGGCTTTGTGTTTTGCTTGGGAGCAGACGGGGTCGGAGGCGGCGCCGGGCGCATCTTCGGTGCGGGCGCACGCACGGCAAACTCCCTCTGTGCGGCGCTCTTTTCGGAGTAGCCGAAGCCCTTCGGGATGCCCCGTTTTTCGATGTGCTCGTCGGGTATCTCGTCTATAAACCTCGACACACGGTTTACCGTGGTCTTGCCGAACAGCATTCTCTGCCTTGCGCAGCTTAGGTACAGGCGGCGCTTTGCCCTCGTCATCGCAACGTAGCAAAGCCTGCGTTCCTCCTCCATCTCGTCCTGCTCGCCTATGGCGCGGATGCCGGGGAATATCCCCTCCTCCATGCCCGGCAGAAACACGTTTTCAAACTCAAGGCCCTTCGCCGAGTGCATGGTCATCATCACGACGCAGTCGGAATCCTTGTCGTAATTATCCATGTCCGTGTACAGCGCAATGTCGGCAAGGTAGCCCTCAAGCGTCGGCGCTTCGGTCTCGCTCTTGTAGTTCATTATACTCGTGCGAAGCTCCTTTACGTTCTCCGCCCTCGTGTCGTCCTCGACGGTGTGCTTTTCCTCAAGCATACGGAGGTAGCCAGTTTTTTCAAGCAGCAGGTCATACAGCAGGTCGGGAGCGATGCTCTTTGACTCCGTGCGCAGCTCCTCGATCATGTTTGCGAACATCCGCATTCTCAGCGACGCACGGCTGAGGTCGGGATAGATATCCGCCCTGCGCATTATCTCAAATACGGAGCAGGAGTTCTCCGCCGCAAGCGACACCGCTTTATCGAGGCTCGTTGCTCCGATGCCCCTCGGCGGGTTGTTGACTATGCGCATAAGGCGCAGATCGTCGTCCGGCGAAGCGATGACGCACAGGTACGCCAGCATATCCTTGACCTCGGCACGGTCAAAGAAGCCCGTACCGCCGAACACTCTGTACGGTATTCCGCTGCGCTTGAACGCCTGCTCAAGCTGATGCGACATGGCGTTCATGCGGTAAAGCACGGCGTTGTCGCCCCACCTGCCGCCGCTGCCGTACAGCGTCATTATCTGCGACGCTATGTATCTTGCCTCGTCATGCTCGTTGTCGGCGGAATAGAGCGTGAGCATCTCGCCCCGGTCGCCGTTGGTCCACAGCTCCTTGCCCTTTCTGCCTATGTTGTTGCGTATGACGGCGTTTGCGGCGTCAAGTATATGCGAGGTGCTGCGGTAGTTCTGCTCAAGCCTTACGGTGCGGCAGTTTTTGTACTCGTCCTCAAAGCTCAGTATGTTCTCGATCGTAGCGCCGCGGAATTTGTAGATGCTCTGATCGTCGTCGCCGACGACACAGATGTTGCCCCAGTGCCCGGCAAGGGTCTTCGCAAGCAGATACTGCTGACGGTTCGTGTCCTGATACTCGTCTATAAGCACATAGCGGAAGCGCTGCTGCCAGTGCAGGCGCACATCCTCGTTTTCGGTGAGCAGCTTCACAGTGTAGAAGATGAGATCGTCAAAATCCATTGCTCCGGCGGCAAGGCAGCGCCGCACATATTCGGCGTAGATCTCCGAGAGCTTTACACGGCGCATATCGCCCACGGCTCTCGCCCGCTGCCTGTACTCCTCCGGCGACAGTCCCTCGTCCTTTGCGGCGCTGATCTCCGAGAGCATCGAGCGAGGTTGGAACTTCTTGTCGTCAAGCTCCAAGTCCTTTATAATGCGCTTCATAAGCGTCAGGCTGTCGGAGGTGTCATATATGGTGAAGCTCTTCGGAAAGCCCAAAAGCTCCGCATCCCTGCGCAAAATACGCACACAGGCGGAGTGGAAGGTAGATGCCCAAATGTCCTTTGCGCCACTGCCGAGCATGCGCTCAAGCCTTGCTTTAAGCTCGTCGGCAGCCTTGTTCGTAAAGGTTATGGCAAGTATCTGCCACGGCGCTGCGGGGCTGTACGATGCAAGGAGTCTTCCCCGCTCGCTGCCGGAGAGCATCTCCTCGATGTCGGCTTCACAGGCGCCGACGGGTATCTCCGTCGTGTCCGACGCAGAGCCGTAGCGCAGGATGTTGGCAATGCGGTTTATCAGCACCGTGGTCTTTCCGCTGCCGGCGCCCGCCAGTATGAGCAGGGGTCCCTCCGTCGCCATGACAGCCTTTCTCTGCATGGGATTGAGCTTTTGGAAATCCTTCGCTATAACGCTTTGTCTTGCTTCAATATATCTTTTTTCAAAATTCGTGTCCATGTACGGTATTCTAACATGGATTTTCGGTTTTAACAAGTGTCTGCAAGCTCCTGCCGCAAATGTTCTATTGCACGTCTCTCAAGCCGTGACACCTGGACCTGCGACACGCCTAAGACACGGGACGCCGCCTCCTGCGTCATGCCGTGGAAGTAGCGCAGATACAGCGTTTTGCGCTCCTTCTCCGGCAGCCGCTCTATCGCATAGCGCAGGGAGACGTGTTCAAGCATCCGCTCCTCGGCATCGGCATCGTACAGCACATGCTCAAGCGTAAAGCCGTCCGCTCCCGTCTCCCGCTGAAGGCTCTCGGCGGGACCCGTTGCGGTCTCGGCAAAGGCGATCTCCTCCGGCGAAAGTCCGGTCTCGGCGGAAAGCTCCGACAACGCCGGCTCTCTGCCGAGCTTCTGCTCAAGCCGATGCCGTGCCGAGCGTATCTGCTGCGACTGCTCCTTTATGCTGCGGCTGACCTTCACAGCTCCGTCGTCACGCAAGAACCTCCGTATCTCGCCTGAGATCTTCGGCACGGCGTAGGTCGAAAACTGCGTTCCGAAGGATTCGTCAAAGCCGTCTATCGCCTTTAAAAAGCCGACGCAGCCGAGCTGATACAGATCCTCCGGGTCGGTGCCTCTGCCGAAAAAGCCCCTTGCGACGCTCCAGATAAGTCCGGAGTTTTCCTCGCACAGACGCTCCGCTGCCTCCCTGTCGCCGCCGGCGGCAAGGCGCAGCAGCTTTAAGGTCTCCTCCCTCATCGGAGCTGCTTGCGCTGCTTTATGTATCTTTTCATGCTTACGTTCGTTCCCTTGCCTCTGTCGGAGCGTACCTTGAGCGTGTCCATGAAGCTCTCCATGATGGTAAAGCCCATGCCGCTGCGTTCCTCTCCGCCCGTCGTGTACATGGGCTGCATCGCCTGCTCAAGGTCGCCTATGCCGCAGCCCCAGTCACGGACGTTTATCTCCAGAAGTCCGCCCTCACACAGCTTCATCCTCAGTGCTATTTTGCCTATCGTGTCGGGGTATGCATGGACGATGCAGTTCGTCACCGCCTCCGACACGGCGGTTTTGATGTCGCCGATCTCCTCAAGCGTGGGGTCGAGCTGAGCCGCAAAGCAGGCAGCTGCCGACCTCGCAAAGCCCTCGTTTGCACTCAGGCTCGGAAACTCAAGCTTTATCTGATTTATGATCTTCACGTTGTCACCTCTCTTTGCACTCTGACCGGCGCCAGTCGGTCTATGCCCGATGCGTCCAGCACTTTAAGCGGCTGCGCCTGCGGACATTCTATCCTCATTCTTCCTCCGCAAAGCTGAAGCCTGCGGTTCGTTCTCACGATGACGGCTATCCCCGACGAGTCCATGAAGCTCAGCCCGCTCAGGTCAAGCACGAGATCCCTCGGCAGGTAGTTGTCTATCGCCTCGCCTATGCTCTCGACCGCATACCGTGCGCCGTGGTGGTCAAGCTCACCGTACAGCAGCACCCTCAGTCTGCCCGCCGAGTATTCGGTATCGATTTTCATTCGTTCACCCCTCAGATGTAAAAATGACGCCGTGCATTATTATGCACGACGTCATTTTACTATTGTTTTTTTGCGCAGCCTGTCGATAACGGGCGTCGGTAAGCGGAGCTTACAGCTTTTTCAAGCTTTCTTCGAGGTTTGCGATAAGCGCCTCAAGCTTTGCCTTCTTCTCCCGCTCTGCGTTTACGACCGCTTCGGGCGCTCTCGACACGAAGTTTTCGTTGGAGAGCTTCACGTTCTGCGAATCGAGCTGCTTTCTTGCGTTTGCAAGCTCCTTTTCCATGCGGGCCTTTTCCTTTTCAAGATCGACAAGCTCCGCCATGGGCATGAGCAGCTTTGCGTTCCCCGTGACGACGGACACCATGCCGTCGGTGTTTTCGGGGAGTGCGTCCGTCACCGTAACGTCCGAGGCGTAGGCAAGCTTCGTGATGAAGCCCTTACCGTCGGAGAAGGGCTTTGCGTTGTCGGTCACGACGATGAGGTGGCACTTTCTCGAAGGCGGAACGTTCATCTCCGACCTTCTTGCTCTTATCGCCTTGACTGCGTCCATGACCGCCTCGAAGTCCGCCTCGTCCTGCGGGAAGTCGAGCGCCTCGTTAAACGAGGGGTACTCCTCGACCATCAGCGCCTCGCCCTCATGCGGGAGCGCCTGCCAAATTTCCTCGGTGATGAAGGGCATGAACGGGTGCAGGAGCTTGAGTGTCTCGGTGAGAACGTAGAGCAGCACACGCTGTGCGCTCTCCTTCTTCTCCTCATCGTCACCGTTAAGACGGGGCTTTGTAAGCTCTATATACCAGTCGCAGTAGCTGTCCCATATAAAGTCGTATATCTTGCCCGCAGCGACGCCAAGCTCAAAGCTGTCCATGTTGGCACAGACCTCTTTCACGGTGCGGTTGAGCTTCGAGAGTATCCACTTATCCTCGGTCTCAAGCTTTTCGGGCAGGCGGTTCTCGGTGATGCTCAGATTCATCATCACAAAGCGGGAGGCGTTCCATATCTTGTTGCAGAAGTTGCGCA
>CAVDMS010000072.1:0-8653 GCA_963610045.1 Bacteroidaceae bacterium
GCTCAAGGGTGAGCCGCAGTACATCGGCGTTCAGGCGTTGGAGGCCTCCGGCATATTGCTGCGCTTCGTCGTCGAGGTCGATGAGAAGAACATCTTCTCCGCCGGCAGGCTTTTAAACCGTGAGCTGCTGCTCGGCTTTAAGAAGCTCGGCGTCGAGTGTCCCTACACGAGGCTTGACGTTTACAATCTTCGGTGACGGACATGAAAAAGAACGACCTTGAATTCGGCTCAGCCGTGGAGTTTACTCCCCTGCCGGATGAGTTCGGTCAGGGGTCGGGGAAGTCGCCGGAAAACGCAAAGCCCCGCAAGAGCAAGAGAATGATAAAGCTCATAGCGGCGGTCGCAGTCTTTTCGTTCATACTCGTTTCGGCTCTCGGCGGCGGCGACAGTAAAGCGCCCGACAAACAGCCCGGCGGCATTTCGCCGACGGAGCCGCCGATCCCCCTCGACGGCACGGTGTACTACTCCGTCTACAACGACAGCTTTGACGCAAATTACGAGAACCTGCTTTTAGGCTCCGGCAGCATAAGCGTGTCGAGACTCAAAGCCGGAGAAAGCCTCGATATGCCCTCACCCGTCCCCGTCGATAATTATGAATTTGTCGGTTGGGTCGTATGCGGCGGCGGAAAAGCGGTCAAACTGAGTTCCGACGCTTTGAACATTGACGCCGTGAGCGGCTTTACCCCGAACGACGACGGCGATCTCAAGCTTTCGATCCATGCGCTGTGGCGCAACCTCGATCCCGCAAACACCATATCCGTTTTGACGCTTGACGCAAACGTCGGTACGGTAGACGGTTCCGCTTCCGTGACGCTCGGCGCAGCGGGACCCATGCTCTCCGGCTCGACTGTGTACCTCTGCGCATACCCCGAACCCGAACGCAGCGGCTATGTCTTTACGGGCTGGTACCGTGATCCCGATTGCGGCGGTGAGCCTGTAAGCTCCCTGTCGCCTCAGGAGTTTTTCGCAAAGCAAAACGGCGAGACAGATTGGACAAAGTCCGTTACGGTGACGCTCTACGCAGGCTGGGAAGCTATTGACTGAGAATATAATTGAATATCATGCACAAACTACCTCCGTAACAATGATTACGGAGGTAGTTTTATGAGAAAATTTATTGCTGCCGCATTGTCCGCTGCGGCTCTGTGCCTTTCTCTTGTAAGCACGCTTTCCACCGGTGCCTTTGCTGACAACGCAGCGCCGATAGCGGAAAACTTTGAGTTCGAGACCTACAGTGGCGTTTCCTACGGCGGAGAGCTTTCCGCCGTTGACCCCGACGGCGACAAGTTAAGCTTTGAGATCACGACAAATCCCCGAAAGGGCAGCGTCGAGCTGTCCGACGACGGTCACTTTGTCTACACCCCCGACGAGGGCGAAAAGGGCCGTGACTACTTCGGCTACCGTGCCGTAGACTCCGCTGGGAAGCGCTCTCAGGAGGCGACGGTCATAATACGTCTCGTGAAGCAGAGCTGCGACGTGAGCTACAGCGACATGGAAAACGACGGACGCTCCTGCGCTGCGGTATTTCTTGCGGAATGCGGCGCTTACACCGGGGAAATGCTTGCGGGCGAATACCGCTTTAACCCCGATGCCGTTCTCACGAGGGGCGAGTTTCTGAGTATGTGCATGAGCGTAACGGGAGCGGAGCTGCTCTCCGGCGTCGTTAACACGGGCTTTTACGACGACGAGAGCATCCCCGGAGCGCTCAAGCCCTGCATCTCCACCGCAGTCAGAGACGGCATCGTCACCGGCTACAGCAGAGACGGTCATTGTGTGTTCGACGCTTCCGCCGAGATAAGCAAGACCGAGGCAATGGTCATCCTCGACCGCTGCCTAAAGCTCAACGATGTAAGTTATGTAAACCTTGAAGCGGCGGTCCCCGCATGGGCATCGCAGTCTGCGGCAAACCTCTATGCCTGCGGAATAGTCGGCGAAGGCATCGACGGCAGCGAGGCTCTCACACGGGGCGACGCTGCGGAAATGCTGTACGCTGCGGCACAGATATTGGGCGACCGCTGAGTGTTTTCCTCCTTGACTGCGGTAAAGCTGAGCGTTATAATCCGCATATAAACAGCAAGGAGGAACGAAAACATGAAGCAATTTGTGGTTGATGCCTTTACCGACAAGGTTTTTTCGGGCAACCCCGCCGCCGTGTGCGTGCTGGATAAGCCCCTGTCGGACGAGCTGATGCAGAAGATAACGACGGAGAACAATCTTTCCGAGACCGCCTTTGCAATCAAGGACGGCGACGGCTATAAGCTCCGCTGGTTCACCCCCGGCGGCGAGATCGACCTTTGCGGTCACGCCACCCTTGCAACGGCATACACCATATTCCGTTTTTACGACAAGGAGGCGCAGTCTCTGAGCTTCAGCACGCTCAGCGGCATCCTCACCGTCAAGAGAAACGGCAAGCTGCTTGAGATGGATTTCCCTGCATACAAGCTTGCTCCCACGGCCGTCACCGACGAGATCGTCGATGCTCTCGGCGTTCGCCCCGCTGCGGCGTTTATGGGTCGTGACCTGCTCTGCGTCATGGAAAGCGAAAGCGACGTTCGCACTGCCGCCCCCGATCAGGAAAAGCTTCTGAAGCTCGACGGGCTTTTGGTTCATCTTACGGCTAAGGGGCGGGACTTCGACTGCGTTTCAAGGAGCTTTGCGCCGAAGTGCGGAGTCGCCGAGGACCCCGTCTGCGGTTCGGGTCACTGCCACATCGTGCCTTACTGGGCGGAGGCTCTTAAAAAGGACAGCCTCACGGCGTATCAGGCGTCCCGCCGAGGCGGTGTGCTGTACTGCCGCATCGATGGCGAGCGCATCGTCCTTGCCGGAGAAGCCGCTCTCTTTGCCGAGTCCGAGATCCATGTCGGCGAGTAACGGAAAATGAAAAAACGGAGAGGTATCCCTCTCCGTTTTTTATTTCATAAGGCGCTGTGCAAGCTCTTCGTCCGCTTCGGCGGTGAGTGTGCGCTGCTCCGTGTATATCACCTTGCCCGGCAGCGCTCCCGCAGGCTTCTTGACATAGCGCAGCTCCGTGTAGTCGACCGGGGTCTTGCCGCCCTCCCTCGCCTGAGAGTAGTACACCGCAAGCGATGCCGCCTGCAAAAGCGTGCGCTCAGGCGGCTTTTCGCCGTAGGTCGATATAATGACGTGGCTGCCGTGTACCGATTTCGTGTGCAGCCAAATGTCGCTGCGTCTGCCGAGCTTACAGCTAAGCTCGTCGTTTTGCGTGTTGTTTCGCCCGACGAGTATCTCAAAGCCGTCGTCCGACACAAAGCGCAGCGGTCCCTGCTTTTTGCACTTTTCCGGCTTTGCGTTTTTCTGCTTTTTTATATAGCCGAGGCTCAAAAGCTCTCGCCGTATCTCGGCAAGGTCTGCCTCCGTCTCGGCTCTCTCCGTCTCGTCAAGGACGCTGTTTAGGTAGCTCAGCCGCTCCTCTCCGTCCGCTATGAGCTGCGTGAGGTGGCTGCGGGCTGCCTTGAGCTTATTGTACTCCTTGAACATCGCCGTTAAGTTCTGCTGCGGCGTTTTGAGCGGGTCAAGCGCTATCGTGCAAGGCTCGTTATTCTCGTAATAGTTTTCCACCGTAACGCTGCGGTCGCCCTTTTTGACACGGTAGAGATTCGCCGTCAAAAGCTCGGCGCTGCGGCGTTTTTGCTCCCTGTCCTCGGTGCGCAGAAGCTCCTCCCTTTGCAGGGCAAGCTTCTTTGCGATCCTGTCACGGTTCGTCTTTACAAGGCGGCTCAGCTCCTTTGCCCTTCTGCGGCGGCGCTCCAATTTCTCACGCCTCGAATAGTAGGCGTCAAGCAGCTCACTGAAGCTCGGAAAGCTCTGCTGCTCATATTCCGAACCGTACTGGCAAAGCCGCATAAAGCTGAAATCCGTCGGTCTGCCGTCTTTTGACGTCATGGTCGGAGTAAGCTCGCCTGCCTTCACCGTCTCGATAAATGCGTCGAGCGCCTGCGGCAAAAGCTCAACATCGCCTTGGCAGCGTGCAGCGATCTCCCGGCATATGAGCGGAGAAAGCCCGGAAAATGCGTCCATAAGCGACTTATCGATCGGCTTTTCCGGCTCAAAGCCGGATATTATGCTTCGTCTCTCCTCTGCGCTCAGGGTCATCACAAGCGGCTTTTTCTGCGGCGGAGGAAGTCGATATTTCATTCCCGGCAGCAGGACACGCTCTGCATCGCCGCCGAAGTCCATGCGCCGCAGGCAGTCGATTATCCGACCGTCGGCGCCTATAAGCACAAGGTTTGAGCTGCGTCCCATAAGCTCCACGGCAAGACGGAGATCGACGCTGTCACCGAGTTCGTTGCTCGATGTTATGTCAACCAACACAAGGCGTTCCCACTCTGCCTGCTCAAGCGAAACTATCCTGCCGCCGACAAGGTATTTGCGGAGCAGCATACAGAACATGGGCGGCTCCTTGGGGTTTTCAAAGCTTGCGGAGCTTAGCTGAATCCTGCCGTTTCCCGCTCCGGCGCAGATAAGCAGCTTCAGGTTTTCCCTGCCGCAGCGCAGAGTCAGCAGTATCTGATCCCGCTCCGGCTGCTGCACCTTGTCTATCTTTGCGCCCTCCGTCTTCGGTTTCAGCTCGTTAACTATGCCGGAAAGCAGTATTGCGTCAAGAGCCATTATTCCTCTCCCGTTCCGGCGGCGTACAGCTCGCCTATCCTGTCAAGTCTGCCCAAAAGGTACAGCCAGCCGAACAGCGCCTCAAGCCCCGTCGCCGCATGGTACTGCGCAATGTCCGCCTTTTGCGGGACGGAGTTTACCTTTGTATTGCGCCCTCGCCTGTATATCGCCGCTTCCTCCTCGGTGAGCTTCGGCAGTATCCTCTGCGCCGCCTCCGCCTGTGCGGGGGCGTTCACGGTCGCAACGGTCATGCGGTGCAGCTCCGACACCTTTGTCACACCCATACCGCAAAGCCTCGTCCTCGTGAGCAGCTCATACACCGCATCGCCTATGTGGGCAAGTCCGAGCATACTCATTGCCCCGACCTGCTTTTCATCCATGTTCGGTTTGAATAGATCCATATTTATTCCTCATACACGGTCAGGAGGGCGGCATACAGCACGCCCTCCTATACCGCTTATTCGTCGTCGCCGTCCGTATCGTCGGCAAACTCGACGCTTGTTTTAAGTACCTCGGTCGGGGCGGTGCCTCTGACCGTCTGCATTTCGAGCCACTGATCCTTTGTAATGAGGATCTGCCTCGGCTTTGAGCCTTCAAAGGGTCCTATAACGCCAAGCTCCTCGATCTGATCCACTATGCGGGCAGCCCTTGCGTAGCCGAGCTTCAGCCTGCGTTGGAGCATGGAGACGGACGCCTGCTTGGTGTCGAATATGACATCGACTGCCTGCGGCAGCAGCTCGTCGTACTCCGGCGCTTCGGCAAGGTCCTCATGGTCGCCCTTCTTGCCGCTTGAGTTCTTTTCCTCGGCGGCTTTTTCGATCTGTGCCATGACGTCCTCGCTGTACTGCGGCGCAGCCTTTTCCTTTATGAAGCTGACGATCTGGTCACGCTCCTCGTCGCTGACGAAGGCGCCCTGGATACGCTGCGGCTTTCCGCAGCCGATGGGAGCGTAGAGCATATCGCCCATACCGATGAGCTTCTCCGCACCCGAATTGTCGAGAATTATGCGGCTTTCAAGCGCAGACGACACTGCAAATGCGATGCGGCTCGGAATGTTCGCCTTCATAAGTCCCGTGATGACGTCCGCCGAGGGACGCTGCGTTGCGATGATAAGATGCACTCCGGCAGCTCTGCCCATCTGTGCGACACGGCAGATGCTCTCCTCGACCTCCTTTGACGCAACGAGCATGAGGTCCGCCAACTCGTCGATAACGACAACGACGTTCGGCATCCTGCTCTGTCCGTTTTCTTCGAGGTAGGTGTTGTACGCCGACAGATTTCTCACTCCGATCTCGGAGAACAGGCGGTAGCGCTTGAGCATCTCGGTGACCGCCCACTGCAGCGCTCCCGCCGCCTTCTTGGGGTCGGTCACGACGGGGATGTACAGGTGCGGTATGCCGTTGTAGACGCCAAGCTCGACCATTTTGGGGTCGATCATAATGAGCTTTACCTCGTCGGGATTCGCCTTGTACAGAAGGCTTATGATGAGCGAGTTCATGCACACGGATTTGCCGGAGCCGGTCGTACCCGCAATAAGCAGGTGCGGCAGCTTCGATATATTGCCGACGACGGGCTCGCCGCCGATGTCCTTACCGACCGCAAACGAGGTGACGCTCTTTGCCGCTCTGAACTTGGGCGAGTCGATGATGTCACGGAGGTAGACGGTGCTGATGACCTTGTTCGGAACCTCAATGCCCACCGTGGAGACCTTGTCGGGGATGGGCGCAACTCTGACGCTCACAACACCGAGTGCAAGCGCAATGTCCTCCGAAAGATTTGTCAGTCTGTTGAGCTTCACGCCCTGCTCCAACTCAAGGTCAAACCTCGTGACCGTGGGGCCTCTCGTATAGCCGATGATCTTTGCGTTGACGCCGAAGCTCTTTATGGAGCTCGCAAGGCGGTCTTTATTGAGGCGCAGCTCCTCCTCGGAGCTTGCAGACACCGCATGGCCCTTTTTGAGCAGGTAGATGGGCGGCTTTTCGTATTCGTCGGGGTCGCCCTTTGCGGCTATTTCCCCGGCAATTGCCGCGGTCTCGGCGGCGATCTCCTCCTTGGCAAGCTTCTTGGGAGGGTCGTTTATCTCCGCCGCAGCGGTTTTGCCGCTGCCGCTGAGCTTGACGGCCGAGCTTACTCCGGCTATCTCCTCCGCCTCCTCGATGCTCACAGGCTTCACGTTCTCCGTGTGACGTGCAGAAGTCCCGGCAGGCGGAATCTTGCTTCCGAAAACACTGGTCTTTTCGTTTTTAAACTCCTCATCCGGCTTATCGAAATCGTCGTCGAGAGGAATATCTATCGCACTCCTTCTGCGTTTTGGCGCAGGATCGGATTTAGGCTCCTCCTCTTTGGCTGCATTGTCGGCAGCAGCCTTTTTCTGCTTGGGCTTTTTGACGGGAGGCGCTTCTTCCTCCTCGTCATCCTCCGGCTCATACTCCGGGCGCTCTCTGTTCTTAAACCACGCCACGACGCCGGAGGGCTTCAGATTAAACGAGCCGAGCATACACAGCAGAAGCAGCAAAAACAGCAGTATGCCCGCTGCAACCGAGGTGATGGCGCTCGAAAGTCCGTAGGAGATCAGTCCGCCCAAAACGCCGCCGCAGGAAAGCTCCTTGCCGCCTTCGTACAGGGCTTTTAATATCTCGGTCTGCTTAGAGAGATTGATGGAATGGAAAATGTCCGCAAATGCGCCGGTAAGCACCGGCACCATGAGTGCCGCCGTCGTGCGCAGGGCAACGGGCTTCCCGTGATGAAACAGCAGTCCCCATGCGGCGATGAGCAGCATCGGCGGGAACACCCAGTAGCCGAAGCCGATAAGTCCCTTGACGACGGCGCAAACGCCGCTCACAAGAAACGCTTCACCCGAAAAGTAGCCGATAAAGGTCAGTGCTCCGAACACGGCAAGTATCGCTCCGAAAACCTCTCTGCGGATCGGCTTTTTCTCCGGCGCAGCAGGCTTTTTCGCAGACGCGGGGCTTTTCTTTTTTGTTGTTGCAGATTTTTTCTTTTTGGTTGTCTGAGGCATATTATTCACCCGTTATCAGAATATCATGGAAAGTATCACGGTAAGCACGCCGACGATAAGGCAGTAGTACGCAAAGCCGCCGAAGCCGCTCTTTTTGCTCAAAAGCTTCATCGTGCTTATCGAAAAGACCCCTGCGATCATGGAAAACACCATTCCCAATATGTAAGCCGGAATGCAGGCGGGGTCGATGCCCGCAGAGGCGGCTGTAACTATCTCGTAAATTGCGGCACCGAGCAGTACGGGTATACCGGAGAGCATCGCAAACTTTACGGAAAAGCTGCGCTCGGAGCCGACGGAGGCGCTCGCAGTCATGACTGCGGCAACTCTCGAAATTCCCGGAAGCACCGAGACGAGCTGACAAAGTCCGATGATGAGCGCATCCTTAAACAGCAGGTTGTCTCCGTTTTTGCCCTGTGCCGTAAACTTCGGGTATACGGCAAGGATGCAGCCCGTGAGGACTATTGCGATCCCGACAAAGACCGCTTCCTTCGTGAGCAGAAAAACGTAGGATTCAACCGGCAGCGCAAGGGCAAGAGGCAGCGTCGCCGTGAGTATCAGCAGTAGGAGCCTGACGCCCGAGCCGGAGCGTTTTCCGGTCGAGCTCCTATCCGCACTCCTGCCGTGCAGCAGATCGGAGGTCTCGCCCAACATGAGCTTCACATCGTTCCAGTACATGAACAGAAGCGCCAAAGCAGCGCCTATATGTATCATTGCGTCAAAGAGCATATGCCCCTCGCCGCCGGGCATATTGAAAAGATTTCGCAGCACCGACAGATGTCCGGAGCCGGAAATCGGCAGGAACTCACCTGCTCCCCCGACAAAGCCCTGTATTATCGCTTCAAGCACCGACAAGGGCAATACCTCCTTTCTCAAATAAAACTGTTCAACAGAATAAGATTTATTGTACCACAACGCGCCAAAAAGTACAAGTCCCGAAAACCCCGTTTTCAGGACTTGTACTCCTCTGCCCTACCGTGAAGATAGCTCAGGGCGTCGGACAGCGTT
>CAVDMS010000073.1:0-8468 GCA_963610045.1 Bacteroidaceae bacterium
TACGGTTTTAAGCTTTCCCATAACCGCATTGTCAATATACATCTCGGCCGCATTGACCGCTTCAAGCGACTCCATGCCCCGCAGGTCGATCTCGGATGCCACCGCATGGCTGCGCAGTGCGCTGCCGCCGCTGCTGACACTCACACGCTTCTTTGCTGTCTGACCCTCCAGCACACGGACCTCGCTTTGCTTTGCCTTCACGTTCATTATGCCCGCCTTGAGGTCAAGGCTGCCGTCGGGGTTGGCGGAAAGCACCTCCGCCTTAACGCCCATCGAAAGTATCTCGACGGTGTCACCCGCCCGCGCTTCCCTTGTCGGGGTCTTGTCGCTTTCCTCCTTGCGTGCGGGTGCGGTACGCAGCTTGGATTCCGACTCGTTGAGTCTGCGGCGAAGCTCACTTCTCGCTTCGTTTACCGCCTGCGCCTCCTGCTCGTCGTTTATGCGGCGACGCATGGCGTCAAGCTCCGCAAAGGTCTCCTCCGCCGTGCGCCGAGCGTCGGCAATGATAAGCTCCGCCTCACGCCGTGACTTTTCGTCCGCCTTCTCAAGGCGCACCGCAAGCTCCGCACGCAGGAAAGATGCCTTTTTCGCATTCTCCTCCGCCTCACGGAGTTTCTTTGCCGCCTCGTCTCTGTCACGCTCAAGCATGAGCCTCGTCTGCTCAAGCTTTTCGAGCATCGCCTCAAAGTTTACGTTCTCGCTGCCTACCCTGCGCCGTGCGTCCTCGATGATCTCGGAGTCCAGTCCGAGCCGTTTGGATATTGCAAAGGCGTTTGATTTTCCGGGTATGCCGACCAAAAGTCTGTATGTCGGGCGCAGAGTTTCAACGTCAAACTCACAGGATGCGTTCTGGATCCCGCTCTCGGTGCTTGCGTACACCTTCAGCTCCGCATAATGGGTCGTTGCGGCGACGTTCGCTCCGATCTTGCGAGCGTATTCGATGATCGCAATCGCAAGCGCAGCGCCCTCTGCGGGGTCGGTGCCGGCACCAAGCTCGTCAAAGAGCAGGAGTGAATTTTCGTCGCACTCCTTTATGATATTCACTATGTTCGTCATATGTGCGGAAAAAGTTGAGAGGTTCTGCTCGATGCTCTGCTCGTCGCCTATATCCGCAAGCACGCTGCTGTAAACCGGCACACCGCTTCCGTCGTCTGCGGGAATGTGCAGTCCGCACTGCGCCATGAGGCTCAAAAGCCCGATGGTCTTGAGACTGACCGTCTTACCGCCGGTGTTCGGTCCCGTTATGACGAGCGTGTCAAAGTCCACGCCAAGCTCAAGGCTTATCGGGACCGCCTTTGCCCTGTCAAGCAGCGGGTGCCTTGCACGCCTTAAAACCAAGCCCCTTTCTCTCAGCTCCGGCGCTTGACAGTCAAGCTTATACGAAAGCTTTGCTTTTGCGAATATGAGGTCGAGCTGAGTAAGCAGATTGCAGTTGCTCGAAATATCGTCGGCATACTCTGCACAGTCGGCGGACAGCTCCGCAAGGATGCGCTCTATCTCGGTTTTCTCCTTTGCAGCAAGCTCCCGAAGCTCGTTATTCGCCTTCACGACCGCCATAGGCTCGATAAACAGCGTTGCGCCCGACGCCGATATGTCATGCACAAGCCCCTGCACCGCACCCTTGCACTCCGCCTTGACGGGTACGACGAAGCGGTCGGAGCGCATTGTGATTATCGGCTCCTGAAGCACCTTCGCATACGAGGGTGAGGAGATGATCTTTTGCAGCGTGTCTCTGACCCTTGCTCCCGTTGCACGGATCTTTCTGCGTATGTTGGAAAGCTCCGAGGAAGCGCCGTCGGCAATTTCGTCCTCGCCGATTATCGATGACGAGATCTTCTCCTCAAGGAACTTGTTTGCACGAAGTGCGGTAAAGAGAAAGTCTATGCACGTCTTTTCGTGTCTGTCACCCGAAACGTAAGCCCGAACGAGTCTCGAACATTGCAGGACCCTTGCAATGTCGAGCAGCTCCCTCGTGTTCAGCGTTCCGCCGAGGTCGGCTCTGCTCAGCGACGGGCGCACGTCCTTTATTCCCGAAAAGGACGGGCTGCCGTTTACGACCATCATGCTCTTTGCTGCGGTCGTTTCGTCGAGCCTCCGTCTGACCTCCGCCTTCTCCGTCGAAGGCTTGAGCTGCATTGCCGCTTCCTTTGCGCCGTCGGACACCGCTTCATCCGCAAGCATCCGCAGCACGGCGGGCAATTCCAGAGTATTTAATGATTTTTCGTAAAACTCCATATTATTTCACTTTCTTCCAGTAGTCGAGCGTTGAAAACCTCCGCTCCGTCTGAGCCGTCAGGTACGCCTCCGTTGCACGGTACAGCTCCTTTTGTGCGGGCTCCGGCAGCGCAAAAGCAAGCAGGCGCTTAGGCTCGGCGGTGAGAATGTACCGCATTGCGTCCAAGGCGGCGTCACCGACGGCAAAAAAGCTCCCGCTCAGCTTTTTCCTGCATTCGGGGCAGCATATACGCCCCTCCGACGGCAGAAAATACATCTCCGACGTTTCATGACCGCCGCACACCGAGCAAACCGAAAGGTCCGGCTCGTAGCCCGCAAGACACATGAGACGCAGCTCAAACGCCGTCTTTATATGCTCCTCCGGGTACATTTCGTTCGAGAGCGCAAAAAGGCAATTGAGCGCAAGCTGCAATATCTGCGGCTCCGGCGTTTCCTCACCCGTGAGCGCCTCCGTGCATTCGGCGATGTAGCTTGCAAGCGCAAGCGCCGAAAGCGAGCTGCGAAGCCCCTTGAACTCCTCAAGGGTGCTGCCCTCGTTAACGGACCACTTCCCCCGGTTTTCAAACATGGTAAGCTCCGAAAACACGAGCGACTGCGTTGCGGCCGAAAGCTTGCTTCCCTTTCGCAGCGCACCCCTTGCCTTTGCGCTGAGCTTACCCATATCGTCCGTCAGCACGGTGATTATCCTGTCGGCTTCCTTGTATTTAACTTCTCTGAGGACAAGTCCTCTTGTCGTTTTAAACATACGTCCTCCGGCGTCATGGCGTCGGCTCCGAATCTATGTACCCCGCTCAGTCGGAGACCTGAGGCTTTCCCTCAGATCCCTTGCCGCCGTTTGCGGGTTTGCGCTCCGATGCCTTGAGCATGAGCCAACACATCGGGTCGCCCGTGTCACGGAACATTTCCCAATAATTGATCTGCACCATAATAGCACCTCACTGTGCTTAGTATTTCACGGTGCGGGTGTGCAATATGTTGGAATCTTATTCCGTAAAGCCGAAGTTTCGGAGCTGTGCCTGCGAATCTCTCCAGTTTTCCTTGACCTTCACCCATGTCTGGAGGAAGACCTTGGTACCCATAAAGGCCTCGATATCGGCTCTCGCAAGCTCGCCTATCTTTTTGAGCATTGCGCCCTTTTTGCCGATAATTATGCCCTTATGACTGGCTTTTTCGCAATATATCGTAACATCCATGTCGATTATGCCGTCGTCACGCTCGGAAAATCTCGTGACCTCGACGGCGGTTCCGTGCGGTATCTCCTTGTCAAGGCAAAGCAGCAGCTTTTCTCTGACAAGCTCCGCGCAGATCTGCTTCTCCGGCTGATCGGAGATCATGTCGTCCGGGAAAAGCGGAGGTCCGTCCACGGCGTATTTTGAAAGCTCCGCCAACAGCTCGTCCACTCCCTCACCCGTCTTTGCGGAGATGGGGATTATCGCATCGAACTCATACGCTGCGGAGTAGACCGCCATGACCTCAAGCAGCTCCGCTCTTTGAACGGTGTCTATCTTATTTATGACGAGCAGTGCCGGAACGCCGGTCTCCTTAAATCTTGCTATAAGCTCCTGCTCCTGCTTGCCGATGTTGGGAAGCGGCTCAACGAGGAGCATGACCGCATCGACGTCCGCCACGGACTCACGCACCACGTTCACCATGTAGTCGCCCAGTCTCGTCCTCGGCTTGTGGAAGCCCGGAGTGTCCATGAAAACAAACTGCGTGTCGCCCTTCGTGACGACTGCGCAAATGCGGTTTCTCGTTGTTTGGGGCTTGTTTGACACTATCGCTATTTTCTCGCCGACAAGCGTATTCGTAAGCGTGGATTTGCCGACGTTGGGTCTGCCGCAGACGGTTATCATAGCTGCCTTGTTTGTCATACCTCATCCTCCATTATCTCTTTCTCACGGCTTCTCATTTGCGCCTTCATTTCTCCCTCGTCCATGTGGTCGTAGCCCAAAAGGTGCAGCACCGAGTGGACGGTAAGGTAGCTTATCTCACGGTCAAAGCCGTGAGCGAATTCCTCCCCCTGCGCCTGGCAGCGCTCAAGGGAAATCGCCATGTCGCCGAGTATATAAGCGCCGCTCTCCGGGTCGTAGGTCAAAGCGTCGGCATCGAAATGTCCCGGCTGCATCTCCCCTCCGGGGAACGAAAGAACGTCGGTAGCTCTGTCGATGCCCCGAAATTCGGCGTTTATGCTGCGTATGCCCTCGTCGTCCGTGAGCATGACGCTTATTATACAGGGCTTGTCCACCTTTTCGGCATCGAGCGCCTTTTGCGCCGCCTTCCTTATGACCGACGCCGCCGTGCGGTGTCCGAGTCCCGTCTTTTCTCTTGTAAAGTATATCTCATGCTTCATTTTGCAGGCTTTCCTTTGTATCTCTTTTTCGTATTCTGCACCGGGTGCTTGTTGTCGTACTCCTCATACGCCTCGATGATCTTCTGCACGAGCCTGTGGCGCACGACGTCCGCTCCCGTGAGCTTGCATATTGCAATATCCTCTATGCCGTCAAGCACCTTCATTGCGGTTTTGAGTCCGCTCACCTTGTCCGCCGGGAGGTCAATCTGCGTAATGTCGCCCGTTATGACCGCCTTGGAGCCGAAGCCGATTCGTGTCAGGAACATTTTCATCTGCTCGCCAGACGTGTTCTGCGCCTCGTCTAAGATGATGAAGCTGTCGTCAAGCGTCCGTCCACGCATATAGGCAAGCGGTGCGACCTCGATATTGCCCCGCTCAAGGTACTTCTGATAGGTCTCCGCTCCGAGCATATCGAAAAGCGCATCGTAGAGCGGGCGCAGGTAGGGATCGACCTTGCTCTGAAGGTCGCCCGGCAGAAAGCCGAGACGCTCGCCCGCCTCGACCGCCGGACGTGTCAGAATGATTCTGTTTACCTCCTCCGCACGGAAAGCGGCGACCGCCGCCGCAACCGCAAGATAGGTCTTGCCGGTGCCGGCAGGTCCGACGCCGAGGGTGACGGTATTGTTCGCTATGGCCTCGCAGTAGCTTTTCTGACCCAAGGTCTTTGCCTTGACGGGCTTGCCCTTTGAGGTTATGCACACAACGTCGCCGGCAAGCTCGTCGATCTTCGACTCCTTGCCCTCGGCAACGAGCTTCAGTATATAGCGCACGTTCTGTGCGTCGATGTTTTCGCCTCTTGCGGCCAGCGTCAAAAGTCCGTTTATCGCCTTTTCCGCAAGCATGGCGCTTTCTTCCTCACCGCAGACGTGGATCTTGTTGTCACGGTCAAGCACCTTGACTCCAAGCTCACTTTCGATTATCCGCAGGTTCTGGTCAAAGGAGCCGAACACGCTTATGACGTGTTCCATTCTTTCGACCTCTATCGTCCGTTCTATCATGTTAGATCTCTCCGCTTATAGCAATATTTTCGAGGCATTCCGCACGCAGGGTAAGGTACAGCAGCTCGTCGCTTTCCGAGACGGAGCAGGTATAGCTCACTATCTCCCCGTCGCCGATCTGCGCCTGCAGCTCCTCTATAAGGCGCTGCTTCATGCGCTCGGCCGCCTCGTCGCTGTCGATATGCCGGTACTCGGTATCCCTGCACACCGTGCTTCCTTCTATTATACCCAAAGGCAGCACGAACGCCGAACCTATCGACAGATTCTTAATCTTATTTATTTTATCACAGCTTGCGTCAAGATTTCTACTGTCTGAGTAAAAATTTATCCTGTTTTTGCCGAGCATGAGCGATATTTCCCGATGTGAACCGTCATCTCCGGTCTTTTTGTACTCGTAAAGCGGCGTTACCGCCGTCAGCTCGTACCACGTCCTCGCCTCCGCCTGCGCCATTGCTTTAACATATCTCGGCTCCGCCGTCTCGCTGAGCATCTCGCCGCTGACCAAAAGCTCCCCCTGCGTGACCGTGTCCCCCAGTGCGACCGCAGGGCTGCCCTCAAGCACGCAAAGCTTTGTGATGACTCCCGACTTTGCGGCATATATGCTCTGCGGTGCGCCCTCGGAGACAAGCTCCGGCTTCTCGACACGCTCATGCACGCAAAGCTCTGCGTGGGAATTTGAAATGTTTATCCCGACCCACGACAGCTCCTCGTTTTCGAGCAGGAGCTTACTTTTGATCGTATCGGTGTCAAGTCCCACCCAAAAGGTGCCGTAGGAAAGCCCCGCTTCTTCGAGCGCACGGAGAAGCTCTGCGTCCGAGAGCTTTTCATTTCCCGTGACGCTGATGCTCCACACAAACAGTGACGAGACCGCCAAGGCAACGGTGCAGACGCACAGACCCGCAAGCAGGGCGATGCGCCGCTTTGCGCTGCGCAAAAGGCGGCGTCCCCCGCTGCTTGTGAGCATCCTCACCTCGCACCCCGCTCTGCCGTTTTGCTCCTGGACCTTCGGATAATCCGACGCATAAACCGTTGTCACGATGCAGAAATCGGTGTTCGGGCTTGTGTCCCAAAACGCTATGCCCTTCTGCGCCATGACGTTAAGCGCACGCTCCGGCTCGGCTCCCCGTATCTCAACGGTCACGGTACCCCTTGCAATATCGAAAAGTTTCATTTTTCCTCCTACTCAAGCTCTACCGACAGTATTCTTCCGCTTATCAGCATATCCTTTTTGTCCATTGCGCCCAGCCGCAGTCCGTCGCCTCGGATGCGGATCTTCATGTCACGGCAGCACAGCTCTATCATGGTGTCGCCGTAGCTCAAAATGCCGCAATGGTTTTCCACAAGCACCCGTCTGCGTCCGCAAATGCTCAGCTTCGGCGTTCCGAGTGCATCGGCAGGTATCTCAAGTCTGTCTGCAAGCAGCTCGGCTTTTTTGCCTTTCCCCTGCATCCGCCCACCTCCCGTCGTATAAATCTATGATGCACGGCATAGTTTGATACATGGACAAGGATGTGATCTGATGAAAAAACTTCCCTCGCTGCTTGCTGCGGTACTTATCTTTGCGGCGCTCGTGATATACCCCTCGCAGGCGCTTACCGCTGCCGCAAACGGCATTTCGCTTTGCGGAAGGCTCATTATACCGACGCTGTTTCCCTTCTTCGTTGCTACCGTGCTGCTGTCCGAGTTGGGCTTTGCGGCATACCTCGGGAGGCTGCTTTCGCCCGTGGCGTCAAGGCTTTTCGGGGTTTCGGGCGTCGGTGCGAGCGCATTTATCGTGGGACTTTGCGGCGGCTATCCCTTGGGCGCTGCGTACATAGCCGACATGAGGCGAACCGAAAAGCTCGGCTGCCGTGAGGCGTCGGCGCTTCTGCCGTTCTGCAACAATTCGGGTCCCGCATTCATAATCGGCGGCGTCGGTGTCGGGGTGTTTTCGTCCTCCGCCGCAGGACTTTTGCTCTACGCCGTACATATCTTCTCCGCAATCATCGGCGGGATCCTGCTCTCCGACAGAGCATATGCCTCGTCGGAGCCGCACATATCGCTTAGCAGCGCAGATTTCGGCGTTGCGCTCACCTCGTCCGTCAAAAAGTCGGTTCTCTCGGTCCTGTATGTCTGCGGCTTTGTCGTCTCGTTTTCCGTTTTTATTGATCTGCTCTGCACCTTCGGTCCCTTTGATGCCCTCTCCGCCGGAGTTTCGTCGCTCCTCGGCGTCGATATGCAATGGGGCAGAGCCTTTTTTACGGGCGTTTTCGAGATCGGAACGGCGGTCGGTGCGATGCAGGGACTTGCGCTTTCCCCCGAAAATCTCGCTCTTGCCGCCTTTATCCTCGGTTGGGGCGGCGTTTCGGTGCATTTTCAGACCTTTGCAATGCTTGACGGCACCGATATAAAAACCGCCCGATACATGATCGGACGGTTTCTCATTGCAGCCATCGCCGCAATAACGGCATTCGCTGCGGGTATTATTTTGTACTGAGATTCAAAACAGCAGTATTCCGACAACGGCAGATGCGGCGATAAACACCACGGGATGCAACTTCTTTGTCGGTTTAACCCAACGGGTCAGCACGACGAGTACCGCCGCCAAAATGAGCGCCTTGACATCGAAGAAGCCCGCTATGCTGTCGGCATCGACATTAAACAGGGCGATCTCCGCCACAAGCACGCCCGCTGCGGCGATAAGTCCTGCGGAAGCGGGACGTATGCCGTAAAATGCAGCCTCAACATACTTATTCTTGCGGAAGCGTTCAAGCACCGCAATGATAAGCAGTACGATGATTATGCCCGGCGTGATGACTCCGAGCGTCGCAACGATCGAGCCGGGTATTCCGGCGGTCGTAAAGCCCGTGTACGTCGCCATATTTATGCCGATGGGTCCCGGCGTC
>CAVDMS010000074.1:0-8313 GCA_963610045.1 Bacteroidaceae bacterium
TTCTGTCCAAGGAAGAAGGCGGCCGTCACACCCCGTTCTTCAACAACTACCGTCCCCAGTTCTACTTCCGTACCACCGACGTTACCGGCGTCATCTCCCTGCCCGAAGGCGTTGAGATGTGCATGCCCGGCGACAACGTCGACATGGACGTAGAGCTCATCACCCCGATCGCAATCGAAAAGGGACTCCGCTTCGCTATCCGTGAAGGCGGCCGTACCGTCGGTTCCGGCGTTGTCATCGAGGTCAACGAGTAATTAACCATTGTATGAAAAATCCGTGAGTCTAATGACTCACGGATTTTTTTAGTCTGTCAAAGGACTGGGCAAAAGAACCCGCAACAGGCTAAAAACCAATACGCAGCAGGGGAGTTTGAGGGGACAAGGTCCCTCTCAAATTGGATAAATAGCCATCAAAAACGCCTGAGTTATGTGAAACAAGTTTTCACATAATCAGGCTTTTTGACGAGCGTAGCGAGGTTTTTCGTGAAGCACACGCTTCACAAAAAACGTGGCGTGATTTTTCAGCGTGTCAAAAAAGTCATCGACTTTTGACACGCTGAAAAATCCGTGAGTCATTAGACTCACGGATTTTTTTATTTGATCCCGTGCATAAAGCCGCCGATGTCCGCCGAATGAATGTCGCCGCCGATAACACGCCCGCCCTTGACAAAGAGCGTTGCGTACACGGTCGAGCCGTCGCCGTAATTTGTGACTATGTAGCTGTACTGCATACACTTGCGGCCGCCGTAGGAGGTAAACTCAAAGCCCTGCTCCGACTGCATTGCGGCGTAGTCGGCGACGGCTCCGTCAAAGGTTTTCGGGAGCGTCACCTCCGCCTCCGTCTCGCTCGACTTATCGACGCACCAGCCGAGCGAGGAGAGATATTCAATGCGCCCCTCGCTCGTGGAGACGTCGATCGTCTCGCCGATGCCGAGAAAGCCGGAGGCGGGGCCGCATATTATGACCGCAGCGATGAGTACAGCGGCAAGGAGGATGAGTATGACGACAGCTTTTGTTTTCGTTAGCTTTTTGGTTTTCATTCATTTCACCTGACAATCGGAGATTTTACAAGGAGTTTAAATTTGAAGGAGGAATTTGTGCTAAAATAAGTTCAAATGTTTTGAAACGGTGAGAGTATGTCGGTTCTGAGGCTTGACAAATACCTTTCCGACTGCGGCGTCGCATCGCGAAAGGAAATACGGGAGATCATAAGGAGCGGCAGAGTGACGGTGGACGGCGTTGCCGAAACGAACTTCGCAAGGAAGATCGACAGCGGAAGCGCCGTTGCGCTTGACGGCTCTGCTTTAGCTTATGAAAAGTACCGCTACTTTATGCTCAATAAGCCCCATGGCGTCCTGTCCGCAACCGAGGACAGGGAGCAGGCTACCGTTTTGTCGCTGCTTTTGCCTGAGCATAAGAGGCTCGGACTTTTTCCCGTCGGCAGACTTGACAAGGACACGACGGGACTGCTGCTCCTCACAAACGACGGCGACTTTGCGCATAAGGTCATTTCGCCGAAGTCGGGCATTATGAAGCGCTACCTTGCCGAGACCGACGGACGCTGCACCGAGGACGACGTGCGCATCTTTGCCGAGGGAATAGTTCTCGGCGACGGTACAAAGTGCCTTCCCGCAAAGCTTGAGCCTTGCGGTGAGCGCTGCTATGTCACGGTCGCAGAGGGCAAATATCATCAGGTAAAGCGTATGCTTGCGGCGGTCGGAAAGCCCGTTTTGAAGCTGCATCGGCTCTCCGTCGGCGGACTTTTGCTCGACGAAAGCCTTTTACCGGGGCAGTACAGGGAGCTTAGCGCCGAAGAATTGTGCAGAGTGATGAAGCAAAATTGAACAAATTTGAGGCTGTAATTTGGCTGTTTTATCAAGTGAATTAGATATTTTTTTGGAAACTTCACAAATTTTGAGGTGTTTTCTATTGAAAAACGCACAAAAAGGGGTTATTATAATACGAGCGTGCAATGCAGGCTTATAGTAAAATTACCCATAGCGCAAGGGGAGGAAACACATATGTCAAGCAGAATTTTCCAAAGCGTTATCCTTCAGATAAAAGAAGCCACCGACAGATGCATCGGCATCATCGACGAGCAGGGCTTTGTCGTCACCTGCAGCGAGCTGCCCATGATCGGTTCGAGGCTTGAGGACTTCCAGAGCTATAACTATGATCTGTCGGAGCCGGTCTATGTGAGCGGCATCCGCACATACAGAATACTCGGTACGAACAATGCAAAGTTTGACTATGCCGTGTTCGTCGAGGGCTGTGACGAGCTTGCAAAGGTGAGCTGCATCATGGCATCCGTAGCCTTTAACGAGGCAAAGACCAATTACGAGGAAAAGCATAACAAGGCGGCTTTTCTTAAAAATATAATTTCCGACAACATTCTCCCCGGCGACGTTTACGTCAGGACCAAGGAGCTGCACTTTGTGCCGGATGTGCCGAGAGCGCTGCTTTTGGTGCGTCAGGTCGAGAGGTCGGACGTTGCGGCGGTCGAGGTCATGCAGAACCTCTTCCCCGATAAGCAGCACGATTTCGTCATCAGCATTAACGAGACCGACATCGTTATCATCAAGGAGCTGCCCGCAGGCGAGAACCCCGCCGAGGTGCAGTCCATTGCCGAGAACGTCGAAAAGGCGCTTGCCGACGAGCTTCAGATAAAGTGCATCATCGGCATCGGCACCACGGCAAGGCACCTGCGCGAGCTTGCCGACAGATACAAGGAAGCGCAGATAGCGATCGACGTCGGCCGTGTGTTCGATTCCGAAAAGAACATCATCAGCTACGAAAATCTCGGTATCGGCCGCATCATCTACCAGCTTCCGACGACGCTGTGCGAGATGTTCTTAAACGAGGTATTTAAGAAGAATCCTCTTGAGACACTGGACGAGGATACTCTTGAAACAATAAACAAGTTTTTTGAAAACAACCTCAACGTTTCCGAGACGAGCCGTAAGCTTTATGTACACAGGAACACTCTTGTATACAGGCTTGAGAAGATCAAGAAGCTCACTGGACTCGATCTAAGAGAGTTTGACCATGCGATCGTGTTCAAGGTCGCAATGATGGTCAAGCAGTACCTTGACTCCGTGAACAGCAACGGACGCTGAGCATGACTCAAGGCTGAGGCTACTTAGGAGGAAAAGCAATGGTTCAAATGAACAATGTGACGATGGTTTACGGCAACAGCGACGTTGCGGCGCTGGACGGCGTGAGCCTCTCGATAAGCGAGGGTGAATTTGCCTTTCTGGTAGGCCCCTCCGGATCGGGAAAGACCACCATAATAAAGCTCCTTACGGGTGAGATCCGTCCGACCGAGGGCGAGATCACCGTCAACGGCTTCAATATGGGCGAGATGAAGCGCCGCAAGATGCCCAAGATGCGCAGAACCATCGGCGTCGTCTTTCAGGACTTCCGACTCATCGAGAACATGACCGTGTACGATAACGTCGCCTTTGCGATGCGTGTCGTCGGAGCCACCGGCAAGGAGATAAAGGCAAGAGTGCCGAAGGTGCTTGAGCTGGTCGGACTTGAGGGCAGAGAAAAGCGTCTGCCGACCGAGCTTTCCGGCGGTGAGCAGCAGCGTGTTGCGATAGCCCGTGCGCTCGTCAATAACCCCAAGATGATAATTGCCGACGAGCCTACCGGCAACCTTGACCCGGTTCGCTCTCTTGAGCTTATGCTTCTGCTTGAAAAGATAAACGATATGGGGACGACCGTTCTGGTGGTCACCCACGAAAAGGAGCTGGTCAACGCCTTCTCGAAGCGTGTCATTGCGATAGACGGCGGTCACCTGATCAGCGACGGAATGGACGGGTATTACAACTATGAGATTGAGTAAATTCGGGTATCTGATAGGCGAAGGCTTCCGCAATATCTTTACGCACAGGTTCATGTCCTTTGCCTCCATCACAATTATCATGGCGTGCCTTATCGTAATGGGCAGCTTTACGCTTCTTGACGTCAACATAAACAAGATAATCGACGACATAGGCGAGCAGAATCAGATAATGGCGTTTGTCGATGAGGATATGTCCGCAGAGGACGCCACGGCTCAGATCCAGGCAAAGCTTGAGGCGATAGACAATGTTGCGTCGGTCGAGTTTATGAACCGCAGCGAAGCGAGACAGAACTTCATGGAGAACTACGACGAGAGCTTCATGGACGGCATCGACGACGATACCTTCCGTCACCGCTTCATCATTCAGCTCGTTGACCTCAGCCGCATGGACGAAACGGGTCAGGAGATCTCGCAGGTCAGCGGCATCGTCAAGGTCAACTCGCCCACGGAGTACGCCGAAAAATTCGTCTCCGTCCGCAATGTTATCAGCATCGTTTCGTTGGCGCTTATCGTCATTCTCGTACTGGTGTCGCTGTTTATCATGTCGAACACCATAAAGCTCGCAACCTTCGGCAGACGTGAGGAGATCGCCATTATGAAGATGGTCGGCGCCTCCAACGGCTTTATCAGAGGACCGTTCGTCGTTGAGGGTCTCATCCTCGGCCTCGTCGGCGGCGGACTTGCGTTCCTCGCTCAGTGGGGTCTTTATGCGGCGCTTGAAGGCAGAGTGACGAGCGACCTCGGAATATCCTTCATCGAGATAGTCCCGTTTACGCAGCTTTGGCCCATGGTGTTGGTGATATTCATCGCCGTCGGCATCATAGTCGGCGCCTTCGGCGGCATCATCGCAATCAGAAACTACCTGAAGGTCTGATCGGAGGGTATTAAAGTGAACAGGAGACTTATCGTATCTGTGCTTGCGATCATTCTTGTCGTGACCATGATACTCAGCATAGTCCTGCCTATGGTAATGGCAGGCTGATAAAGCGCTTGACGGACAGTCGCACGACTGTCCGTCAAAGGACTGTTATAAGAGAGAAAGGGGAAAAGCCCGTGAATAAAAACCCCAAATCATTTTTCGGCAAAAAAATCAAGCTCGGCTATTTTATAATCATTTGTCTGGTGCTTGTCGTGGCGACTGCCATTGCGACCTACTCAATAGCGATCGGCGGTTTCGGCTCGAAGGAGTACCTTGATAATGCCAAAAAGTACGTCGAAATTGAGAAAATCGTCTCGGAATATTACATCGGCGACGTGCCGGAGGGTTCGCTTTACGATGCGGCTTGCGCCGGAATGGTGCGCTCGCTAAACGATAAGTGGAGCTATTACATGACTCCGGAGCAGTATGAGACCTACAAGCTGTCCTCGGCAAACGAATATGCCGGAATCGGCGTCACCATTCAGGTGAACGACGACGGCGACTTTGAGGTCATGTCCGTGCAAAACGGCACACCGGCCGCCACTGCCGGCATTGCCGTCGGCGACATTCTGCTTGAGGTCGACGGGACAGCCCTCGACGGCATGACGCTTGAGGACGTCAGAACGCTTGTAAGATCAAAGCTGAACACCGATTTTCAGATGCTCATTTCCTCGGACGGTACCGAAAAGACCGTCAGCGTGAACTGCAAGATCATATACAAAAGCCCCGTCAGCAACAAGCTGCTTGACGGCAGCATCGGATACATCAAGATCGACAACTTTGAGGCGGGCGCTGCCGACGAGACCATCGCTGCGATTGAGTATCTCATCGACATCGGCGCAAAGTCATTTATCTTCGACGTCAGGGACAACCCCGGCGGTCTTGTAAATGAGATGGTGAAGGTCCTTGATTACCTCCTGCCCGACGGCGACCTATTTGTCAGCGTTGACAAAAAAGGCGATGAGACCGTGATGAAGTCGGATAAATTCTGCTTGAAGTACGACATGGTCGTGCTTGTAAACGGCAACTCATACAGTGCGGCGGAATTTTTCGCAGCGGCGCTTCAGGAGTACAACTGGGCGACGGTCATGGGTGAGCAGACCACCGGCAAATCGAGAAGTCAGATAACGATAGAGCTTTCCGACGGCGGTGCGGTGCATATATCGACCAAGGAATATCTCACGCCGAAGCGTGTCGATCTCGCCGAGGCGGGCGGCATTACGCCGGACATCGTGATCCACAACGAGGGCGAAGCCGACAGTCAGCTCGAAAAGGCGATCAGCCAGCTTAAACGTTAAAAACGATAAAAAATCATTCTTAATATACGAAAAGGAGACCGTGTCATGTCTACCGATAACAGGTACAAAATGAGTCAGGAGCGCTATGATGCGCTGAACGAGGAGCTTCACTACCTCGAAACCGACAGAGCAAAGGAAGTCGCAGAGCAGATCAAAGAGGCTCGCAGCTTCGGCGACCTGAGCGAAAACAGCGAATACGACGAGGCTAAGTCCGAGCAGGGCAAGCTCTATTCGAAGATAGCGGAGATCAAAAATCTCATTGAGAACGCCGAGATCGTTGACAAAAACGACAGCAATATGAACAAGGGCGCAGTCACTCTCGGCAGCGTCGTAAAGGTAAAGGACGCAGACGGCGACGTTGAGGAGTACACCGTGGTCGGATCTCAGGAGGCAAACCCCATGGAGGGCAGGATCTCGGACGACTCTCCCTTCGGCAGAGGACTGTACGGTCACGTCGCAGGCGACACCGTCGAGGTCGAGGCTCCCATCGGCACTCTGAAGTACACGATAGTGTCCGTCGAGAATAACTGAACGAGGTAAGGTATGAGCGAGAAGAATACTAACGATACGCAGAAGCAGGAGCTTTCCGAGCTGCTGCAGATACGCAGAGATAAGCTGACCGCATTTCAGCAGGAGGGGAGAGACCCCTTCTGCCGCACCCGCTTCGTAAGAAGCGCATATTCCGAGGAGATCAAGGCGGATTACGACGCCTTCGACGGCAAGGACGTTGAGGTCGCAGGCCGCATCATGTCCAAGCGAGGCATGGGCAAGGCGATATTCTGCCACATAAAGGACGACAGGGGACAGATCCAGCTCTACGTCCGCAAGGACGACCTGACGGAGCAGGAGTTTGCCGACTTCCGCAAGTACGACATCGGCGACATTATCGGCGTTTCCGGCTTCGTGTTCAAGACCAAGACCGAGGAGATATCCGTCCACGCAAAGAGCGTCGTGCTGCTCTCCAAGAGCCTCAGACCTCTGCCGGAGAAGTTCCACGGCATGACCAACACCGAGCTTAAATACCGTCAGCGCTACGTTGACCTTATTATGAACGACGACAGCAGACGCAACTTCACCATCCGTTCGAAGTTCATCAGCTACGTCAGAGCGTTTTTGGACGGCAGAGACTTCATGGAGGTCGAGACCCCCGTACTTAACACCATCTCCGGCGGTGCGACTGCCCGCCCCTTTATCACTCACCACAACACGCTGGACATTGATATGTACCTGCGCATCGCCACCGAGCTTAACCTCAAGCGCCTTATCGTCGGCGGCATCGAGAGAGTGTACGAGATCGGCAGGATATTCCGCAACGAGGGTATGGACACCAAGCACAACCCCGAATTTACCACGGTCGAGCTTTACCAGTCCTACGCAGACTTTAACGATATGATGGACCTGTTTGAGAACCTATTAAGCGGCGCCGCAATGAGCATACTCGGCACCTATAAGTGCTGCTGGCAGGGAGAGGAGATCGACCTCACTCCCGGTTGGGAGCGCCTTACCATGGCGGAAGCCGTCAAGAAGTACGTCGGTGTGGACTTCATGGCGATAGAGAGCGACGCCGATGCGGTCGAAGCCGCAAAGAAGGCGGGCGTTGATATGGACAAGGTCGAGCCGACGTGGGGTCACGCACTGTACGAGAGCTTTGACCAGCTCGTCGAGGAAAAGCTCATTCAGCCGACCTTCATCACAATGCACCCCGTGGATGTATCCCCGCTTGCAAAGCGCTCGCCCAAGGATCCGAGACTCACGGAGCGCTTTGAGCTGTTCATTTGCCGCAGTGAGATGGGCAACGCCTTCTCCGAGCTTAACGACCCCATCGACCAGAAGCAGCGCTTCTTAAAGCAGGTCGAGCTGCGTAGCAAGGGCGACGACGAGGCGGGCATGATGGACGACGATTTCATCAATGCACTTGAGTACGGTATGCCTCCCACGGGCGGACTCGGCATCGGCATTGACCGCTGCGTCATGCTCCTCACCGGCGCAAGCTCCATCCGCGACGTCATTCTCTTTCCTACAATGAAGCCGTTGGACGGCGATAAGAAGGTTTCCAAGGAAGTTTCAGCTCCTGCGGAGGCAACTCAGGCGGCTCCCGAAGTCGAGGAAAAAATTGATTTTTCCAATGTTCAGATCGAGCCTTTGTTCCAAGATCAGGTCGATTTTGACACCTTCTCCAAGAGCGATTTCCGTGCCGTAAAGGTCAAGGAATGCGAAGCTGTGAAGAAGTCCAAAAAGCTCTTAAAGTTC
>CAVDMS010000075.1:0-7670 GCA_963610045.1 Bacteroidaceae bacterium
TCTCGTAGCCGAGCTTTACCTTGACGGTGTAGCTGCCGAAGGTCTTGATGGGCTCCGCCTGAACTATCTTGTTTTTCTCGATGTTGATGCCGTGCTGCTCACGCAGAGCGTCGCTTATCTCCTGACTCGTAACGGAGCCGAAGAGCTTTCCTGCGCCGCCCGCCTTTGCACGGATCGTAACGCTGATCGCAGAAAGGCGCTTTGCGTTTTCCTCCGCCTCCGCCTTTTCCTTTGCGATGAGCGCCGCCTTCGCCTTTTCCTTGAGCTTCATGGTGTTTATATTGTCCGCAGTCGCCTCGCTTGCGAGCTTTCTGGGCAGGAGGTAGTTGCGGGCGTATCCGTCGGATACCTCTTTCATCTCGCCCTTCTTGCCCTGACCCTTTACGTCTACGTTGAAAATGACCTTCATAGTAAAGCCTCCTTAGCTGTCCATATATTCGTCTATTGCCTTTATGAGCATGGAAACGCCGTCACGCAGGCTCACGCCCTTTATCTGAGCCGCCGCAGCGTTGCGGTTGCCGCCTCCGCCCAGCTTTTCCATTATCATCTGTACGTTCACGTCTCCTATTGCTCTCGCCGAGACGCTCACACCGTCGCCGTCGGGGTACATGACCATCGACGCCTCGACTCCTGCGACGTTTAAAAGCTCGTCCGCCGCCTGTGCCGCAACGATCCTGTCCTGCGCCGTCTCCGGCATTGCGATCGCCACGGAGCGGTAGGTCCTTGCATTCTGAAGTATCTTGTACTTTGCGACGGTCTGGTCGATGCCGCTCTGCATGAGCTTCTTGACCTCGATCGTGTCCGCACCCGCACGTCTGAGGAACGCCGCAGCGTCGAAGGTGCGCTCGCCCGTGCGCATGGTGAAGTTCTTCGTGTCAAGCACTATGCCGGAGAGCATCGCCTCCGCCTCGCAGGGCAGAAGGTCCGGCTCGTCCATCACGACCTCCATTATCTCCGTCATAAGCTCGCAGACGGAGGATGCGTACTGCTCTATATAGCTCATGTCCGCACGCTCGATATACGTCGCCGCTCTGCGGTGGTGGTCGATGACTGCGACCTTGTTGCAGGATTGCAGCAGCGCAAGATCCTCGACCTGTTCGGGTCTGTTGGTGTCCACGACGACGAGCAGGGTCTTGCTGTCTGCCATGAGCATCGCCTCCTGCGGGCTTACAAACGCATTGACGTACTCCGGCGTCTTTTTGAGCTTTTCGATGAGCGACTTTGCCGCCGTCTTTTCGGTGTCTGCAACGATGTATGCCGGTATGCCGTACTTTCTCGCAATGCTGCAAACGGCTACCGAGCCGCCGACGCTGTCCATATCGCCGAAGCGGTGACCCATGACCAAAACGCCGGAGGCGTCCTTGATAAGCTCCGCCAGAGCGTTTGCCTTGACCCTTGATCTGACCTTGGTGCGGGTCTCGACCTCTCCCGCCTTGCCGCCGAAGAACTCGAAGTTGTAGCGGTTTTTGATGACCGCCTGATCGCCGCCTCGTGAAAGCGCCATCTCGATACTCAGCTCCGCAAACTGCATCGCCTCGGTCATTGTGTCCGCATCCTTGCCGATACCGACGCTCAAGGTGGCGTGTATTCCGCTGGGGCTTACGACCTGATGCACCGCCTCAAGGATGTTGAACTTGTCCTCCGTTATCTTTTGCAGGTACCTCGACTCGAAAACGAAGAGGTAGCGATCTCTGTCGTAGCGGCGAAGGATGCCGTTTTTGTCCTCGCACCACTGCTGAAGCTTGTCGCCGACCGCATCACGCAGGTCGTTTCTCATGCGCTCCGGCTGATTCTTCATCAGCTCGTCGAAGTTGTCGATGACGAATATCGCCGCAACGGGCTGAGAATCCCGGTACTCCTGACGCATAAGCTCATAGTCTGTCACGTCCACCCAGTAGGTGATGCCCATGTAGTTGCTCTCGTTATCGTCTTCACCGGAGCGGACTATGTTGCCGCATATCTGATACTTTCTGCCGCCGATGCTCAGAAGCGTCGGGCAGCGGCTCTTGCCCTCGACGAGCCATTTGCCGGAAAACTCCGGTATAAGCTCCGCCACGCTGCGCTCCATCCTTGCTCCGTGAGAGCCGCAGATGTCAAAGAACAGCTCGTTGCCCCAAATGATCCTCGAGTCCGAGAGCCGGAACACGACTATCGGCAGCGGGAAGTTCATCAGGGTGCTGTTTTTCGCCGTCTCCGCACTGTAGGTGACGGACTCGATATACGCCTTGAGCGCCTTGCGTCTCTTCCTGCGGTTCACGAGCGAGTAGATGACGAGCGCAAGTATCGCAACGCCCTCCGCCGCAGCGAGGTAGAGATTCAGCTTCTGTCCGAGTCCCGTAAGAAAGGTCGCAACGGCGAATATCACCAGAAAGAACAGGTACGGTATGGTATTCGGTTCAAAAACCGACTGTGTGTTTTTGTTTTTCACAGTCTGCCTCCTTTTCCCGTACAAATTACAGTAATCCATTAAAGATATTAAATTATATCAAAGTATTTGGTTTATTACAACAGAATTTTAGGTTTAATTTGCTCAAAGCTGCATATTCTAAGCGCAAAGGACGTGATAAATTGAAGGCAGTTATAATGGCAGGCGGCATGGGCAAGCGCCTAAAGCCCGTGAGCGGCGACACGCCGAAGCCCATGACGCCGCTTTGCGGCAGATCCGTGATGGAGTATGTCCTGCTGCTGCTCAAAAAGCACGGGATAGACGAGGTCTGCGCAACGCTCAAATACCGACCCGACGATATTATGAGCTATTTCGGAGACGGTTCCTCTCTCGGCATGAAGCTTTCCTACCGTGTGGAAAACGAGGCACTCGGCACCGCCGGAAGCGTCAAGAATTGCAGCGATTTCTACGGCGACGAGCCGTTTCTCGTCATAAGCGGCGATGCGATATGCGACTTTGACCTCACGGCGCTGATAGCCGAACACACCCGCCAAAGCCCCTGCGTTTCCCTTGCGCTGTATCCCCACTCCCTACCGCTGCGCTACGGACTTGCGCTCTGCGGCGAGGAGGGCTTTGTACGCCGCTTCGTCGAAAAGCCCGACTGGAAGCACGTTATGACAAACCTCGTGAACACGGGGATATACGTCGTGTCTCCCGAAGCCATGGCGCTCGTGCCGGAGAATAGACCCTTTGACTTTGCGGGCGACCTGTTCCCGCTGCTGCTCGACCGTGGCGAAAAGCTCCTCGGCGTTCCCATGTCCGGCTACTGGTGCGACATCGGCACTCCCCTGAGCTATTACCGCTGCTGCGTCGATGCGCTTGAAGGGCGTATCGAGCTTCCGCTGCGTGACGACTTCGTTCCCGACAAGTGCGACGACGAGGCGGACGAGCCCGGCGGCGAAAGCTGCCCCTGCCGTGACCGTGCAAGGCTCATGGACCTGCTCTCCCGCAGCTTCATGGACCTCGGCGGCGACTTTTCCGACGGGCTTTGCATCGAGCTTGGCGGCGAGAGGCTCAGCATTGCGCCGATGGTCGGAAGCTCGGCGCTCAAAATATGCTGCCGCTCCGGCGACAGCGAGACCTCGCGGGAGCTGGTCTCGTCGCTTAAAAAGCTCTGCAGCGATGCCGAAAAAAGGCTTGCAAGCGAAGGAAAATGAAAGTATAATTTCCTCGGGATATCTATTCGGAGGAAATACATATGGACATCGAAAAAACCGTTAAAAACCTGAAGGCACGCCATTTTGACGTGAGCGTTTTCGATACCGGGAGCGAGGCGTCCGAATACCTCTGCCGTGAGATAAACGGCGCCGAGGTCGGCATCGGCGGCTGCAAGACGGCGGCGCAGCTTGGGCTGTACGGAAAGCTCACCGATTCCGGCTGCCGTGTGTACTGGCACTGGGAGGAGCCGGGCTGGGAGACTCTCGAAAAGGCAAACGCCGCTCCCGTGTACATCTGCTCCGCAAACGCCATAGCCGAAAGCGGCGAAATTCTGAACATCGACGGCAGAGGCAACCGTGTCGCCGCCATCACCTTCGGCAAGAAGCGTGTGTACATTGTCGCCGGCATAAACAAGATCTGCCCCGACTTTGACTCTGCGCTCTACCGTGCAAGAAACATCGCAGCGGTGCAGAACATCGCCCGCTTCGATAAAAAGGTACCCTGCAAGGCAGACGGCAAATGCCACGACTGCCGCAGCCCGGAGCGTGCCTGCAATGCGCTGACGGTGCTTTGGGGTCCGATGTGGGACATGGAAAAGGTCGAGGTCGTACTTATAAAGGAGGAGCTGGGACTATGATAAAAAGAGCAAGCGAGCATAAGCATGACGTGTCGAGCGCACTGTTCGGCGGCAGCGGCGACGTGATATTCGACAGGATAATCGAAACTCCGGCGGAGCTTATGGGCAAGGGACGTGTGTTCTCCGTAACCACCCTTCCCGCAGGCAGCGAGCTTGGTTGGCACGTCCACAACGGCGACTGCGAGTTTTACCACATTTTAAGCGGCAGCGCCGAGTATAACGACAACGGAACGATAACGGCGCTGAATGCGGGCGATACGTCCTTTACCCCCTCCGGCGAGGGTCACTCGATAAAGAACGTCTCCGATGCGCCCTGCGTATTCATTGCGCTCGTGCTGTACTGCTGAGTCTAAAACGAAAAATCCCGTACCTTTCGGTACGGGATTTTTCGTTTTATGAGTAGTTGTGAGCGTTTTTGAGTACCATTTCCTTAACCTTGAGAAGTCTGACCTTCGTGGAGTTTTCGTTCTCCTCAAGCTTCATCGAAATGTACTTGATGTTCCCCTCAAGCTCGGGGATCATAACGTACTCAAGTGCGTTGACTCTGCGGCGGGTCTTTTCGATCTCCTCCGCAAGAAGCTGCATGGTCTTTTCGACCTGCGCAAGCTCCAACATATCCTCAAACACCCTCGCCATTATCGCCAAGGCATCGTCAAGCTCGCCGCTTGTCTGCGCAAAGCCGTAAGGGTATATCTCCGAGGGATCGTCGTTTTTGGTGCGGAAGGAGTACTGCGGCACGTTAACGCTCATTATATTTTTGAACTTCATCTCAAGCTCAACGCTCTGACGGGGGTACAAAAGTGCCTGCTCAAGCATCTCCGGGCTCATTATGGAGCTTGCCACCTGAAGTGCGGCAAACGCCTCGGTAAGTCCGTCCTCGACGCGGCATCTCAGCTCTTTGTTGCGCCGAACGACGTCGAGAAACTGACGCATCAGCTCGTCACGCTTATCTTTCATAAGCTTGTGACCCCGTCTTGCGGTCTTTAAGCGACCCTTAAGCTGCTTGAGAACCATTCTTGTGGGGGTAACGGTTGTGCCGGCCATAAAGCTTCACCCCTTATTTCATGTATTTTTCTATCAGTTCGGGCTTAATGCGCTTCAGCTCCGCTCTGGGCAGGATGGAGAGCAGCTCCCAACCGATATTCAGGGTCTCCTCTATGGAACGGTTCGTCGTGTTGCCCTGATTTACATAGCGCTTTTCAAACTCGTCGGCAAACTTTGCAAAGAGCTTGTCGTCGTCGCTCAGTGCGGCCTCGCCGAGTATGGTCATAAGCTCCTTTGCATCCTTGCCTCTGGAGTATGCGGCAAAGAGCTGGTTCATCGTTCCGGCATGGTCCTCACGGGTCTTGCCCTCGCCGATGCCCTTGTCCTTCAGACGGCTCAGCGACGGCAGAACGTCCACGGGAGGCACGATGCCCTTGCGGTGCAGCTCACGGCTGAGTATGATCTGACCCTCGGTGATGTAGCCGGTAAGGTCGGGGATGGGGTGGGTCTTGTCGTCTTCGGGCATGGTGAGGATGGGGATCATGGTGATGGAACCCTTGTGTCCCAGTCTGCGTCCCGCACGTTCGTACAGCGTTGCAAGGTCGGTGTACAGGTAGCCGGGGTAGCCTCGGCGTCCGGGTACTTCCTTCTTTGCGGCGGAGACCTCACGCAGCGCCTCGGCGTAGTTCGTGATGTCGGTGATGATGACGAGGACCTGCATATCCTTCTCGAATGCAAGGTATTCCGCTGCGGTCAGCGCCATGCGGGGGGTGGATATACGCTCGACTGCGGGGTCGTTTGCAAGGTTCGAGAATACGACGGTACGGTCGATGGCGCCGGTGCGCTTGAACTCGTTTATAAAGTATTCGCTCTCCTCAAAGGTGATGCCGACTGCGGCAAACACAACGGCGAAGCTCTCGCCGTCGCCCAGAACTCTTGCCTGTCTTGCGATCTGTGCGGCAAGGGCAGCATGGGGCAGACCGGAAGCGGAGAATATGGGGAGCTTCTGGCCTCTGACGAGGGTGTTCAGTCCGTCGATGGTGGAAACGCCGGTCTGAATGAACTCTGCGGGATATGCTCTCGCAGCGGGGTTCATGGGCAGACCGTTTATGTCACGGTACGCCTCGGCAAGGATCTCGGGACCGTCGTCGATGGGCTGACCCATTCCGTTAAAGACACGGCCGAGCATATCCTCGGAAACGCCAAGCTCCAGCGGGTGACCCAAAAAGCGCACTCTCGACTCGGCAAGGTTTATGCCCTGTGCGGACTCGAAAAGCTGAACGACTGCTCTGTCTCCGTCAACCTCAAGCACCTTGCAGCGGCGGACCTCGCCGTTGGGCAGCTCAAGCTCCGCCAGCTCGTCGTAGGTAACGCCCTCAACGTGATCGACTACCATGAGGGGGCTTGCTATCTCTCTTATGGTTTTATACTCTTTAATCATGCTTCCTCACCTCCGGCAATTGCCTGAGCCAGTTCGGACTTCATCTCTGCGATTATCGCATCAAACTCCGACTCATACTTATCGGGTGCGGTCATCTTTGCACGGCCGATCTTCTCACGGGCGGGTATTGCGAAGATGCTCTTCATGTCTGCGCCCTTGGAAAGCGCCTCACGACTCATCGCATCGTACTTAAGTATCATGTCAAGCAGTCTGTACTGCTTGCCGTAGGAGGAGTATGCGTCCTCATCAACGAAGGCGTTCTGCTGTAGGAAGTCCTCGCGGATCATCTTTGCGGTCTCCATGGTGAGACGGTCGGCGGGCGAAAGCGCATCCTGTCCGACAAGACGCACGATCTCCTGAAGCTCGTTCTCCTCCTGGAGTATGTGCATGGTCTTGTCTCTGTTCTCCATGTATTCGGGTCCGAACTCGGATTCGTACCATGCCGAGAGGGTGTCAACGTACAGCGAATAGGAGGTCAGCCAGTTGATCGCCGGGAAGTGGCGGGCATAGGCAAGGGAGCTGTCAAGCGCCCAGAAGACCTTGACTATACGCATGGTGGCCTGAGAAACAGGCTCGGAAATGTCGCCGCCCGGAGGCGAAACGGCGCCGATCGCAGTGACCGAACCACGGCGCTCGTCGGAGCCGAGGCACTCGACGCAGCCGGCTCTCTCGTAGAACTGTGCGATACGGGATGCAAGGTATGCGGGGTAGCCTTCCTCGCCGGGCATCTCTTCGAGTCGGCCGGACATTTCACGCAGAGCCTCCGCCCAACGGGAGGTGGAGTCCGCCAGAACTGCGACGTCGTAGCCCATGTCACGGAAGTATTCCGCTATGGTGATGCCGGTGTAGATGGACGCCTCACGGGCGGCGACCGGCATATCGGAGGTGTTTGCGATAAGAACGGTCCTCTTCATCAGAGGCTCGCCGTTGCGGGGGTCGGTAAGCTCGGGGAACTCCATGAGAACGTCGGTCATCTCGTTGCCGCGCTCGCCGCAGCCGATGTA
>CAVDMS010000076.1:0-7516 GCA_963610045.1 Bacteroidaceae bacterium
TCATGGAGTGGGTCTTTGAGGAGGATGCAAACAGAGTCCTGCCGGACGAGATCTATTACGAGGAGTGGCGTGAGGACGTTATAATGTTCTTCCGTTATCTCTACGAAAACAAAAGCTTTGTGCTTAACATCTTCAATTCTCAGAACCGCTCTTATCTTCTGCGCTACTTCAAGCGCCGCCTGCACTACTGCGTACACGGTTTTGCGATAATCGTCGCAGAGGGCAAGAACGTTGAGTGGTCGGATATGGAGTTCGTCTGCGAGCTTTATGTGCAGATCGTCGTAGGTCTTATTTCTCAGTGGCTGGACAACAACATGGAGCTGCCGCAGGAGATAGTGGTCGATAAGCTGCTGACGGTAATGGACGGCAGCGTCGAGGACATCCTCTCCCGTTTCGTGAAAGAATGATGACAAAGCCTCCCGATTTCGGGAGGCTTTGAATACTGAAAAGGAACAGGCATGAAAAGCGAAAAAACAAATGTAATGCGCCTTCTTGACAAGGCAAAGATAAAATATGAGCCGCACGAGTACCCGCACGGGAGCGAGGCGGTGGACGGACTTACGGTCGCAAAGCTTTGCGGTTTTGACCCCGAATGTGTGTTCAAAACACTTGTGGCACGGGGTGCAAGCAAAAACGTGTACGTTTTTGTGATACCCGTCAGCTCGGAGCTTGACCTCAAAAAGGCAGCCAAGGCTGCGGGCGAGAAATCCGTTGAGATGGTAAAGGTCAGTGAAATCAACGCTCTGACGGGCTATATAAGGGGCGGCTGCTCACCCGTGGGTATGAAAAAACGCTATCCCACGTTTATAAATGAGAGCGCAAAAGCAAAGAATACCGTATATGTCAGCGCAGGAAAAATCGGAAGTCAGGTGGAGCTTGAGCCGCTTGCGCTTGCCGAGATCTGCGGCGCACAATTCTCTGAACTGGTGAAGGATAAATGAACGACAAAATAGTAATCAAAGGCGCAAGAGCCAATAACCTTAAAAATATTGATATTTCAATACCCAGGGACAAGCTCGTCGTTATGACGGGGCTTTCGGGAAGCGGAAAATCAAGTCTTGCCTTTGACACTATTTATGCGGAGGGGCAGAGAAGATATGTCGAAAGCCTTTCGGCATATGCAAGGCAGTTTTTGGGACAGATGGACAAGCCGGACCTCGACTACATTCAGGGACTCTCTCCGGCAATTTCAATAGATCAAAAGACAAGCTCAAGGAATCCGAGATCGACCGTCGGAACAGTCACGGAAATATATGACTATATGCGTCTGCTTTGGGCGAGAGTCGGTGTGCCGCACTGTCCGAAGTGCGGAAAAGAGATACACCAGCAGACGATAGACCAGATAATCGACAGACTTATGCAGCTTCCCGAAGGCACAAAGCTGCAAATACTTGCACCCGTTGTGCGTTCGAGAAAGGGCGAGCATGTAAAGGTGCTTGAGGACGCAAAGCGCTCAGGATATGTCAGGGCAAGGATAGACGGGAGCATGTATGAGCTGTCGGAAACCGTGCAGCTCGATAAGAATCTCAAGCACAGCATCGATATTATCGTTGACCGAGTTGTGATAAAGCCTGATGCGGTCCGCAGAATAACCGACTCGGTCGAAACGGCGTCGGAGCTTGCGGGTGGACTTGTCGTTGCCGACGTTGTCGGAAGCGACGAGGAGCTGCTGTTTTCGCAGAACTACGCCTGCTCTGATTGCGGCATCTCCATCGAAGAGCTGACGCCGAGAATGTTTTCCTTCAACACACCGTACGGCGCCTGTCCGAAGTGCGACGGACTCGGAATGCAGATGCTCATTGACCCGGAGCTTATCATACCCGATGACGAGCTGAGCATCGCACAGGGCGGCATAAAGGCGTCCGGCTGGACAAGTGCCGGAAGGGAGACTATATCCGGGATGTACTATGCAGCCCTTGCGGAGAAGTACGGCTTCTCGTTGACGCAGCCTATAAAAGAGCTGCCGTCGGAGGCTGTAAATGCGATACTGTACGGAACGAAAGGTGAGCCGCTGAAGCTTCATTACGACAGGGCAAACCGCAGCGGTTCGTTTACCGGGACCTATCAAAAGCCGTTTGAGGGCATATGCAACAACCTTGAGCGGCGTTACCACGAAACGCAGAGCCAGTATATGCGTGCCGAGATCGAGGAATGTATGTCCGAAACGCCGTGTAAAGCCTGCGGTGGACGCAGACTGCGCAAGGAGGCGTTGGCGGTCACCGTGGGCGGTAAGACGATCGCCGAGATGGCGGATATGCCGGTCGGCGACGCCATTGACTTTGTTGACTCGCTTACTCTCACACCCAAGGAGCGCATTATCGCCGAGCGCATCTTAAAGGAGATAAAGCAGCGCCTCGGTTTTCTTAAAAACGTTGGACTTGACTACCTCACGCTGTCGAGGGGCGCATCGACGCTCTCCGGCGGTGAGAGTCAGAGAATACGCCTTGCAACGCAGATCGGTGCCTCGTTGGTCGGAGTGCTGTACATTCTTGACGAGCCGAGTATCGGACTGCACCAGAGGGACAACGACAAGCTCCTTGCGACCTTGAAGGACCTGCGTGACCTCGGCAATTCGCTTATAGTCGTCGAGCATGACGAGGATACCATAAGAGCTGCCGATTATATTGTGGACATCGGACCGAAAGCAGGCGTTCACGGCGGTGAGGTCGTTTGCGCCGGTAGCGTCGAGGATATTTGCGCCTGCGAGCGTTCGCTCACGGGGCAGTACCTCAGCGGAAAGCTCAGGATACCCGTACCCGAAAAGCGCCGAAAGGCTGAAAAGGGCAGCATAAACATTATCGGCGCCAAGGAAAACAACCTCAAGAACATTGACGTTTCGTTCCCGATAGGCGTTGTGACCTGCGTCACGGGCGTGTCCGGCAGCGGCAAATCCTCGCTTGTCAACGAGATCCTGTACAAGACGATAGCGCAGCAGAAAAACCGTGCAAAGACAAAGCCCGGCAAGTTTGACGCAATAACGGGACTTGAGGGCATTGACAAAATAATCGACATTGACCAAAGCCCCATCGGACGCACTCCGAGGTCAAACCCCGCAACGTACACAGGGCTGTTTAACGATATCCGTGAGCTGTTTGCATCGACGGAGGACGCCCGCATAAGAGGCTACAATGCGGGGAGATTTTCGTTTAACGTCAGGGGCGGACGCTGTGAGGCGTGCAAGGGCGACGGTTTGCAGCGCATAGAAATGCACTTCCTGCCGGACGTGTACGTCCCGTGCGACGTATGCAACGGTAAGCGCTACAACAGAGAGACGCTCGAAGTCCGCTACAAGGGCAAGAACATCTACGAGGTCCTTGACATGACGGTGGAGGAGGCTTCCGAATTCTTTGCAAACCTCCCCAAGCTGCGTGCAAAGCTTGATACTCTGCTCGACGTCGGTCTCGGCTATATAAAGCTCGGACAGTCGAGTACAACGCTGTCAGGCGGCGAAGCGCAGAGAGTTAAGCTTGCAACGGAGCTGTCAAAGCGCAGCACCGGAAGTACGGTATACGTTCTCGATGAACCCACAACGGGACTTCACATGGCGGACGTTCACAGGCTTATCCACATTATCGACAGACTTGCCGATGCCGGCAACACCGTCGTCATAATCGAACACAACCTCGACGTTATCAAGATCGCCGACCATATTATAGACCTCGGACCCGAAGGCGGCGACAAGGGCGGCACCGTGGTGTTTGCCGGAACTCCCGAAGAATGTGCCGAGTGCGAGCAAAGCTACACGGGGCAGTTTCTTAAAAAGCTGCTATAACCGAAATATGCCCTCACCCATATAATGATATGGGGAGGGAATACTATGCTGATTGACTGCATCGTCGGACTTATATGTGCGGGGCTGCTGCTTTTCATGTGTTGGTCGCTTAAAGGGCTTATGCTCAGACCCGTCCGCAAGGGCGAAAACTCCGCTTTGAAGATAAGGCTCACGACCTTCGGAGCCGAACCGCAGCTTGAATCCATACTTGACGGGCTTGTGTGGCTCAGAGAAAACGGTACGCTTACCGCCGAAATTGAGATCATTGCAAATTCCTCGAACGAGGAAGTCAGAAAAATTGGAAAGACCTACGCCGAAAGGCGGCGCTACATTACATTTTGTGAACCCGGAGACTGTTGATGGAAGAATATACGGAGCTAAACGGAACAATTGACTCGGTCGTGTACAGAAACGACGAGAACGGATACGCAGTCATACGCATGACGCTTGACGACGGAGACAGCGCCACGGTCGTGGGCTGCTTTCCGTGCGTTGCGCCGGGCGAGGCGGTGAGTGCCGAAGGCTCGTGGATAACCCACAGCCAGCACGGAAGGCAGTTTAAAGCGGAACACGCCATAAGACTGCTGCCCACGAATGCGGACGACATATATAAGTACCTTGCAGGCGGTACGGTACGGGGCATAGGTCCCGCAACCGCCGCTCTCATCGTCAACCGCTTCGGCGAAAAGGCTCTTGACGTTCTTGAGCTGCACCCCGATAAGCTTGCCGAGATCAAGGGCATCAGCACATCCAAGGCGAGCGAAATGAGCAAGTCCTTTAAGCGCCAGGCGGGACTGCGGCGGCTTATGGAGTTCCTTTGCGGATACAGGATCCGCCCGGAATATGCGCTGCGGCTATATAAGTTTTACGGCAATTCGGCGATGGAGACGCTTCAGGAGAACCCGTACATACTTGCGTCGAGCCATATCGGTGCGGCGTTTTCCGATGCGGATGCGCTCGCTCTTGAGATGGGCGTCGAAAACGACAGCATTAACCGCATCGCCGCCGCCGTGCTTTTTGAGCTGCGCCACAATCTCGGCAACGGGCATTGCTTTATTCCCAAGGAAAAGCTCACAGCTGCTACCTCGCAGCTTATCGGCGTTGATACCGAGCGCATCGAGGAGGGCGTTGAGCTTTTAAAGGAAAACGGTGAGATCGTCTGCGACAGGGTAGCAAACCTCGAAGCCTGCTATCTCAAGGATATCTACAAAGCGGAGAGCTATACCGCACGGCGGATAAAGGCGATGTGCATGCCTGTGCCGACTTCAAAGATCAATTTGGATCACTTTATCGCAGACCTTGAAAAAAAGAACGGTATCAGCTATGCACCTCTGCAAAAAAGCACGCTTTCGCTTGCAATGTCAAGCAATATAATGGTCATCACGGGCGGACCCGGAACGGGAAAAACGACCATAGTGAAAGCGATAATCGAGCTTTTTAAGCACGATGAGCTTAAAGTCTGCCTTGCGGCTCCCACAGGCAGAGCCGCAAAGCGGATGACCGAGCTTACCGGAGAAGAAGCGTCGACGGTACACAGACTGCTCGGCGCAAAAATATCCGACGACGGGGAAGCGCTTATATTCACAAAGAACGAGGACGACCCCTTAAACGCCGACGCCGTGATATTGGACGAGTGTTCGATGATGGACATAACGCTCATGAAGGCTCTGCTTTCGGCGATGCGCCCGGAGTGCAAGCTCGTTTTGGTGGGCGACGCCGATCAGTTGCCTCCGGTAGGACCGGGAAATGTATTTGCGGACATTATCAGAAGCAATATAGTGCCGACCGTTCGGCTTACCGAGATATTCCGTCAGAAGGCGGAGAGCCGCATCGTCAGCAACGCACACATGATAAACAAGGGCGAACACCCGAATTTTGAGGCAAACACGGGAGACTTTTTCAGATTGCGGAGACTTCGTGCCGAGAGCAGTATAGACACGGTTTTGGAGCTGTGCGAAAAACGTCTGCCGAACAATATGGGGATCCCGACGGACGAAATACAGGTACTCAGCCCGACAAGGAAGGGCGAGACCGGAACCGTGAGCCTCAACCGACTGTTGCAGGCAGCACTCAACCCCAAGTCGGACGAGAAAAAGGAAAAGCTCTTCGGAGATATTGTTTTCCGTGAGGGCGACCGCATTATGCAAATCAAGAATAACTACGACATTCCGTGGCAAAGCTCGGACGGCGTTTTTGGCAGCGGTATCTTTAACGGCGATTTGGGGCGGATAAAGTCCATCGACCATCAGAACGAAACGATGAAGATCGAATTTGATGACAAGACGGTCACATACGGCTTTGATATGCTCAGTGAGCTTGAGCATTCGTGGGCAATGACGGTACATAAGTCGCAGGGCAGTGAGTACAGGGCGGTCATACTTGTGCTTAATTCCGGAACAAAAATGCTTATGACCCGAAGCGTTTTGTACACCGCCGTCACGAGAGCAAAATCTCTGCTAATCATGGTAGGGGACGACTCCCTTGCGCATTACATGATAGACAACAACAGGCAGTCGAGGCGTTACAGCGCATTGAGGATCAGACTTGCGGATGAAAATACTTGACTTTTTCCTTGACCTCCTGTTTCCGCCGAAATGCATCTTCTGCGGCGAGGTGCTTGAATCGACCAACATCTGCAACAAGTGCCTCGGAAAGCTGCCGTACACGAAGGGCGATTCCACAGTCCAAAAGCTGCCGTTTATCAGCAAGTGCGTATCGCCGCTTTACTACGACGGTGTTGTGAGGGACGCAATACTCAGGTTCAAATTTAACGGAAAGTCCAATTACGCCGGAGCTTTTGCGCAGATTATGTCGGAATGTATCGAGAATAATCTTGATTGCGGTGATATTAGTGTGGTATCATGGGTACCGTTAAGTCGTATGCGAATGCGCAAAAGGGGCTACAATCAGGCGCAGCTGCTTGCCGAAGCAATAGCAAAACGGCTTGAGCTTCCGTCGGTGCCGTGCCTTGTCAAGATCAAAAACAACACGGCTCAGTCGAAAACGATAAGTGCCGAGCAGCGCCGCAGAAATGTTGCGGGAGCTTACAAGGTGTGCGCCCCTGAATTTGTCAAGGGCAAGAGCATTTTGCTTATTGACGACGTAGTCACCACGGGTTCGACCTTGTCCGAATGTTCAAGAATGCTTCAGCTTTCCGGCGCAAACAAGGTTTATTCCGCAAGTATAGCACGCCACAAAGATTGACGGAGCAGATTTTGGGTTAGAATTTAAATAAACAGCTTAGCCGAAGCTCTCTTGAGCTTTGGCGGAACGGAGCAGATAATGGTTATATTTGAAAGAGACATAGCCGTAGATATGGGTACATCCAACACCTTGGTTTACGTTGCGGGCAAAGGCGTTGTGCTGCGTGAGCCTACCGTTGTTGCGGTGGACAAGACTACTGGAGAGATGCTTAAAATAGGAGAGGATGCAAAGAAAACGCTCGGAAGGACTCCGGCGAACATCGTCGTCATCCATCCCATCAGTCTTGGAGTCATATCAGACTACGATATGGCTGCAATGATGCTCAGAGAACTCATCTCAAAGGTCACATCCTTCAGCCTGTTTAAGCCGAGGGTGTTGCTCTGCGTACCGAGCAGCATAACGGGCGTCGAGGAGAGAGCGATAATTGACGCTGCCATAGAAGCAGGCGCAAGAAAGGTCTACTTACTTGAAACTGCGGTTGCAACGGCGATCGGCGCCGGGGTTGACATTTCAAAGCCGGACGGACACATGGTCATCGAC
>CAVDMS010000077.1:0-7437 GCA_963610045.1 Bacteroidaceae bacterium
CTTTTGTATGGCATTCAAGAGGTCAGCGGTTCGATCCCGCTTATCTCCACCAAAGGAAAGTACCGAAAACAGGCTAAAACAGCTTGATTTCGGTACTTTTTTGCGTTTTTAGTTATTTTATTCTTGAGCACCGTTTATCTGAGATGCGCCGAAAAATGCTTAAATTTGAGCAAAATCGCGTTCTATTGCTCACTTATTGCTAACATCATTCCGCTGTTACTATACCGCTGTAATAAGCCGACATTTTTTCATTAGGACTTTTAGCATCCTTATCAAAAAGAAACGCTTTTGCCATTTCGCCGTAAAATTCGGGCGTGCCAACTCCGTATTTTGTAGCGACAGTGCAGTAATCCGAGTATATCATGTTCATTGCCGTGTTCCAACAATATTCTGTTATGCGCTCAAATGAAATGCCCACCTTTTGAGCAAATGCGTTTGTTTGCGCCAATGTCCAATGCCCGCCCATAGAGCCATCGTCGTTTATCATGTGAGCATTCCAGTTTTCAGCATCAGCCTGTGTAAAGCGCCCATCATGGCATATACAACGCTCCATGCGCTCCATTGCTTCCCAACACTCAGCCATGCCCCGCACAGCGGATGCTGAGCGTTCGCTTGCGGGCATAGTCATATATTCTGCTATGCTGTTTTCTAGCTTTGACTTATAGGCTTTTATTTTATCTCTCATGCTAGCTTCACCATGCTTGCGCAAACATGCGTTACCGTACCGGCTACGCCGCCGATAGCTGCGCTAATGGTAGGCGTACCGTTGCAGCACACAGGGATGTACACGGTGGTCTCCACATGGAGCGAATAGATGCTGTTTGCGACTGTCGTCACAAGTGCGTCTGCACAGGGCAGTGAAACGGTATCCTTGAGCAGCTTAAGCTCCGCTGTGCCCGCTCCGCCTGCAGTGAATACGATATCATAGCTTATGCGGTAAAGCCCGCCGGAGGACACCACAAAGCCGCCTGCGACCGTATCGAGGGAGCAGCCTGTATCGGTGTTCAGAATTCCAAGCACATTAACAGGCGTACCGGCCGCCACAAATGCCTGTGCGGTGTTGTTATAGGCGTTCTGTGCGCTCTTGTAGTGGGAGTTTTTTAGCTTAGAAGTACATGCCATAGTTATTTATTCCTTTCAGTATTTTTATATTAAAAAATGCCCAGATAGCGCAAGCTGCCTGGGCTTAACGCTGTTAAAGCGGATGATTGATTGTGTTATGCGCAGCAACCGCCGCCGCAAAACGGAGACATACCGGCGCTGTAAGTGTAGCCGTTAGGATAACGAACTATGCCGTACATACGGTTGTCCATCTCGAGGCTTGCGATTCTTGCAGCCTGCTCGGCGATACGCTGCTCAAGTGCGCTCTTTTCAAGCGCCGCAAACTTAGCTTCGATGTTGGCATTTACGCCGTCGATCGCTCGCTGCGTATTGCAGCAGCACTCAGCAAGCTGTGCCTGGATGCTGTTGGTGTTCTGCATAATGGTCATGTTCGTGCCATTCTGCGCAAGCGCCATCTCCTTACCGAGTTGGCCTATGTTGCCCTGCATATCGTAACCGAGGCTGCAAATGCCGTTGCCGAGGTTGGTCAGACGGTCGTTGAGCTGGCCAAACTGTTGGCCGAAAAGGATCTCCTGCTGTGTTGCTGCGGTTGCATACTGGCCGTAATCGCCGTTGCGGTTACCCCAAAGGCCGCCGCCCATGAACACGAAGAGGAACAGGATAATAATCCACCATGCGCCGCCGTTGCCCCAACCGTCGTTGTCGTTACCACGAGTTACGGCGGCAATGTCACTGAGAGATACGGTATCCATCGTTTGATCTCCTTTCATAAGAATTTATATATAAATCGTGTCGACCCGATTTATCTCAAAAACCTTGCAAACTCTTGCGCTTGATGCTTTAGATCCTCAAACTGCGCCTGTGACATTTTCCCGAAGGCTAAAAGCTGCTCGACTTCCTTTTGTGCCTTTTCGGGGGTCGTATTCTGTGCGAATTTGCGGAACTCTGCCATTAGGGCAAGGGGGTTATTCGGCATTCGTCTTGCCGTGCTTTGCCCCAACATCTGCATCATTGGGTTTGCCATTCAAGATATCCTCCAATCTTTTTACTCGACTTTCCAACCCGTTCACATCCACTGCCGGGGCGGGTTGATAAGGCGCTATGGCGTAAGGGGTCACAGTTGGATAACCCGCTCCGTCCGTAGTCTTGAGCCACACAAGCGGGTCGTTCTCGTCCAGTAGCAGCACCGAGCTGTTAGGGGCGAGCCTGTAAGCATCAGCGCCATTCCGCCCGTTTACCCTTACCACTTGCCCTTGCTGTGGTATCTGCCCGCCTGCGCCCACTTGCGGCGAATACGGGGCATTGTAACCGTAACCATAGTTGTTGCCATATCCATATAATCCGTTCACAAAAACACCCCTTTAATTTGTTTTTCTAATTAAATTTTCGCATAAAAAATGACCTGTAACATGGCAGTTACAGGTCATTAAAGGAACAACAAACAAAAAAATAATGGGTAACACCCGTAGGCGTTACCCATTAACCAAATCAGATATTTTATTCTTTATGCAGCGAATGCGGCGCTTAACTGTTTCAGGGCTGCAATGCAAGCGATCGGATATTTCAATAATAGATAGTCCATCGGCACGCATATTAAGGATTGTTTTTTCCTCTATTGTAAAGCCACATTCAGCGATCAGCCGCAGCCGGAGTTCTGTAGGGAATTGCAACTTGCTTTTCCTCCCCGGTTGAGCAATGCTCATTAAATTTTCCATCGTCACCGCCTATTAAAGATTCAAAAATCATGTCGGCGAGCCCTTCCGTGGATTCGTCGATCTTGTTTATGCGGCAGATTTCTTTAATGGTTGCAGTCATTAAAGTCCCCCTTTATGTATTTTACTTACTGTTCGTTCTTTCGTGCTGAGTGCCGAAATAAAAGGCGATCACCATCAGAGCGACGTTGTTTACCGCATCGGAGCTTATAGTGCCGCTCACAGCAAGGTAAGCCCATACCGCAAGCACGATGATCGTAACGATGGTTTTTACCTTAATGAGATTAGCGATATTTTTCAGCATATGTACCCTCCTTAAAAGATCTGAGACAAAGCAAAGGCAATTGCGCCGCCGACGAACGCCCACGCCGCTTTGTCTATCATTGCGTCCCAACGCTTACCCGGCTTGTCCGTGAGCGTTTTTACGTCAGCCTTGATCTCGCCGACATCAGACTTGATATGCTCCTGTTCGTTGGCGAGAACAGAAATTGTATCGGTGAGCTTTTCAAGATTGTCCTGCCGTTCTTCGAGCTTATCAATGCGGTGTGTGTTCGACTTTCCACGCTGCTCAAGCGATGCGAGTTTTGCTGCAACGTCCTCCATCACTCTACCTCCACGGTGAGCTTCAGGCTGCGTTTAAACTCCTCAAGGAGCGCATCCTTGTCGATGCCCGGCACGGCAGCTATAAGCGCATTGCACATTCTCAGATTGATTATCATGCAGCGGAGCATATCCTCCGTGACGTAAAGCCCACGCTCATCAGCGAAACCGTTGAAGCCCAACTCCATAAGCTCCTTTGCCTCTGCCTGATATGCTTTCGGCACTTCATCAATAGTCCTGTATCTTATCATCTCTTCGTCCTCCTTGATTTCTTCGGCGTAGTGCGGTCTGCCGAAGCCGTATACATTACTGCCGTTCTTCATGTACCGACGAGTATCTACCATATTCCCGGCATTGCCCTCGACAGTCGTAAAGGTCAGCTCGTCCACGCCCGTGACAATGCCGGTGTGACACGGCAGCCCATCACTGCCCTTTTTGAAAAACTGATCACCCACTTTCGGCGAATCAAAAAGCCGTCCCGCCTGTTTGTAGTATCTTGCCCACGATACACAGCTTGCGCCGTAGTCTCCCGTAAGGCACAACACACGCTTTGCCTCGGCGTTTCCGAGCATACGCCAGAACACCCACGCCACAAAGGAAGTACACCACTCATAACCCTGTTTTTCGTTGTTCCAAAACTTCGCAGCATCAAGCTCATGTTGAAACATGGTGTAGTTGCCCTTGCCCGCATTGCCGTTGAAGCTGTACAAGTCCTTGTTTGACGCCTTTTCTTTGTAGCCAACGTACTTGAGCGCCAGCTCAATTATCTGCTTTGCTGTTATGTTCATAATGCTTCCGTCCTTTTTGCGGAGGGAGGACAAGCGCCTCCCTCTCTGTAATCTGCCGGCAAAAGCCGTGAGCCTGCTACCTGATGGTGGTAGGGCATTAGGCAATTGCTGTTATTTCCTACAGCTTTTTTATTTCAAGTTTTAATTATCCTTGCCGAATGCACGACAAACTTCCTCAAGCTCCAGGCCTTCTATAGCTGCTCTCACTTCAAGGATATAAAGATATTTGCCCATCACTGCCGCCTGTTCTCTCAAAAGCTCGACAGGACAATTAAGCTCAAAATCGAGCTTGCTTGCATCATGCTTTACGAGCAGCTTGTGAAGCTTTGTATATTTTTCTTTAAGGTCTCTGTATTCGGCTCTCATGCGTTCTTTGTAGTTCATTTAATCATCCTCCGATTTAATTAAGCTTCTCCAAAATAGAACGAGTTCGCAGAGCAAACCCATTCCGCAGCGCTCGAAGCTCGTGCTAATGATGCAGCGTTTCATTCTGAGAATGGCTCAACTATTCTCAACCGGCTCCCATCCGTAAATGTCGGGGGCATATACGTTGCCGTCAACAGTGCAGACATAATGCCGTCCGTTGTAGGTCACCTTGTCGCCGATGCTGTATGCATCGTGAGCACCCGACGGCTGAACCCATGCGGGATATTCCTCAACACTGACCGCTGTCCACAGCGCCGGAGCTGCGGTCGGCATCCAGTCGGCAAGCGCCGTGTGTGCCTGTATGCACTTGTAAAGCGAGCTGTCATAGCGCGCTCTGTCACCAACGGCATATGACCTGCCTGCTACCCATTCCGGGAACAGTTCTACGGCAGCCAAAGCGCTCTCATCGCTCATGGCGGTAGCCGCTGATTCTATCTTGCTGCGGTAAGCTACCGCTTCTGCTCGCGTCATGTCACGCCTCCCGTGATTATCCTCAGCGCTTCAGCGTCGGTGATATCCTCGCCGTTATCGGGTGAATCGATCTCCGACCAACGGTCCGCACTGTCGGCAGCTACGCAATGCCAAACGGTCGCTCCGCCGTCATTGGTGAGAGCTTTGCCCTCGTCCGCCGTGAGCAGGATGCGCTCAAGCGATGCGCCGTTTACGGTATTTATAACTCTGCCTATTGTCATGCCGTTTCCTCCGTCTCTACAATGCTTGTGATAATTGTCCCACCTGCGGCGTATGCCGTTCCGTTGTACTCCGTGTCCTCCGCTGCCTTAACAATGATCGTTGCATTTGTCGCCCCGTTGCGAATATTCGCCATAAAGGCATCCGCATTTTCGCCCGTGGTATAGATCGTTATGACAAGACCCGATTGTGTGCATTGATTAAAACTGCTTGTACTTGCGGTTGTTATCGAGTAACCAACGGAACCGATAGACACCGTCTCAAGGGATGTGCATTGACAAAAAGTGCCGTTTGGCAGCCTCGTGACCTTCGGCAAAGCTATGCTTTTCAGTGCGAGCGCATTGTCAAAGCAGTATCCGTCGCCGGACGGGTAGTTGATATTCGTGACGTTCTCCGTTCCTGTCACCTCTTCCACGTTCGACTTTGTAAGCCACGACCTTGCAAGCGTCGTGACCGTGGGCATGAGCTTGACCTTCTTCAGCTGTCTGAACCCAAACGGCGTCCATGTCTCGACGCTGTATGTGCCGAATATGGCATAGGGAGCGACGGTCCCGTAAAGCGTACATTCCGTAGGCTGATTTTTGCTGTCAACCGCGTCGAATACCACGCCTGCCGAAATGCCTGCGCCGCCGTCCTTTGTGTTCTCGACAACAATATCCGATTCGCAGTATTTGCCGGAGGTTTTGAGGGTTTTTGTACCGCTCTCGGTAAGCTCCGCGACGGTGCTGCCCTTGTACTTTACCGTCACACTCATTCGACCGCCCCCTCATACTTCGGCAGTGTTGCAAGGGTGAGATAACCGCTGTCGTTTGTGAGCTGAGAGGTTTTTGACGGAATGTCGGTTTTCTCGGCGTAGTTTGACAAATCTATTGCGGCTTTCGTGTCCTCGACGATCTCCGCTTTGTCCGCTGCCGTCCAATAGTCAACGCCCTTCACGGGTGTGTATCCGTCTACGCCGTCAAAATCGCCGCTCGCTTTTGCTTTTGCAAGCGCTTCATCAATTGCCTGCGCCAATTCGGATTTTGCTACTGCGCCGACTTCCTCAGCTGTATATGTAGGCTTTTGGGGAGCTTTAGCCCATTCTGCAACAGTAGGATCATTTTCCTCTACGGGGTGTTCTTTTAAATAATCTTCTACTGCTTGCTCTATATCTTCGGGAGAAACGGTCCCGATATCATTCAGCTTCTCCATGATCTGAGCATATACGTCCGGAGCTGGAGCAGCGGGCGATCCATCGGATGAAGTAACAGAGCTAATGCACGGAATATTCGCCGAGGTTGATGTTCGCAGGTTTCCGGCAAACACGCCAACCGAGAGCATACGCCCACTATGCACAACCGGCACAGCTACAGCGTTCCCGCTAAAAATTATGTCGCTGTAATCAGTCCCGTTTATGAATCTTGCGGTTTTTTGTTCGTATGCATCCCATTCCGCATCAAAAGAAAACTCGACAACGTAGTCGCTGTTACCGCACACAATACCAGTAGAAGCGACAAGGCGAGCTATTTTGTTTATGATTGATATTTTGATTGTAGGCATAATACCTCACTTCCATCGGCCATACACGGCAATGTGTACCGTCGCTGATACATTGGTTGCTACCGCATCCAGAGCAAGAATCCATACTCCCGCTGCCGTCGCGGTGCATGGCCCCGTTCGTGCAACTGTCATATTGTCGATACCGCCGCCCGAAACTGTTACAACGGGCGTTGCTGCAAAAGCAAAGGGGAGGGCTACTTGAAGTACATCGGAATAGTAGAATCCCATATAATTGTTTGTCGTGGCATTTATCCCGCTCGCAGTGTAAGTGCCCCAACATTCAGCAGCGCCGCTATTCCATTTACGCCATGTCCAAATTTCGTTTGCACCTTGTTCAACAACATAATCATTAATTGCCTCAGCCTTTTCAGCTGCTAAACTCCAGTCTGTAACATTTGTTTCGGATATATTATCTAACACATCTTGATTTGATGTTACAGCAGCGCCGGGGCCTCCTGTAAAGCTCGCTGAATTTTCTGAAGCACTTTCAATATTGCAACCAAGCTCAACGCCGCCGGAGATATTCCACTCAAAATCGGTTATAAATGATTTAACAACGCCGCCCTTATGCGTAGCTCCGACATAATCGCCGTATTCTATAAGTGGGTAGCCCATAAAGG
>CAVDMS010000078.1:0-7414 GCA_963610045.1 Bacteroidaceae bacterium
CTTGTAGATCTCGGTCATAAGCGCCGGGATCGCCTTTTCAAGCTTCGGAAGATCGGTCTCGTAGGGGATGCTGATATCGGCGACCGCTCTGGAGGAATTGTCGGAGCGGTTGAGGATGTTCTTCATTTCGGAGTTGTTTACGATCTTGACGTTGTCGCCGGAGTCGGTGATGCAGGTGGTCCTGATGCCGATGGAGGTGACGATGCCTCTGAAGCCGTTTACCTCGACGATGTCGCCGACGTTGTACTGATTCTCAAGCAGCATGAAGGTCCCCGTAACGATGTCCGCAATGAGGCTCTCGGCGCTGAAGCCGACGATCAACGCCAAAACGCCGATGCTGGCGATGATGGCGGTGATGTTCACGCCGATGATGGTGAGTCCCCAACAGAGTATCACGATGAACGCAACGTACTTTGCAAGGCTGCACACGAGCGAAATGATCGAGCGGGTGCGGTGGTTTTTGGGGTTAAACGCACCGAGAATAAGAACAATGATGTTCTCGATGAGAAGCACGCCGAAAATCATAATTGCGAGCCTTAAAAGCGCAATTCCGTCAAACGACAGAGACTTTAAAAGCTTCTCTCCGTCGATAAAATCGCCTGCAAAGGCGACCACTGCCAAAGCCGCAAGCAGCAGCGCATATACGAGAGTTTTCAAAAGATTCTGTTTTTTCACCGTCTGTTCCTCCATATGCGGAAAAGTTTGTTTATACAAATATAGAATACAGTATGAGTATGGCTTTGTCAAGAAAGACGGAGCGGGCTTGACAGAGAACGGCAGGTGGTGTTTATTAAAAACATGGCAAGCAAAATCAAGCGCCGAAGCACCCGGCGGTGTATATTGATTGACGGCAAAAGGAGGAACGGCAATGCACGAATGGCAAAGATACGTTCAGGACATAGTTTTGGCTGCCGACCGCTGCATAAAGGAGCAGAAAAACGAGGAGCTGACTTTAAGCTGCATTGCGCAGAGCGTGGGCTATTCCGAGTTCTATGTGTCGAGAAAATTCAGCGAGATCGCCGGGATGCAGCTTCGTGACTACCTTCGGGGCAGAAAGCTTGCTTTTGCGCTGAGGGACATCCGTGACACGGACGACGGGATACTCGACATTGCTCTGAGGTACGGCTTTTCGTCGCACGAGGCGTTTACAAGAGCGTTCAAGCTGAGCTACGGCGTAACGCCGAGCGAGTACCGCAGAAAGCCGGTGCCGGTGGTGCTTCGCACCGTTATCCGACCTTTTGACTGTTACCTGTTGGGAATCGGAGGGACCGGAATGGCAGAATCAAAGGGCGACGTAAAAACTTACTTCGTTACGATACCGGAGCATAAGTTTTTGCACATCAGAAATTACGAGAGCATAGGATACTGGGACTTTTGGCAGAAGCAGAGCCTCATCCCCGGCCAGGACTGCGACACGATATGCGGGCTGCTTGACAGCATAAGGGGAAGCTTGACGATGCGGGCGGCGACGAGCAAGACAGCGGCAGCGGTCAGATCATGGCGTTCATAAACGAGCCGGAGGGCAGACTGTGCAGCTGGGGCATCCCTCTTGCGGAGGCATACGGGGTGCGGCTGCCCGCAGACTACGACGGCGAGATACCGCCGCAGATGATGATAATGGACGTGCCTGCGGGCGAGTACGTCGTCTTTGAACACGGACCCTTCGACTTCGAGACGGAGAACGCCGCCGTGGAAGCAAAGATAGAGCAGGCGATGAAGGACTTTGACTATCCGTCGTCGGGCTATGAGCTTGACACGACGCAGGGCAGGGTGTTCTACTTCTACCACGACTGCAAGCGCTTCTGGAAGTATATAAGACCCGTGAGAAAAGTAAAATAAACCGAGATCCCGAAGCGAGGCTTCGGGATCTTTTGCGATCTTGACCGAATCTTGACCTTTTTCTTTACCGGCTTCTTGACCTGTGGGGTTTATTATGCAAACATAGAAACAAGGAGGCACGACAATGGAATATGCGTTTACTTCAAACACCATAAAAAAGCGTTACGGAAAATACACCGCACTTTCCGGGCTGACGATGAACGTGCCGAAGGGTTCGATATACGGGCTTATCGGCAGGAACGGAGCAGGAAAGACGACGGCGATAAGAATAATATGCGGGCTTCAGGAGCCGAGTGAGGGCGAATACACGCTTTACGGCGCAGGCTCCGGTGACCGCAGGATATCGGACGCACGCAGGAGGATAGGCGCAGTCGTCGAGACTCCGGCGCTGTACCGAGACCTGACGGCGATAGAGAACATCCGTCAGCAGTACAGGGTCATCGGCGTACCGGATCACAGCGGAGCGGAGGAGCTTTTGAAGCTTGTCGGGCTTGAGGACACGGGCAAAAAGAAGGTAAAGCACTTTTCGCTCGGAATGAGACAGCGCCTCGGCATTGCGCTCAGCCTTGCGGGCGATCCCGACTTTCTGCTGCTTGACGAGCCGATAAACGGACTTGACCCGCAGGGCATAATCGAGATTCGTGAGCTTATCTGCAAGCTGAACCGTGAGTACGGAATAACGGTGCTGATCTCAAGCCACATACTCGGTGAGCTGGCAAAGCTTGCGACCTGCTTCGGCTTTATCGACTCCGGGCGCATGGTCAGGGAGATCAGCGCCGAGGAGCTGTCGGCAGAGTGCCGAAAGTGCGTAAGGCTTGAGGTCACCGACACGGCGGCGCTTGCGAGGGTGCTTGACGCCGACAAGACCGAGTACCGCATAGTGTCCGACACGCAGGCGGAGATATTCGACACGGTGCAGGTGACGAAGCTTGCCCTTGCGCTGCACGCCGAGGGCTGCGACATACTGACGATGAGCGAGAAAAACGAATCGCTTGAGAGCTACTACGTCGGACTTGTGGGAGGTGAGGTACATGAATAAGCTGCTCAGAGCCGATTTTTGGCGGCTTTTTAAGGACCTCGTGTTCAGACTTTCGCTTGTCGCCGCATTCCTTGCGGGACTTGCTTCCGCACTGATGCGTCATATAAGCAACATACAATATAACGGAGCGTACACGACGCACCTTGAAGACAGCTTTCTCCCGCTTGCGATATTTATGCTGCTTGTCTGCACGGCGTTCACCTCGCTTTTTATCGGTACGGAGTACTCCGAGGGACCGATCCGCAACAAGGTCATCGCAGGACATAGACGCAGCTTCATATGCCTTTCCGAGCTTGTGTGCGTCCTTGCCGGAACGCTTATGATCGCCGCTGCATTCCTGCTCCCGTACTACGCCGTCGGTCTGCCGACCGTGGGCTTTTCCGAGAACGGGAACCGTGGTATAGTCGAATTTACCGCCGTTTTCCTTGCGCTTTTGTGTGCGTTCACGGCACTGTTTTCAATGCTTTGTCACATTATACGGAGCAAGGCGTACTCTGCGGTGTGCTGCATCCTGCTTGCGATCGCTCTGACCGCTGCCGGGGTCTGGGTCGGCGGAAAGCTCTCGGAGCCTGAGTATTACAGCACATATTTGTCATACTCGGACGGAACGATCCTTGAATCCAGAGGAGTCAAAAACCCGGATTACGTTGATGGAACGATACGGGACGTGTTGGAATTCCTGTACGATTTCAGCTCCGGCGGTCAGCTTTCGCAGCTTGACGGCTTTAGCGCAAAGGGTGCCGGAAAGCTCATTGCATACGACCTTGTTATCGTCGTTTTGACCGCTTTCGGCACGGTGGAGATACTGAAAAAGCGTGATTTAAACTAAAGCCCCCAAAATATCCGAACGGGATATGAAAGCCCTTCGCCGTCTCTGCCGAAGCGGAGAGCCTGAAAACGATCAAAAATACCCTGCGGTACTTGCTGCCGCAGGGTATTTTGCTGTACGGGGCAGGGGAGTGCCGCACTCCGAATCGGCAGCGCAAGCCGACCCTGTACCTATCTTTTCGGGACACTCACGCAAAACGCCGCAGACGGCTGAAAAACACAGCCGTTTTTCCGACTTCCGTAAACCGAAGGGGAGTCGGATTTTGTCCTCTCCGGCAAAGGGAACAAAAGTTAAAAAACTTTAATATCTAACGATTTTTTATATATAGTATAGCTCACAGGAAAAATAGTGCAAAACCGACTGAAAACAAGGAAAAATTTTTGGAAATTTGGTTGAAAAAACTGCTCAAAATACTTGAAATATAGCGACGTTTTTGGTATTATGTAATGCGTGTTAAATTGACTACAAAAGAAACAGTGATTTTTAACCCGGAGGTACCTTTTATGAGCAAGCTGAAAAGGGGATTTTCGTTTTTCCTCAGCCTCCTGATGCTGCTTTCGCTGCTGACGGTCGTACCGTTCACGGCGCTCGGCGGCACGGCTCAGGCTAAGAGCTACGAAAATTCCGACACCATCACGTCATGGTACACCGCCATGACGAATCTTAACGGCGAGCAAACTCAGAAAGCGCTCGTCAGTAAGATGGAGACTTATTTTAACACCAATTCGACCTTCCGCAGCAGGATTCAGGTCTCCGCAGGCGGAACGACATTTAAAGTCAAACTCACGAATTATTACGGTTCTGAGGACATCAATGTCAGAGGAATGAATGTTGCCCTTCCCGGCGACGGCAATGCCACAACGATTGCCGAGAAGTCGATTGTGAATGTTACCGTTAAAGGCAGCTCCTCATTCACGATACCCAAGGGCGGCTATGTATGGACCGACTGGTTCACCATGAAGTCCGCTGTCGGCTCCGGCGGCTACCTTGTGTTCTCAACATACGTCAAAAACTCCGGCAAGGTGCGTGACGCAGGTCTTACAGGCAGCATCTCCTACTGTTGGATGGGCAATCAGCTTACCAATACGGAGTGGTCCATCGGTGCATGGGGCAAGCTAATCAAGGAGGATGCCAATGTCGGCGACTACAACATTACGCCGCTTATAAATTGCCTTGAAGTAAAGACCTCTAACCCGAACGCTTACACCACCATGATAATCGGTGACTCTACGGTCACGAACTATATTCCGTCGCTGCTCCAGTCCAGACTGAAAAGCGAGGGCGTTTCTCAGGTAGCAGTCGTCGGCGCAGGTATCAAGGGTAACGAGCTTCTTGCAGATGGCGCAGGACCCGACGGTCCCCTTGAGGGCGATGCCCTTCTGAAGCGTTTCGACATGGACGCACTTAACCTTGCAGGCGTCAAGAAAGTCTTTGTCAAGATAGGCATAAACGACATCGTTCACCCCAACTGCTCGAACCTCGCCCAGTTCTTTGACGGTACTCCTTCTGCCGACGAGATCATAAACGGCTATAAGCAGCTTATTGCGGCGGCACATGCAAAGGGCATAGAGATATACTTCTTTGATATCAGCCCGTGGATAGGCTACACCCGTGAGGGTACGGTCACTACCGATGAGGCGACCATTGCAGAGATGGAAAACCTCCGTCTCGAAGTTAATCAGTGGCTCCATGACAACGCAACGAGCTATGTTGACTCCGACTACATGACGATCGACCCCATCGAGGGCTACTCCTTCGGCCTTGTCACCACGAGCGACGTTATCGGCGTTGAACGCAGCGGTCATCCCGGACAGCAGGTCATAGCCGACGCTTACACCACCGACCACATTCACTATACGCTTGACGGTCAGAATGTTGTAACAAGCAACATTCCCATCAGCATCTTCAAGGGTGTTCCTACCGGAGATGCTGCTAAGAAGTTTGCAACGGTAGGAAATCTCTACATAGCTACCACAAGCTACTCCGGCGGTAATTACTACTTCTTCGGCAGTGATGAAAACCTCCCCGCAGGAAGCTCCGACCAGCAGGGTACCATTTACCTTATGGCGACCGACGGAAGCGAAACTAAAGACCCTGAAGCTACCGGCACCATCTTTACTAATAAACGCGGTGCCCAGGATGGCAACCCCATTGCCGACATCGTTCTGAAATCGACCACATTGCAGAAGGGAACAGTCGGCGCTCCGTATTTTTCCGTGCAATCGACCGTTATGAACGACGGAGGCAACAATATTACCGTTCCCGTGGAGCAGAGCTATAAAGCTGCATATTGGTTGCAGACTTCTGGCACAAACTCCGAAATACGTTGGAATAGCTATGCGTATTCGGATCTCTACCTTGCGTGGTACTTCCCCACGGGGCTAAGCCCGGATGTTTTTGATACCGGTGTAAGAAAGCTTGAAGACGTATATTTAAAAGGAACTGACGGTTCGGATAAGTGGTACAGCTTTAATACAATTACTCCCCTTGATTCTTCTACGTCATATAAGACATATTTGCTTTACGGCACAGTAATACCCGGCATAAACAGCAACAAATACTTGAGCTACTTCTACGACAAGCCTAATAAAGATGCATGGGACGACGTTGTAAGCGGCTACAGCTTCCGAGGAGTAAAAGATACAAAACATAACCACGTCGAGGACGGCGGCAACCTTGTAACGCTTTACGCTCCCGGTACCGTTGACACGCAGCTTGACATTGCGTCCGCAAGCAAGGCGCAGACCTTCTACAACGGCACAAACGGCACTGTTGTTGCGTTTAATTACACTCTTTCCGATAACCTGCTCAACTCCCCGACGATGAACGCAACCGGCAAGAATGTAAATAACCTCACTTATCCGACCAACAGCTTCAAGACCTACGGCTCCTTCACCGGCTACACCTACGGCGCCGGCGCCGACCGCAGCGTCAGCTTTACGAGCGATAACGAAGCGGTTGCAAAGATCGACTCAAACGGCAACGTAGTCCTCACGGGACAGGGCGGCACCGCAAATCTGACCATGACCGTAACGTGGAAAGAGCTTGACGGCACCGTTTACACCATGACCGACACCGCAACCGTTACCAATATTATTTACAGCGCCGACATTTGCATTGACGGTGAGTACCCCGATGCATACAGCTTTGAAAACTATGTCGGCAACGCAAGCAAGGATGTCTCCGTGACCTACACTAGCGTACCTCTTGCGGCGCTTCCCGCAGGCGGCAACTGGGTATGGACGAGCGCAGACTCCTCTATCTTCACCGTTTCCGGCTCCGGCACCAACGCAACGCTGCACTTCACCGACAAGGCAGGCACCGCAAACCTGACCGCAGCCTATGTTAAGAACGGTGTGACCTATTGCAGCGACACCGTTGCGATAACCAACATCACCGCATCCGTTGACATTCAGATCGGCAGCGATACAATTGACGCCGAGACGGGTGCATACCCCGACTTGAAGCTGATAAACGGCATCAACCCCGGCGATACGCTTTCGCTCACGGCACAGCCCGTCGGCGTCGGCGCATCGGCGCTCGACATGGAGAGCGGCACCTACGCATGGAGTATTGCAGACGAGCAGTCCTCCGGCGTCACCCTCAGCGACACGAATAAGCGCACCGCAAAGCTCACCTTTGACGGCAGCGACACCACGGTGACCCTCAAGCTGGCATACACCCTCGGCAACAAGACCTACGAAAGC
>CAVDMS010000079.1:0-7269 GCA_963610045.1 Bacteroidaceae bacterium
AAGGGATTTAACGCAGCACGGGCGGAAATCCGCCCGTCAAAACCGACAGGGGTTCAACTCTCGTCAGCTTAAGTCTATCCTATCCCGCCGAAAATGTCAATGAAAAAGCCGCCCAATTGGGCGGCTTTTATTATTTAAACCTCTTGAGTCTCAGTGCATTGGAGACGACCGAAACGGAGCTTAACGCCATTGCTGCGCCCGCAAACATGGGGCTGAGGAGGGGGCCGCCGAATGCATAGAGCAGACCTGCGGCTATGGGGATGCCGATGCTGTTGTAGAAAAACGCCCAGAACAGGTTTTCCTTGATGTTCAGCATGACCTTCTTTGATAGGCGCACGGCAGTCACGAGCGGACTGAGTCCCTCGCCGAGCAGCACGACGTCCGCCGATTCGATGGCAACATCCGTGCCGCTGCCGACAGCAACGCCGACGTCGGCGCTTGCAAGTGCGGGAGCGTCGTTTATGCCGTCACCGACCATAACGACCTTGCCCTCACCGCCCTTGAGCTTTTCGATCTCGGAGGCTTTGCCCTCCGGCATTACGCCGGCGATGAAGCTGTCCACCTTCGCACGCTTTGCAATTGCGGCGGCGGCTTTTTCGTTATCTCCGGTTAACATAATTGCTTTGATTTGCATCTTATGCAAACCGTCTATCGCCTCTCCGCTGTCGGAGCGGATCTCGTCAATTGCGCCGAACACGCCCGCTGCCTTGCCGGAAACTGCGGCGTACATGAGCATACAGCCCTCGGACGCCATCTCCTCCGCCGCTGCGGTGAGTGCGGAGACGTCGATACCGCGCTCGTCCATGAGCGTCTTGTTGCCGACCAAAAGCGCCTTGCCCTCGACCTCGGCTTCAATGCCTCTGCCGGGAAGTGCCTTGACGGCGGAAGCTTCGGGGACATTTAGCTCCTTCTCCGACGCTGCGGCAACTATCGCCTTAGCCACGGGATGCTCCGAACCCGCTTCGGCGGCGGCGCACAATTTCAGAAGCTCCTCCTCCGACGTTTCGGGAGCAAAGATACGCTTTACTGCGGGCTTGCCCTCGGTGAGCGTACCCGTTTTGTCAAGCACGAGGGTCTTTGCATAGGCAAGCGCCTGAAGCGCTTCACCGCTCTTGTACAGCACACCCAGCTCCGCCGCTCTGCCGGTGCCGACCATAATGGCGGTCGGGGTCGCAAGTCCGAGAGAACACGGGCAGGCGACGACAAGCACCGACACGAACACGTTCAGCACAAACTCCGCATCCTTGCCGACCAACGCCCAAATGATCGCTGCGACGACCGCAATGCACATGACCACGGGTACGAACACACCTGCAACTCTGTCCGCAAGCTTGGCGATGGGAGCCTTCTTGCCCTGCGCATCCTCGACCATGCGGATTATCTGCGCAAGCGCCGTGTCGCCGCCGACCTTGGTGGCGGTGAACACTATCCTGCCCTCGCCGTTTATACTGCCGCCCGTGACCTCGCTGCCGACCTCGATGTTCACGGGGAGGCTCTCGCCCGTCAGCATACTGAGGTCTGCGCTCGAAATGCCCTCGGTAACGACGCCGTCGCAGGGGAATCTTCCACCGGGAAGCACGGTAACGACGTCGCCCTGACGAAGCTCCGACACCGGGATCTCACCCGTTTGACCGTGCCTTGTGACGGTTGCGGTCTCCGGTGCAAGCTCCGTCAGCGCGCGGATGGCGTCGGAGGTGTGATGCTTGCTCCTTGCCTCAAGGTACTTGCCGAGCAGCACCAGCGTCACGACGACGGCTGCGCTCTCAAAGAACAGATTGTGCGCAAAGCTGTGGTCGCCGCCGGCGATCTTGAACAGCGCATAAACGCCGTAGCAAAGCGCCGAAAACGTACCGACCGCAACAAGCGTGTCCATATTCGGATGACGCTTAATCAGGCTGCCGAAGCCGTTTGTGTAGAAGTTTCTGCCGCCGTAAACTATCGGCAGCGTAAGCAGAAGCTGCAAAAGCGCAAAGGTGAGCGGATGCTCGCCCGGTGAGATGGCGCTCGGCAGCGGAAGCCCTATCATGTGACCCATGGACACATACAGAAGCGGAACCGCAAAGCAGATGCACAGTATGACCCGCTTTTTCATCGCATTCAGCTCACGGAGCTTTTCCTGCTCCTCTTTTTTTCTCGCCTCGGACAGCGCCGCATCGCCGGAAACGTACTCCTCCGCCGTAAAGCTCAGGCTCTTTACAAGCTCACGGATCTTCTCGACGGTGAGCGTATCGTCGTAGCGTATATTCATTTTCTCGGTAGTCAGATTTACCGATACCTGCTCCACGCCGGGCTGACGGCTCATAAAGCGCTCAAGGCTTGCCGAGCAGGCGGCGCAGTGCATCCCTCCGATTTTAAATGTCTTTTCGTTCATATTATCACCCACGGTCATTATATACGAGGTCTAAAGAAAAAAACAGTTGCCTATGCAACAACTGTTTCAAAAACCTATTAAATTTATATGAATTTATGCAAGCAGCAGCATCAGTGCAACCGCAATACCGCTGCCGCCGAGTCCCGACGCCGCAATATACAGCGGAAGTCTGCTCTTTTTCTTTGCCGCCGACACCCTGCCGACGTAGCCTGCCGCAGCCCGACGTGCCTCGTCGAGCAGCTGCGTCTGTGTAACTCCCGGTGATCGCATATAGTCCTCCTTTACAAGAAAAATGGCCTCCTCAAAAACGTTCGGGTCGGGCGATCTCACCACAATGACCCTGCGGGCAGTTCCCTTCACCACGTCCTTGCCCTCCTCTCCGATTACCTTTTTCTGTGATTTTGCCCGCATTTGCTCAAGAATATTCATCAGGCTCTCGCCTCCACACGAACCGCCAGCACGGTCATGTCGTCGTTTTTGCCGTAGAGCTTTTCCGCCTCACGGAGCGTGTCCCTTGCAAGCAGCTTCATGTCATCGCTTTTTGAGTCGAGTATCTCACGCAGCCATGCGTCGTTTGCGTCGCTTATCACTCCGTCGGAGGCGATTATCGCCGTGCTGCCGGGCTTTAGGCGCATCCGCACGACGTCGGGTGCAGCGTCGCTTTTGCCGCTCAAGCCCGGCGCAAAGCTCTCGCCCCGTATGCGCTTTATGCTTTTGCCGTTCATCACATAGCTCGGCGCAGCGCCGTATTTGTAAAAGCAGGTCTCGCCCGTAAAGAGATCGACGCACATGAGGTCAACTGTGGCAAAGCCCCAACCGTCGCCGCTTTTTAAAAGCATGACGGAGTTTAGGGTCTTCATCGCAACCGCCGGATTTATCCCCGCACGCAGGAACTCCTCAAGTATTGCAATGACCTCCGCACTCTCGTCCGCCGCCTCGTCGCCGCTGCCCATGCCGTCGGACAGTATAACGCACAGCACCCCGGCGTCGGTCTTGAAGTATGTGCCTCGGTCGCCGCTGACCTTCTCGCCCTTCTTCTTCATCGCCGCAATGCCGACGCTGACAGCCAAAGGCTCCGCTTCCGTCAGATACAGCCTTGCACAGCCCTCCGTGACGTTTTTCGGCTTGCAAAGCCGCAGCCCCACGATCTCCGACAGCCTGTCGAGGTAGTTTTCCTGACGCAGCAGCGGTGCGAGGTTCCCGCTCTCGATGACCGCACGCAGCCGCCCTCTGCCGTCACGGAACACGGCGGCGTCCGCCTCGATGTCCAACGTCCGCAGATAGCGGATGAGCCTGCGCTCTGCAAGGTGATCTGCGCCGTTTATGCTGCCAAGCTCCTTCGACACCTCGTCGAGCAGCGCCGCCATATCGCCGTACTGACGCCACACCGTGTCACGGCTCTCACGCAGGTTCCCTGCGTACTGACGCCTGTACGCCGCCGCTTTAAGCTCGGAATTCACCGCCGTCACGAACGCCTGCGGGTTGAGACAGCGCCGTGAAAAATGCTCCGGGATGTCGCTCAACTCGATGCGCCCCTTGTCCCGTATCGCAAGCCCGGCGTCGTTCATTGCCGCCAGCGTGTTCATGTACTCACGGTTCCAGCAGCGGTTTTTGTCCTTGCAGCCGACGCATACGCTGTCCGCCGCCCTGTCGAATATCCTCGACGGGTCGGAGTCGTTAAACGGCTCCTCGACGTTGCGCCTGACCATCTCGTACACGCCGGAGTACGCCGAGGCAAGGCGTGCGACCCTACGCGAGACGTAGCGCCGCAGACCGGATTCGCCGCTGCCCGCCGCCGTCTCCTGAAACATTGCGCCGACTCTGCTGAGAAAGCCCGACGGCAGCACCGCAAAGATGACCGCCGCACAGAACACCTCAAACAGCGCCGAGGTCTGCGGTTCGGTCTGCCATACGCACACCGCCGAGGCTGCGTTTGCGAGGATGAACGCAAGCACGAAGGAGAGCCTGCCGTGCTTGCTCAGCATCCCGGAGATCAGCCCGGAGAGCGCATACGACATCGTGAAAAACGGGATGCCGCCGAGAGCGAGGTCCATCGCCACGCCGAAGACGCAGCCGACGGTGCAGCCGTAAAGCGCTCCGCAGCGCAGAGCGCAGGTCATGACGCACAGGAGCGCCGCCAAGTGTCCGACCGAAATTTCACCGAAAAGCACGATACCCGCAGGCGCCATAAGCGCCACGGCAAAGCTGATTAAAACGGCGCTTAGGTGCCGCAGCTCGGCACTTTCCGTGCTTCGCTCCTCGTCGGACAGCGCCTCACGGAAAAAGCCGCAGCAGGCAAAGGCAAGCACCGTCTCCAAAAGCGTCAGCCCGACCGTCTGCGAGCTTAACGTACCCACGCCGACGAAGGACAAAAGCCCCGTCACGAGCGTGACAACGCCCGCAAGCGTCGGCGCAAAGAGCCGCATCGTGCCGAGCTTCGTTTCCTGAAGCGCAAACTGAGCCGTGAACACGAGCATCACCGCCGCAGCGTAGCGTATGCCCCACGAAAGTCCGCCCGTGACTATGTAGCCGAGTCCCGCTCCGATGAGGCAGCCCGCTCCGTATATTCCCGGTCCCGCCGCAGCGACCGCCGCCACGCCGAAGGGACTTCCGCTCCCCAAAAGCCGTGCCGCCGAAAGCATGAAGCCCGCAAGAAAGCTGAGCATGGTGTATGCGGAGCGCACAAGCTCCGGCGAGGTATTTCCTCCCCTTGGGAGCGCAACCGCCGTCTTTATCGCCGCCACTTTTTCTTTCACATCCATTTTGCACCTCCGCAGTTTACATAAGAATATAATTATTATACTTATGTAACTTGCAAAAGAGCGTCACACGGCGCTGTTGATTATTGTTTTTTAGTCGTGAGAAATAATCGGAAATGCCAAAGCCCGTAGAGCGACTGTTGCAATTTATGGGCGGTAGGTGGTATAATCGGAAAACAAAGGAGTGATACGCATGAGTGTGTTTAAAAAAGTGCTTGCAATGATCCTTGCGGTTTCGGCGGTTTTTACGCTTGCTGCCTGTTCCGGCTCCAAGACCGATTCCGACCGCATTCTCGGCACATGGGAGGCGGAATTTGACGTTACCGACGATCTTCTGCGCCTTGCCGCCGGGGACGATTCCTCCCTGCGTGAGTATTTTGATTTCGACGATATTCGCTTTGTCGCACGCTTTACCTTCTACGAGGACGGTCACATGGAGTACGGCTTCAACAAAGAGGCAAGCGCCGAGGGCTACGAGAAGTTTAAAACAGCCTACGAGACGGGTATGCGCAAGTTCTGCGACGAGGTTTACGCCGAGCAGTACGGCAGCTTTGAAAAGTTCTGCGAGGACTACGGCACAACGCCCGAAGCGGTGCTTGAGAATATGCTTCAGGACCTCGGTCCCGACAAGCTTTTTGCCGTCGAAAAGGGTCGCTACAAGGTCGAGGACGGCAAGATACTTTACAGCACCAACATCGGCAAAGCCCCCTCCGGCACCACATACTGGGTCTACTCCGTTCTTGACGATACGACCCTCAAGGTCGAGGAAAGCTACACCGAGAATGTGAAGAATGAGACCTCCGCTTACCCCAAGACCTTCACAAAATGTGATTGATGAAATTTGTATTTTATTGTCGTTGACAAGCTCTGCGCCCTTAGGTATAATTTCCGTATCTAAGGGCGTAAAATTTGCCCGATAACGGAGGAAAAACATGAAAAAATTCAAAAGAATAGCGGCTCTTCTCCTCGCGCTCGTTATGGTATTTGCTCTCTGCGCCTGCTCCGACAGCGGCAATGGCAAGGATAAGGACAACGACAAGGATGATGTCAAGAAGGAAGAAGTCAAGAAAGACGACTCTGAGCTTATCGTCGGCACTTGGGAAGCTGCCGTCAACATCGGTGACGAGCTTGAGGAAACCCTCGAGTCCGATATGGATATGGCAGAGCTTATGTCCTACTTTGATTTCAGCGACATCAACATCACCATGCAGCTCGTATTCGACAAAGACGGCAGCTACTCCGTGTCCTACGTTGACGACGGCTCAAGCAAAAAGATCGAAAAGGCTTTCAGAGACGGCTTTGTCGAAATGTTCAACGCCCTCCTCGCAGACTCCGGCTACACCCTTGCCGATGTCGCCGAGCAGGAAAACATGACCGAGGATGAGTACCTTGACGCTATGGTCGAGATCGCAATGCAGTCCGTCAATTCGCTCTACAGCGAGATCTCCGCAGGCTCCTATGAGATCGAAGACGGTAAGCTCTACATGATCATGGATGGCGACGAAAAGGATGACGACACCTACACCACCTATGAGCTGAGCAAGAGCAAGCTCGTCCTGAAGGCATCCTACATAGACGGCGAAAAGGAGACCGGCTCTACCTTCCCCCTCACCTTTAAGCTTGCCGACTGAAACTATGTAACCGAAAAATGACGTCCGAATATCGGACGTCATTTTTCTTTTTGATATGCTCTTATCTTTGCTTACTTCATTCCGTTCTCGTAAGCTTCGATCATCTTCTTGACCATCTGGCCGCCGACGGAGCCCGCCTGACGGGAAGTCAGATCGCCGTTATAACCGTTCTTCAGGTTCACGCCGACTTCGTTGGCAGCTTCCATTTTGAACTTCTCCATTGCCTCGCGTGCTGCGGGGATAACAAGACGGTTACTGGAATTGTTAGACATTCTTTTACATCTCCTTTTTGTTTTTTGGGTCTTATTTCATCGCCCGTTCTTATCATTGCCGCTTTTTCGCCGTCTATTCGCCGAAGCCTATGCAATAATTTACAATCCGCTTTTTCGCTCGTCCTTTTTCTCCCGCTTTTGCAAAGCTTTCGTTATATATTTAAATATGTATGTTCGCCGAAAAATTGCGTGTAATCTTTTGTTTCCGTTTTGTTTCTTTTGGTGCAACACTATAT
>CAVDMS010000080.1:0-7200 GCA_963610045.1 Bacteroidaceae bacterium
TCCGCTACGTCTACCATTCCATCACACCGGCATTTGTGTTGTTCAGTATATAACATCAGAAGCTCTTTTTCAAGTTATATTTTTTCGGTCACAAAATTTTTATAGTTTCCCTCTACCATATTTAAATAAAATATGTTACAATATTAAAATGTAAAAAAATGATGAAAGAGGCGTAACCATGAAAAAGATACTCGTACTTGAGGACGAACCGAATATCCGCAGTTTTGTGGTAATAAACCTCCGCCGCAACGGATATGAGCCTATCGAAGCCGCAAACGGCGCCGAAGCGATAAGCCAGCTTGAGAAGAATCCCGACATAAGCCTTGCACTGCTTGACGTAATGCTTCCCGATATTGACGGCTTTGAGGTGTGCAGGCGTATTCGTGCCTCCGGCTCAAAAATCGGTATTATCATGCTTACTGCCAAGAGTCAGGAAATAGATAAGGTCACGGGTCTTATGACCGGTGCGGACGATTACGTCACGAAGCCCTTCTCCCCCGCCGAGCTCACCGCCCGAGTCGATGCACTCGTGAGACGTCTCGGAAACGGCACCAATCAGAAGCCGAGCTATGAGATCTCAAGCGGCCCCTTCCTTCTCAATACCCGCAACCGCACCCTCGAAAAGGACTGCCGCAGGCTGAAGCTCACGCAGATCGAATATCTCCTTATGAAGCTTTTCATGGAAAACCCCGGCAGAGCAATGTCCCGCGAGGATATACTCCGTGCCGTTTGGGGTGAGGATTTTACCGGTGAGCTTAAAACCGTCGATGTCAACATCCGCCGTCTCCGCATTAAAATCGAAAACGATCCCACCGAACCGGAATACCTCACCACCGTCTGGGGCTACGGCTATAAATGGGGTTACTGAGTCTTTGGAAGTGTCCCATGATGTTTAAAAACCTTAAATTTCAGCTCCTTGCATCCAGTATCATTGCGGTTATCCTCATTGCCTGCTTTATTGCCTTTGCCGCAAACGGATACCTTATAATATCTATAATTCTTGCCGTCATCATAGCGGCATACATCGTTTGTGTCAACGTTTGGTTTGACATATATGTCAGTAAGCCGATACAGGCACTCACCGAAACCGCAAAGCGCATCGCCTCCGGCAGCTACGGCACTCAGGTAACAAAGCTTGCCGACAACGAGATCGGAGATCTTACCGACGAGATAAATCAGATGTCAACAAAGATCGGTCTTGCCGACAAAGCGACTACCGAGTTTGTTTCTCAGATCTCGCACGAGCTTAGAACACCGCTCACCGCCATCACCGGATGGAGCGAGACCTTACAATACGATCCCGCCATTCAGGGCGATTCTCTGCGTGGGCTTATTATTATTTCCAAGGAAGCGGAACGTCTTACCGGCATGGTCACCGACCTCCTCATATTCTCACGCATACAGGACGGAAGATTTAATCTCCGTGTCGAGCTTATCGACATTGCCGCCGAATTTGAAGATTCCATTTTCACCTACGGCAATCTGATGAAGCAGGCAGGAATTGAGCTTAAATACACTGCTCCCGACTACGACATCCCCCTCATCTCCGGCGATCCGGAGCGCTTAAAGCAGGTATTTTTGAATGTCCTTGACAACGCCGCGAAGCACGGCGGCGACGGTAAGCTCGTTGAGGCGTGGATGACGGCAGACAACAGCTACGTCACCATCAACATAAGGGATCACGGACGTGGCATCCCGGTTGACGAGCTTCCCTATGTCAAAATAAAGTTTTATAAAGGCAGCTCCAAAAACAGAGGCAGCGGCATAGGTCTTGCCGTGTGCAATGAGATTATTATGAAGCACGGCGGAAGTCTGCTTATTGACAATGCCAAAGGCGGCGGCTGCATCGTCAGCATAAAGCTTCCTCTGCAAAAGAACTGACAGGTACTTCCTATGTTAAACAATGATAAAAAATCAGGTGAATTTAGAACTTCAATAGGCGGACAGGCACTTATTGAGGGCATTATGATGCTCGGTCCGGATAAACGTGCTATTGTGTGTCGCACAGAAAACGGCTTTGTCGAAAAGGTCACGCCTGTAAAGCCCGTGAAGGATCGCTTCTTTTTGTGGCGGCTTCCGTTTTTCCGTGGTATTGCGGGCTTTTTCTCCGCAATGGTCAACGGCGTTAAGGCAATCTCCTTTTCCGCAGACCAGCTCCCCGAAGATATGCAGGAGGAGCCGGGCAAGCTTGATCTCTGGATAGAGCGGCACTTTTCCGACGAAACGGCACAGAAAATCATCATCGGCATTGCAGTTATTTTGGGCATTGCGCTGTCGCTCGTGCTTTTCCTGCTGCTCCCCACCGTCATAGTCGGCTTTATACCGGAACTTAAAGAGAGCTTTTACTGGCGCACGCTTGTTGAGGGCGTCGTTAAAATCGTCATTTTCTTTGTCTACCTTCTCCTCTGCTCACGGCTTAAAGACATGAAACGGCTCTTTGCTTACCACGGCGCAGAGCATAAGACGATATTCTGCTACGAAAAGGGTCTGCCGCTCACGGTAGAAAACGTCCGTCCGCAAGGCAGACTGCATCCGAGGTGCGGTACAAGCTTTATATTTGTCGTTCTCATAATCAGCATCTTTACCGGCTCTTTTATCCACGTCTCCGACACGCTTGCAAGAACGGGGCTTAAGCTCCTTGTTTTGCCTGTAATAGTCGGAGTGAGCTACGAGATAAACCGTTGGGTCGGAAGACACGACAACGTCCTCTCCTCCATTCTTTCATGGCCCGGCAAGCAGATGCAGCGTATTACGACGAACGAGCCGGACGACGGTATGATCGAGTGTGCGATCCGCGCGCTTGAGCTTGTCATTCCCGAAGAAGCAGGCTCCGATAAATGGTGATTTACAAGGACTGTTAACAATGCCTAAAACATATAACGATATATATTTCTCCGTCAGGTCACAGCTTCGTGACAACGGCGTTTCGGCTTATGCGCTTGAGGCAAGGATCCTTGTCGCCGCTGCCGCCGGTAAAACCACGACGGAGCTTATGCGTGACCTCAATCTCTATACCTCCAATGCGATTGAGGACACCGCAATGGAAATGCTCCGGCGTAGGCTCAAGGGTGAGCCTCTTGCCTACATTTCCGGCTCATGGGAGTTTTACGGTCTGCCGATGACCGTCACGCCCGACGTTCTCATTCCCCGCATGGATACCGAGGTCTTGGTCGATGCAGCCATTGAGTCCATTAAGTCACGGGGCATGAAGGCAAGAGTGCTTGACCTCTGCTGCGGAAGCGGCTGTATCGCCTGTGCCATCGGTGCGGCAATGCCGGCGTCACGACTGGTTGCGGCGGATATCAGCCTCCCTGCGCTTGAGGTTTGCAGGCGCAATATAAAGGACAACAAGCTCTCGGCAAAGGTCATCACCATGCAAGCGGATGCCGCAGCATGGCCGCCCATGAGCATAGGGAGCTTTGACCTTATAGTCTCGAACCCTCCCTACATCGCATCCGGCGAGCTTATCGAGCTTGACGGCTCCGTTCGTGATTTTGAGCCGCTCGGCGCTCTCGACGGCGGCGAGGATGGGCTTGACTTCTACCGTGCGATCATCAAATACTGGACTATAACCCTGCGTCCCAATGCAGAAATGATGTTTGAGGTCGGCGAAGGTCAGGCGGACGCCGTTAAAAATATGCTCCTTCAGGCGGGCTTTGTGTCCGTCGATGTAAGGCTCGACACTCTCGGCACAGAGCGTGTCGTCATCGGAAAATGGAAAAACGAATACTGATATACATGAGGTGTACTTAAATGGCAGAAAAGAAAAAAACTCCGATCTCCACCCACGGACAGTCCTCGGACAAGAAAAAAGCTCTTGAGACATGCATTGCGCAGATAGAGAAAAACTACGGCAAGGGCGCTATTATGCGTCTCGGCGATGATATTCCCGTCAATGTCGAGGCTCTTACCACCGGCTCTCTTTCGCTCGACATTGCGCTCGGCATAGGCGGCGTCCCCAAAGGACGTATAGTTGAGATCTACGGACCTGAGGCTTCGGGCAAGACCACCCTTGCGCTCCACGTTGTTGCGGCAGCTCAAAAGGCAGGCGGTGAGGCGGCATACATCGACGTCGAACACGCGCTTGAACCCGCATACGCCCGTGCGCTTGGCGTTGATATTGACAGTCTGCTCATCTCTCAGCCCGACACCGGCGAGCAGGCGCTTGACATTACAGAAAGTCTTGTCCGCTCCTCTGCAGTTGACGTTGTCGTTGTTGACTCCGTTGCCGCACTCATTCCCCGTATCGAGCTTGAAGGCGAAATGGGCGACACAGTCGTCGGCGCGCTCGCAAGGCTCATGTCGCAGGCAATGCGCCGTCTGGCGGGATGCATCGCCAAAAACGGCTGCACCGTCATCTTCATAAATCAGCTTCGTCAGAAGATCGGCGTTATGTACGGCAACCCCGAAACCACCCCCGGTGGTCTCGCCCTCAAGTATTACGCCTCCGTCCGCATCGACGTAAGGCGTACCGAAACGCTAAAGGCCAACGGCGAAATGATCGGCAACCGCACCAGAGCCAAGGTTATAAAGAACAAGTGCGCACCTCCGTTTAAAGAGGCTGAATTTGATATCATTTACGGTGAGGGCATTTCCAAGGTCGGTGAGATCATTGACCTCGGCGTTAAGCTTGAGCTTATCGACAAGGCAGGCGCATGGTTTACCATTAACGGTCAGCGTGTTCAGGGACGTGATGCCGTTAAGGAATATCTCCAGAAGAACCCCGAAGTTCAGGATCAGCTTGAAAAGCAGATTCGTGAGAATGCGCACAAGCTTATGAGTCCTCAGGCAAGGAAAGCTGCTCAGGCAGCAGGTCGTGCGGTCGATGTTTCCGCCGACGATTTTGAAGGCTGATGTCGCTTATTACCGTTACCGGGATAAGACAGACCTCACCCGAACGCTTTGTCCTTGAATTTTCTGACGGCAGCGAGCTTAAAACTACGCTCTCCGTGCTGACTGACAGGTTTATCCACACAGGCACGGAGCTTGACGATGAGGCGTACAGCACTCTCCATGCCGCTTCCACCCTTTCACTGTGCAAAGCAAGGGCGCTGCGCATCATCAACGCTCGTCCGATGTCACAGCAGGAAATGCGAAAGCGCCTTATTGAAAAGGGCGAAGCCGAGGAAAACGCCGAAGCTGCAACGCTTTGGCTGTGCGATATGGGGCTTATCGACGACCGGCGCTATGCGGCGTCGCTCGTAAGGCACTACGCCGCCAAGGGCTTCGGCAGAGCAAGGATCACGCAGGAGCTGCGGCGTCACGGCATTGAGCGTGAGCTGTGGGACGAGGCGCTTTGCGAAATGCCGGAGCAGGATGATCGCCTGAGGAGCTTTATCGCTTCAAGGCTCACCGATCCCGACGACAAGGCGCAGGTCCGCAAGATCTCAAATACTCTGTTTCGCAGAGGCTACTCCTGGGACGAAATACGTCACGCAATAAATCAATATATTAGCGAGGAATTTCAATGAAAAGAAGCATTGCACTTATTTCGCTCGGCTGCGCAAAAAATCTTGTGAACAGCGAGCAAATGCTGTATCTTCTTGATGAAGCAGGCTACACGCTCTCCCCCGACCCGGAGGGCTGCGATGCGGTTATCATAAATACCTGCGGCTTTATCGACGCCGCAAAGAGCGAAGCGATAGACACGATCCTTCAAATGGCGGAGCTTAAAGCCGCCGGCAAGCTCGGAAAGATAATTGTAACGGGCTGTCTGCCGGAGCGCTACCGTGACGATATTAAAGCGGAGCTTCCCGAAATTGATGCGATCTTGGGCGTCGGCAGCTTTGCCGATATTGTATCCGCACTCGACGAGGCATTTGCCGGAAACAACGTCGAATATTTCGGCGACAAGAATGCCCTCGTGGACGAGCTGCCGAGAGTGGTCAGCACGGGTCCTGCGTGGGCGTACCTCAAAATCGCCGAGGGCTGCGACAACTTCTGTGCTTTCTGCGCCATCCCCTACATTCGTGGCAGATACCGCTCCCGCAGTATGACGAACATACTTGAGGAGGCTCGCTCACTCGCCGAGCATGGCGTTAAGGAACTTATCGTTATCGCTCAGGATATCACTAAATACGGCACTGATCTCTACGGTAAGCGCTCGCTTGCGGAGCTTTGCTCGAAGCTTTCCGAGATCGATGGCATTGAGTGGATAAGGCTTCACTATACATATCCCGATCAGTTTGACGATGAGCTGATAGATGAGATCGCTACAAACGACAAGATCGTGAAGTATCTCGACATTCCCATTCAGCATATAAACGACGGCATTTTGAAAGCCATGAACCGGCACGGTACAAGCGACGATATTCGCAGGCTCTTTAAGGATCTGCGGCAGAGGATACCCGGTCTTGTCCTGCGCACCAGTATTATTGCGGGTCTCCCCGGCGAGGGCGAAGCCGAGTTTGAGGAGCTTTGTGAGTTCCTTCGTGAGGCAAAAATTGAGCGTGCGGGCGTGTTCCCCTTCTCCCCCGAAGAAGGGACGAGGGCAGCAAAAATGGAACACGTCGATTTTGAGACCGCACAGCGCAGAGCGGAGCTTATAATGCAGCTCCAGTCCGAGATAATGGAGGACTTCTGCCGCTCTCAGGTCGGAAAGACGCTTCGAGTGCTGTGCGAAGGCTACGACGAGGAGCAGACGATGTTCTTCGGCCGCAGCTATGCCGATTCTCCGGACATTGACGGACTTGTATTCTTTGACGGTGCAGGCTGTGAGGGCAGCATCGTTGACGTTAAGATCACCGCAATTACAGACGAATGTTTTCTTATTGGCGAAGAAGTTTAACACGTTTAAGGGGGCTGTTTTATGACTACGGCTAATAAATTTACAATTGCTCGTATTATTCTCGTTCCTGTTTTTCTTGTGCTTATGTACCTCGACCTTGTCTACTGGGCATTAGCAGCATTTATAATTGCGAGCCTCACCGATTTCGTTGATGGTCATATTGCAAGAAAATACAATCAGGTGACCGATTTCGGAAAGTTTATTGACCCCCTTGCCGACAAGATGCTCGTTCTTGCCGCCATGTGTTATTTCGTCGAGGCGGGATTTATGCCCGGTTGGGTCGTAGCGATCGTTCTGTTCCGTGAGTTCGGCGTTTCCGGACTGAGGCTGCTTGCCGTCGAGCAGGGTATCGTTATCGCAGCCGCATGGTCGGGAAAGATCAAGACCTTTGCCACCATGGTATCCCTCTGCGT
>CAVDMS010000081.1:0-7197 GCA_963610045.1 Bacteroidaceae bacterium
GCTCTCATTTGCCTCGCCGCAGCACATGGAGGAGCTTTTGGGGGTCACGCCCGGCTCCGTCAGTATCCTCTGTCTGATGAACGACACCGAGGGCAAGGTCAAAGCCGTCATTGATTCCGACGTTTTAAGGGGCGAATTTCTCGGCTGCCACCCGTGCATGAACACCTCGTCCCTGAAGATCAGGACGACTGATATTACGGATAAGTTCCTCCCCGCCGTGCATCACGGCTTTACGGCAGTCGAGCTGCCGTGGAGCGTCGAGGAATAAACAATAAAAAAGCCTGTACCAAATCGGTACAGGCTTTTTTATAATTAGTAGTATCTCTTGTTCTTGTTCTTGCGTGCGGCCTCGCTCTTTTTGCGGCGCTTTACGCTGGGACTCTGATAGTACTCCTTCTTTCTGAGGTCCTGCAGAACGCCGGCCTTTGCGCAGCTGCGCTTGAATCTTTTAAGAGCATTGTCCAGAGACTCATTTTCCTTGACATAGATTTCAGACATTTATTTCACTCCCTCCATTAACGCCTTGCGGCGCTTTAAGGGCCAAACTCTTTGGCTTAACAAATGACATTATACTTGTTTTACAGTCCAATGTCAACCACAATTATTCTTATATCCGCTTATTTTACCACAAGGCTGACTATCTTGTTTTTCCTGACAATGGTCTTGACAAGCGTTTTGCCCTCAAGCAGCGGTGCGACCTTTGCGTCCTTGCAGGCAAGCTCCACAACGTAGTCATCCTCGGAGTCAACGGGCGCCTTGATCGTGGTCTTGAGCTTACCGTTCACCTGGACCGCCATCTCGCACTCGTTGTCAACGGTCTTGGAGTCGTCGTAGGAAGGCCACGGCATCTGCATCGCCATCTTGCCCTCGGCTGCGGCAAAGCCCATCTGTTCCCACATTTCCTCAACGATATGCGGCGCAAAGGGGCTTAAAAGCAGGAGCAGAGTTTTGACCTCGCCCTTGGTGCAGCCGTTTGCGTAGAAGTCGTTGACCATGCTCATCAGAGCGGCGATCGCCGTGTTCATCTTCAGCTCCTCAATGTCGGCGCCGACCTTCTTCACGGTCTTGTGGATAACGCTCTCGTTCTTTGCGGAATAGCCCTCGTCGTCGCTCGCAAGCTCCATGAGGTTCCAACAGCGGTCGAGGAAGCGCTTTGAACCCTTGACGGCCTCGTTAGACCACGACACCGCCTTTTCAAAGTCGCCGATGAACATGATGTGCAGGCGCAGAGTGTCGGCGCCGTACTGATTGACAATGTCGTTCGGGTTTATGACGTTGCCCCTCGACTTGCTCATCTTTTCGCCGCCCTCACCGAGGATCATGCCGTGGGAGGTGCGCTTTGCGTAAGGCTCCTTGGTGTGGACCTCACCGATGTCGTACAGGAACTTATGCCAGAAGCGGGAGTACAGGAGGTGCAGCGTGGTATGCTCCATACCGCCGTTGTACCAGTCAACGGGACCCCAGTAGTTTTCGGCTTCCTTGGAGACGAACTCCTTGTCGTTGTGCGGATCCATATAGCGGAGCCAGTACCAGCTTGAGCCTGCCCAGTTGGGCATCGTATCGGTCTCACGCTCGGCCTTGCCGCCGCACTTGGGGCAGGTACATTCCACCCAGTCACGCATCTTTGCAATGGGGCTTTCGCCGTTGTCGGTCGGCTCGTAGTTTTCCACGTCGGGCAGGACGAGCGGCAGCTCCTCCTCCGGCACGGGTACCCAACCGCATTCGGGGCAGTTTATCATCGGGATAGGCTCGCCCCAATAACGCTGGCGTGAGAACACCCAGTCACGGAGCTTATAGTTGACCTTCTCGACGCCTATGCCCTTTTCGACAATGTACTTTTTCATTGCGGGGATGGCTTCTTTAACGGTCATGCCGTTGAGGAAGCCGGAGTTTACCATGACCGCACTGTCATCCTTTGCGACGAATGCACCCTGAGTTACGTCGCCGCCGGAGACGACCTCGATTATCGGCAGACCGAACTTGGTTGCAAACTCCCAGTCACGCTGATCGTGTCCCGGAACGCCCATGACTATGCCGGTGCCGTAGCCCATGAGAACGTAGTCGGAGACGAACATCGGCAGGGGCTTGCCGGTAACGGGGTTCATGACCTCGACGCCCGCAAGGCGCACGCCGGTCTTTTCCTTGTTAAGCTCACCTCGTTCGAAGTCGGACTTTCTGCCCGCCTCGATGCGGTACGCCTCGACCTCGTCACGGTTTTCGATCTCAGGCAGCCACTTCTCAAGCAGCGGATGCTCCGGCGAAATGACCATATAGCTCGTACCGAAAAGGGTGTCGGGTCTCGTGGTGTACACCGTCACCTTTTCGCCGAGATTGGTGTCAAAGCTTATCTCGGCGCCGGTGGAGCGTCCGATCCAATTCTTCTGCTGGATCTTAACTCTCTCAAGGTAGTCGAGATCGTCCAGATCGTCGATAAGGCGCTGTGCGTACTTGGTGATCGCCAACATCCACTGGCTCTTTTCCTTGCGCACGACCTCGCTGCCGCAGCGCTCGCATACACCGTCCACGACCTCCTCGTTTGCAAGCACGCACTTGCAGGAGGTACACCAGTTAACGGGCATCGTCGCCTTATACGCAAGCCCGTGCTTGTACATCTGGAGGAATATCCACTGGGTCCACTTGTAGTACTTGGGGTCGGTCGTATCGACGACTCTGTCCCAGTCAAAGCCGTAGCCCAACATCTTGAGCTGAGAGGTGAAGGTCTTGATGTTCGCCGCCGTCACCTTGGTGGGGTGGATATGGGTCTTTATCGCATAGTTCTCGGTGGGCAGACCGAATGCGTCAAAGCCGATGGGAAACAGGACGTTGTAGCCCTGCATTCTTCTTTTGCGGCACACGATGTCGATCGCCGTAAAGGGTCTGGGGTGACCGACGTGCAGTCCCTGACCCGAAGGGTACGGGAACTCGATAAGTCCGTAGAACTTAGGTCTCGGATCGCCGGTAATTGCGGCGTAAGGTTTGGTTTTTTCCCAATTTTCCTGCCATTTCTTTTCTATTGCGGCAAAATCGTATTTCATTTTTATATCTCCCTTATCATAGTATAAATGTCCGAAGGCCCCTTAGCAGGGGCCGATAAGGGATGAGAGGTCGATCTCCTCGGCATCGGACCAGAGCCTTTCGAGCTTATAAAACTCTCTTGCGTCCTCGGTAAAAACGTGAGCGACGACGCAGCCGAAGTCAAGCAGCACCCAGTTGCCGCTGCGGTAGCCTTCTCTGCGGATGGGAGGTTCTCCCGCCTCGCTCATTGCTCTGTCGATCTCGTCGGTAAGCGACTTGATATGTGTGGAGGAGGTGCCGGTGCATATCACAAAATAGTCGCACAGCGTCGTGAGATCGTGGGTTTTAAGGACCTTTATGTCCTTTCCTTTTTTATCGTTCAGCGCTTTTGCGGCGATCTGAACGACCTCCTTCGGTGTCATCATTAATTATCACCCTCATCTGTCAGGATACTTGAATACGGCAAAATGCCGTAGTCTGCAACATCGGGATAGCTGCTGTAAAGATAGAAGCTTGTGACGCCGCCCCTTAGAGGCTCCGTGGTGTAGTAGAAGTTTCCGTTCATCACCGTCACCATATCAAGATCCTCGTAGCTCACAGTATTTTCATAGGGGTTAAGGCGCTCGTTGATCATATCGACCCATGCGCCGATGTCGGGGAACACATAGCTCACCCTGCAAATCTCGCCGCAGTAATAATTCAGCGCCGGCATCTTCATAAACTGAATGTCATCGCCGCTGAGGTCAAGGAACTCCTTGAGGAAATAGCGGATATTGTCGCCGGTAAGCGGCTTGCCCGTATGGGTATTATAGGTCACAACTCTGTTTTCCGCAATGCTTATAAGCTCGTCAATATTGGGAATGTTGCCGAGGCTTATGAGTTGGGATGCCATTGCACGGAACAGACTCTGCTGTACGTCGATGCGGTCAATGTCACCCATGCCGTAGGTCGCACGGAAACGCAGCACCTTAACGGTGTCCTCGCCGTTGAGCTTCTGAAGTCCCTTGTTTATGTGGATGTGCAGATCCTGCTCGGGATCGTCGTAATTCATGTCATCCGGAACGTCAAACTCAACGCCGCCGATGGTGTCAACGATCTCGGCAGCAGCCTGAAGGTCAATAACGACAACGTGATCGACCTTGAAGCCCATCATTTTCTCAACGGCTGCCGCCAGAGCGGTATAGCCGTCTCCGCCATTGTTGATGCTTGCGGGGTATACGCTGTTTATCTTCTTTACACTGGATTCGGAGTTTATGAGAGTATCTCTCGGCAAGCTCACGACGTTAATGTTGTCGTTCTCGGTATCAAAGCGCGCGACCATGATGGTATCGGTGTTGTTGCCGACCTTGTCAAGTCCGACTATGAGGAAGGTAAACTTACCGTCTTCCCTGCCTTCCGGCGCGACTTCGGGCGCTTCGGTAAAGAACTCGACAAATATAAACCATGCAGCGGCGAGAAGCGCTGCGATTATAAGTATCGCAAGCAGAATCTTTTTCGCAGCAGAGCCTTTTTTCTTTTTTCTGCGCTTTTGAGACCTTCCTGAACGGCCGCCTCTCATGGCCTCATCCACCGCTCTCTGCTCGGCAATAAGCTCTTCCTCGCTTCTGGGTCTTCTCTCCCCGGTATGCTTACCGTCATTCCTGTTTCCGTATAACTGCATTTTATTTCCCTTTCTCAGTCAGCTTCGCTTTATACCACTCATATGCCGAAACCGTCACTCCATACGGCTCCGCCCCATAACTTCGTATATCCTCAAGGCTCATCTCGAGCCCCAACACCATCGCCGCATCAAGGTCCTCATATGCAAGCTCTCTGAGCTTGTCCACACCGGGGAAGTCCCGATTCGGCTCGATGTAATCCGCCATGTAAATTATCTTCTCAAGCAGCGTCATGTCCGGCTTTCCGGTCGTATGCCAACGTATAGCCGAGTACACTCTGTCGCTTATGTTGAAAAGATCCCTTGCAAGCGCCGCGCCCGTCTTTGCGTGCAGCAGCTTTACGTTCGCCGTTTCATAAGCATCGTTTATGATACCATATTTTTCACTCAATATCAATTGTTCGGAAAGCACAAGTTTTTTTGTTATATCGTGCAAAATTCCGGCTTCTGCGGCATCCTCCTCGGATTCGCCCCAACGCTTTGCAAGCCGCACGGCCTCCCGCTCGCAGCCCTGCACATGAGGGATGCGCTTCGGAGAAAGGTAGGCATATGACTGCTCCCGAAGCCACGGAAAGTCCGGCTTTGTGCCGTAGTCACCGTTTTTCACGATCCTTGCAAAAACTCCGCCGGGCAAAAGCTCCCTTCCGAGTCGTCTCGGCAGCATCCTGCGTATCTCCGACGAGGAGATCGGCAAGGGGTCATGCATAATATAGCTTATCCTTGCGCCGTATTCGCTTTCGAGGTATTCGCCGTATTTAAATATCTTTTCGTCCTCACCCTCTCTGCGGGCAAAGACAAGCACAGTCACGTTCTCTATCAGATAGCGGCACTCGTGCCATGTCTCGAAGCTGAGGAACATATCCGTACCCATAGCGAGCATAAGCTCGGCATCCGGGTACTTGCGCAAAAGCTCCGCCACGGTGTCCGAAGTGTAGCTTTTGCCCGTCCTCGTAAGCTCCATATCCGTCACCTCGGCATACGGAAGCTCTTTGAATGCAAGCCTCGTAAGCTCAAGGCGCTCCTCGGCATCGGGGCTGCCTGCCGAAAGCTCTTTGTGCGGCGGTATGCTCGCCGGGATGACCAGCACCCTGTCCGGCTTTGCCTGCTCGTACACTGCTTGCAGCGACTCGACATGCCCCCTGTGCGGCGGATTGAACGTGCCGCCGTATATGGCAATTTTCATTTCTTCCTGCTCTTCACCAATTCTATTTTCGGCTCTTTTATGTTTCTTTTAAACAGCACGAATTTGCTGCCTATGACCTGCACGGTCTCGGCGCCGCAGACCTCTGCCAGTGCGTTTGCCGCCTCCGCCGCCGTGAGCAGCGAATTTTCAAGCACTCTGCCCTTTATAAGCTCACGGGCCGCAAGCGCATTGTTAACCTCCGTCACCGTGTTCTCGGTGATGCCCGCCTTGCCTATCTGGATTATCGTATCCTCGGTCATGGCGATGCCCCGAAGCTGCGCTCTTTGCTTACTGCTTAGTGTCATTGTATTCCCTCAGTTTCTTCTTAAACTCCCGAAGCGCCTTGCCCCGGTGCGATATTGAGTAGCGTTCCTCGTCGCTCATTTCCGCCATGGTGATGTCATAGCCCTTGGGACGGAACACGGTGTTGTAGCCGAAGCCGCCGGTGCCTCTCTGCTCACGGATTATATCGCCGTAGCAGTATTCCTCGGTGCGTATGATATCGCCGCCGGGCATGATGCAGCATATACTACAGACGAATTTTGCGTCTCTGTGTTCCACGTTTTCCATCACGGAAAGCAAATAAACATTGCGCTCATAGTCGGTGGCGGAGTGTCCGCCGGGCGCAAAGCGTGCGGAATATATGCCCGGTGCGCCGTCGAGCGCATCGACCGCAAGCCCGGAGTCGTCGGCAAGGGAGGCAAGCCCCGTCGCCTTATAAACCGCCTCCGCCTTGAGGTATGCGTTCTCGGCAAAGGTCGTTCCGTTTTCCTCGACCTCAAAGTTGCAGCCCGCTTCGCTCTGGCTCAAAATTTCGATGCCCGTGTCGGACATAAGCTCACGCAGCTCACGCAGCTTGTTTTTGTTGTTGCTTGCTAAAATCAGCTTCATTCCTTAAATAGCGCCTCCACAAAGTTCTTTGCGTCAAAGGGAATGAGGTCGTCTATCCCCTCGCCGATGCCGACGTACTTCACGGGAAGCTTCAGCTCGTTTGATATCGCAAACACGATGCCGCCCTTGGCGGTGCCGTCCAGCTTCGTAAGCACGATGCCGGTGATGCCTGCGGTCTCAAGGAACTGCTTTGCCTGTATGAGTCCGTTCTGACCCGTCGTTGCGTCAAGCACCATCAGCGTCTCGATATCGGCATCCGGCAGCTCACGGCGCACCACACGGCTTATCTTGTTAAGCTCGTTCATGAGGTTTGCCTTGTTATGCAGTCTTCCGGCGGTGTCGATGATGATGATGTCCGCATCTCTCGCCTTGGCTGCGCATATTCCGTCATACACCACGGATGCGGGGTCGCTGCCCTCCTCGTGACGCACAATATCGGAGCCGGAGCGCT
>CAVDMS010000082.1:0-7145 GCA_963610045.1 Bacteroidaceae bacterium
GAAGGGGAGCGGGTAGGCGATGAGCATGACGAAGGGCGCGGAGAACACGAAAATGCCGGACAGAATGTGAGCAAAGCCCTTGAAGCTGCCTGCTATTGCCGCCGCTATGATGCTGAGTAGCAGCGAAAATATGATGAGGTACGGAGCCATAAGCCCGTAGGCGACCTCGTCGGGACCAAATTCCTCCGTTCTTCGCACAAAATCCTTCGTGCCGCAGCGGGATTTTAAAAGCGTTATGCCTTCGCCGCTTACCGAGGTCTCGGCGGTGAGGGTGTAGGGCTTGTGCAGTGCGGCGGCGGAGCGGCAGGCGATTCGGTTGGAGCGGCAGTTCAAAACGGAGCCGAGCAGCGTAAACGACATGGTGAGCGCTGCGACGGCGCAGTAGGGGATACCGTAGCCCTTGACACCGCAAGCGATGATCGCAGCGTCTATCACCGATATAAGGCAGGAGAGAGCAACGAGCGAGTTTGCGTCCGGGCGGCGCTTAATGAGCGAAGCTGCGCCGGAAACGAACACGTCCGCACCGAAAAGCATTACCGACAGGAGCATGATGAGAAGCACTGCGGCCTTGACGCCGACGTCGTTCAGGACGCCCGAAACGGGGAAGCCTAGCGAAATGTACGCCATGATGAGGCTTACAAAGAACGAAAGCTTCGTCCTGAGCTTCAGCCACGGTATGTGCTTGTCATAGAACTTGGCAGCCTTGTCGGGGAGCATCTCCTCGCCGAGATCCTCCGCCTCTTCGGGCGGAGCGGCACGGAAGCTCAGCTTGCTCTGCTGGACCTTCATCACGACATACGCCGCAAATGCGATAAGCGGCGCACCGAGGCGCTCCTTTAAGGACGGGCGAGGCTCATCGTCCTCCTCGTCATCATCGTCGTCACCGTATTCGTCATAGTCCTCGTCGCTTGCATATTTGACCTCCTCAAAATCGGAGTCGTCGAATTTATACTGAGCGTAGTTCTCCTCGGAGGGATCGGGCTGCGGATAAAAAGTCTCGGTATCGGAAACCTTCGGCTTTGCGTCGCCGTCTAAATCAACGGTGGGGTCGGGACTCGGTTCGTCGTCCGAGGAGCCGCCCATCGTCAAAACATAGGGATCGTCCTCGGTCTGAACGGGCATCGTCGCCGATCTCGGTTCGGTCTCGGCTTCGTCCTTGCGTCTATCTCCGTCGGTCTCCGGCTTGGAGCCGAACTCCGCAAGAATACTTTCGAGCGAATATTCGTCGTCGAAGCCGTTTGTATATTCAAAACTCATAGAAAATCATCCTTTACAGGGAATTGCCGCTGCGTTGCCGCAGGATCTCATACATTATAACGGAGGCGGCAGCCGAAGCGTTGAGAGAATTGATCGTTCCCACCATCGGGATGCTGACGATGAAATCGCAGGACTGGCGCACGAGCCTGCCCAAGCCGTCTCCCTCGGAGCCGATAACGATCGCCAGAGCGCCGGAGAAGTCGGTTTTCCACAGTCCGCTTTCGCCGCCGGCGGCAGCGCCGTATATCCAAAGCCCGGAGTCTTTAAGCTCCTTGAGCACCGTAGGAATATTTGCGACCCTTGCGATGCGCATATGCTCGGCGGCGCCTGCCGACGCCTTGCCGACTATCGCCGTCATGCCTGCGCTCCTGCGCTTGGGGATGATGACCCCGTGCGCACCCGCACATTCGGCGCTCCTTATGATGGCGCCGAGGTTTCTCGGATCGCTTATCTCGTCGCACACGACGACGAAGGGAGCTTCATTGCGTTCCTTTGCGTAGTCGAGAATTGACGAGACCGTGCAGTAGTCGCTGACGCCGACGAGGGCGATAACGCCCTGATGCGCCTTGGTGACGCTCATTGCGTCCAGCTTGCGGCGGTCTGCGTCCGCAACGACGATACCGGCAGCCCTCGCCTTTGAGGCGATATGACCGAGCGTCTTGTCGGTGTCGCCCTTGGCGATGAAAATCTTGTCTATACTCCTGCCCGCTCTGAGCGCCTCGACCACGGCGTTGCGCCCTTCGATTATCTCGTTTTTAATGTCATTATCGTTGTACATGGATACTCCTCTTATGCTTATACATAAAGATACAGAATACATTTTAACACAGCTTTTCGGAAACTTAAAGGAAAATGTTTGAATGACGACAAATTTTTTGTGGACTTTATCGCAGAATCGTTGTACCATGTAAAATAGTCTTGGAATACACACGGAGGAAAACGAGCAATGAAGAAGCTTGACAGAGCCATAAGTATGTTTTGCTACAAGCATCCTCGCTTCGGCGTTGCCAATTTGATGCTGATAATTGTTATAGGTACGGGTGCGATGTGGCTGCTGTCCATGATGGATACGACGCAGTCGCTCATAGGACTCCTGTACTTTTCCCCGGAAATGATAATAAAGCACGGTCAGGTGTGGAGAATACTGAGCTTCATGTTCGTCCCGAACAGCGGCAGCGTGCTTGAGCTTCTGTTTTTGTACTTCTATTATTGGATCGGAAGCACGCTTGAGCGCAACTGGGGTACCGCACGCTTCAACATCTTCGTGTTCGGCGGAATGCTGCTCACGATACTGTACGGCTTTGCCGTGTATCTCATAGGCGGAGAGTCCATCGCCGTCGGCGGACACTTCATTTATATGTCGATGTTCTTCTCCTTTGCGACGCTTTTCCCCAATATGCAGATACTCCTTTTCTTTATAATCCCTATAAGGATAAAGTGGCTTGCGCTTTTGGACGCCGTGTACTTTGTCGTTATGATTATACAGAGCAGCTTTCCGTACAACCTACTGCCGGTCATTGCGATGCTCAACTACTTTGTGTTCTTCGGCGGCAGCCTCATAGACGAGCTGAAGCGATTTAAAAAAGGAAACGCAAAGACCTCAAGGGATTTTCGCAGAAAGGTCACGCAGATAAAGTACGAGGACAGGCTCAAGGATTTCACCTACAAGTGCGAGGTCTGCGGAAAGACCGATGCCGAATACCCGGAGCTTGAGTTCAGATACTGCTCCCGTTGTGCGGGTTACCACTGCTTTTGCAGTGAGCATATAAACAATCACGTTCATTTCACAGAATAAGAGGTAAGGATATGGAGAACGAAAAGAAAAAGAAAAAACCGGCGATACTTGCACTTGAGATAGTGTTGCTTGTTTTGCTGCTTGCGGTGCTTGGCTTTATAATCTACAAGGCGATCATTGCAAACAACAACGCAAACGCTCCCGCCGAATCCCCCGAGGTGATAACGCCGGAGCCGTCTGTTGAGCCCACGCCGGAACCCACGCCGGAGCCTTACGGGATCGAGAACTTCAACCCCCATGCGGTCGAATCCACGATGCCCGAAAAGCTTATGAAATCGACTGCGATAAATGTCAACGGCGAAAACGTGGAGGACTACATAAGCCCGTATGAGATAAACTTTGACGTCGGCGACAAGTACACCGACGTTGAGGGCATTGTGACCTTCAGGGGCAACAACTTCCGCACGAGTGCCGCCTACGGCACAGCAAACGTTGTAAACGGAAAGTTCAGCACCGTGTGGACGAACTCCATCGGCGGTCTGAGCGACATAGGCGGCAACTACTGGAGCGGCAACGGTTGGGTAGGTCAGCCCCTCATCGTGAGATGGCCCGATGCCACCCGCAAGAACCTCACCGCAATGTACGACTGGGCAAGGCAGCAGGACGGTCTTGTCGAGGTCATCTATGCTTCGATGGACGGCTATATACACTTCTATGAGCTTGAGACGGGTAAGACCACCCGTGACGCAATGTACGTCGGCTACACCTTCAAGGGAGCGGGCGCACTTGATCCGCGAGGCTATCCGATAATGTACGTCGGCTCCGGCGTACACAGTACAAACGGCAGATCGAGGTCGTTTATAATCAACCTCGTTGACAATACCGTTATGTACGAGTTTGGTCACAGCGACTCCTTTGCCGACAGAGGCTTCAGTGCATTTGACTCCTCGCCGCTTGTGTCCGCAGAGACCGATCAGCTCATCTATCCGGGCGAGAACGGTGTTCTGTACATCATCCATCTGAACACGAATTACAACGAGGCGACTGGTGAGCTTTCGATAAATCCAGACAACGTTGTAAAGTGGAAGTACATGGGCGTAAGATCCTCCGGCAGCAGCTATTGGCTCGGCATGGAGGACAGTGCGGTCATAATAAATCACTACCTGTTCATCGGCGACAACGGCGGTCTGTTCATGTGCCTTGACCTCAACACGCTTGAGCTTGTCTGGGTGCAGGATATACTTGACGACTCCAACTGCACCCCCGTGGTCAGCGTCGAGGACGGACACCCCTATATTTACATGAGCACCTCCTTCCATTACGGTTGGAGAAGCTACACCACGGCGGCAGTTCCCATTTGGAAGCTTGACGCCGAGACGGGCGAGATCATATGGCAGACTGACTACACCTGCTACACCGTGGCCGACCTCTCCGGCGGCGTTCAGGGAACGATCGCGGTGGGTAAGAACGAGCTTGACGATCTCATCTTTGTGCCGATAGCGAGAACGCCCAATGCTAGCGGCGGTGTGCTTGCGGCGCTGTACAAGGAAACCGGCGAAGTGGCGTGGGAGAAGCAAACGAGTATGTACAGTTGGAGCTCGCCCGTTGACTTCTACGACGACAACGGCAAGGGCTATATCGTATTCTGCGAATCCCTCGGATACAGGATCTATCTCCTTGACGGACGCACGGGCGAGGAGCTTGACTGCGTAAACGTCGGCGGCAACATTGAGGCGTCGCCTGCGATGTTCGAGGACTATGTTGTCGTGGGTCACAGAGGACAGCGTATATACTGCCTGCAAGTAGGCTGATGCAAAAAGCTGTGTGTCGGCGGTGCGAAAGCGCCGCCGACATTTTGCGCAGGGGAGTACGGCACCGGGTTTCGGAGCGGGAAAAAATTTTGAAAATAGGTATTGCAATTTAAGAACGAATGTGCTATTATAATCAAGCTTAATAAATCCGGGTGTAGCGCAGATGGTAGCGCGCTTGAATGGGGTTCAAGAGGCCGCTGGTTCAACTCCAGTCACTCGGACCACGTCGGAGCAAAGTTCGCTTTGCTCCGACTTTCTTTTATTCTTTCAGAAAAAAGAAAGTCGTCCGCCTGCTACCTTGCTCCTCCTTTCCAAATCAAACCCGCTTCGCTGGGCTTTGATTTGGTATGACTTGAGATGCGACTTGAAATTCTATAATATGGCAGCGGCCAAAAACAGTCGCCACGAAAGTGACGGCTGCTTTTTATTGCTTAATTGAGGGGATTATTGGGACGGGAATATTCCCGAAATAAAATCGTATTTGAGGTGCAATATGTCTTATCGTATACTGAATTCTCACAACTCATTAGAAGATAACCGATTTAAAACAATCAGCGACTTCAAGCGGTGTATGCGATGCGGCGGAGAGGTCGAACTCGAATGGAACGGTATTCATTTGGGCATTGTTCCTTACGGTAAGGATAAGAAAATTTCTGTCTACTTGTGGAACAGACCGGAAACGGAACGGATTTTTAACACCGCTGATGATGTTCTCGACTACATGGTCGGCGCCGACCGACTGCGAGATGTTATTACTCAAGTCACGGTGCTTGACCGAACGATTTAAAACCTCTTACCGATTGCCGACACTGAAATATCATTTCTTGCTCAATGACGTGAATGTTGGTATAATAAGTACAGTAAAGTGCGATTTCGGAGGAGGGTACCATGAACGAGACCGAGAAAATGCTTGCCGGGAAAATTTACGATCCGAGCGATAAGACCTTAGCCGAGATGAGGCTCAAGGCGCACAGACTTTCGCAGAGATACAGCAGCCTGTGCGAGGACGATGACGAAAGAAAGAAAATTTTAGACGAGCTTATACCACGTCAGGGGAAGGGACTGTTTCTTCAGGGACCGATATATTTTGACTACGGCGCTTTTACGTCCTTCGGCGACAATTGCTATGCAAACTTTAATCTCACCGTGCTGGACACCTGCCCCGTGAGCATCGGCGACAATGTGTTTTTCGGACCTAACTGCACGCTCGTGACCCCGATCCACCCATTCAGATGGCAGGAGCGTAACATCAAATTCAGGGACGACGGCACGCCGTATGACGACGAATACGGCAAACCCATAACCGTCGGCTCCAATTGTTGGATCGCAAGCAACGTGACGGTCACGGGCGGCGTAACGATAGGGGAGGGCTGCGTTATCGGAGCGGGCAGCGTTGTCACACGCAGCATTCCGCCGCACTCTTTGGCTGCCGGAAACCCGTGCAGGGTCATCCGTGAGATAACCGAAAAGGACTCGATAAAGTACAAACACGAGCTGTTTTGACATTATCCGAGCCTGATTGTCTATTGAAATGCTACCCACACAAAATATATAATTTCTGTATTGATTCCACAAGGAAAGAGGTATTGCAAAATGAATCTTCCCCTTGCGTTGGCGTTTTTGTTTTTCGTCGGTTCGACAGCCGGTTGGGTGATGGAGCTTATCTTCCGCCGCTTCTTCTCAAGCCGCAACCCGGAGCGGAAATGGATAAACCCCGGCTTCTGCACGGGACCCTACGTCCCGCTGTACGGCTTCGGCCTGTGCATACTGTTTCTCGTCACCTCGCTTGACTCCGACACTCTCATAAAGGACCCGGTTTGGGGCAAGCTCGCTCTGTTTTTCATGTCCGCCGTGGCGATGACCGTCATAGAGTATATCGCAGGCATTCTCTGCCTGAAGGTGATGAAGGTCCGCCTGTGGGATTACAGCAACGAGTGGGGCAACATACAGGGCATCATCTGTCCGAAGTTTTCGCTTGCGTGGGCTGCCCTCGGCGCGGTCTATGCCTATCTTGTACATCCGCACATTTTGGAGGCTTTGGCGTGGCTGTCCAACAATCTGGCGTTCTCCTTTGTGATAGGACTGTTCTTCGGCGTGTTTATAATTGACTTTGTAGACTCCGCACAGCTCATCGTGAAGCTGAAAAAGTTTGCGGAGGACAACGACGTTATCGTGCATTACGAGAACATCAAGGCACACATCCGCAGAGCGCAGGACCAGGCGGCTCAGCGGCATCACTTCTTCCGGCCATTCCGTTCGGAGCGCCCCTTGAACGATCAGCTCAAGGAAATGCTCTCCACCTTTGAAGCCCGCAAGCACGGCAAAAAGGCTAAAGACAAAGC
>CAVDMS010000083.1:0-7046 GCA_963610045.1 Bacteroidaceae bacterium
GCTTATTGCGCTTGAAGTCGATGACACGGTACTTCTGACGGTTGCCGCCGCCCTTGTGGCGAACGGTGATGCGGCCGTAGCTGTTGCGGCCGGAATTCTTTTTGAGGACCTCGACCAGCTTCTTTTCGGGCCTTGCGTGCTTATCGACACCGTCAAAGCCGGAAACGGTCATCTGCCTGCGGGCAGGAGTGGTAGGTCTGTAAGTTTTAATAGACATTCTCTTTTACCTCCCCTTATGCCATGCCTTCAAAAAGCTCGATGTTCTTGGAATCCTCACTGAGCTTTACGACGGCTTTCTTCCAAGAGGCGGTCTTGCCTGCGGGGTATGCGCCCTGGCGCTTTGCCTTGCCGCGGACATGGCTGGTGGTGACCTTGATGACGGTTACGTCAAAGATCTCCTCAACGGCCTTCTTGATTTCTATCTTGTTTGCGTCCTTCGCAACCTCAAAAGCGTACTTCTTGATGTCCAGGTCTTCCATGGACTGCTCGGTGATGATGGGGCGAATGACTATATCATAAGCGGTTCTCATCAGGCGTACACCTCCTCGATCTTTGCAAGCGCTGCCTTATCGACAACGATCTTGCGGTTGTTGAGAATCATATAGGGGCTGAGGATCGTTGCGATGGTGGTGCTGATGCCTGCGATGTTGCGGGCGGACTTCACTACCTTCTCGTCAACGTTCTCGGTGACGACGAGTGCCTTGCCGGTTACACCCAGCTTGTCAAGGAAGCCCTTGAAAGCCTTGGTCTTGATCTCTTCGACCTTCAGACCGTCGATGACGATGATCTCGTCCTCGGCTGCCTTTGCGGAGAGAGCGCTCTTCATTGCAAGGCGCTTCACCTTCTTGTTGAGGGTGTAGCTGTAATCACGGGGCTTGGGAGCAAAGGCTACGCCGCCGTGAGTCCACACGGGAGAACCCTTGTAGCCTGCACGGGCACGGCCGGTGCCCTTCTGACGCCACGGCTTTGCGGTGGTGTAGGAAACCTCGCCCTTGGTGAGTGCGCTCTGGGTGCCCTGACGGCAGTTTGCCAGATGATTCTTGACGGAATCGTGAAGGACAGACTTGTTCGGCTCGATACCGAAAACGGCTGCGGAGAGCTCGATCTCGCCGACCTTTTCGCCTGCCATATTGTAAACGTTAGCTTTAGGCATTTAAGATACTCTCCTTTCCTTACTTGTTCCTTGCGGAAGCCTTCTGCGGATTGACACGTGCAGATGCCTTCTGCGGGTTGAGGCTGATGCCGGCGCCCTCGCCCTTCTTGACGGGTGCCTTCTTTGCGGTGCTCTTGATGTAAACAAGACCGCCCTTGGGACCGGGGACTGCGCCTCTTATAACGAGCATGTTCAGTTCGGGATCAACCTTGACGACGTCAAGATTCTCGACGGTGACCTGCTCAACGCCCATGTGACCTGCGCCGATCTTGCCCTTGAAGATGCGGCTGGGGTCGGTGCTGGAGCCCATGGAGCCTGCATGACGGTGGACAGGACCGCCGCCGTGGCTCATCGGGGTGCGCTGTGCGCCGTGGCGCTTTATAACGCCTGCGTAGCCGTGGCCCTTGCTGATGCCGGTGACGTCGACCTTCTCGCCTTCTGCGAAAACGTCCGCCTTGAGTACGTCGCCGACGTTCATCTCGGCTGCGTTCTCAAGCTTGAACTCCTTGAGGTGCTTCATCATGCCTACTCCCGCCTTCTTCAGGTGACCTGCTTCGGGCTTGGAGAGCTTCTTTTCGGCTACCTCTTCGTAACCGAGCTGGACAGCGTTGTAGCCTTCCTTCTCGACGGTCTTCTTCTGGGTCACGGTGCAGGGACCGGCCTCGATGACCGTTACGGGAATGACCTTGCCCATCTCGTCGAAGATCTGCGTCATGCCGACCTTCTTGCCGATAATGGCTTTCTTCATTATTTTTTCCTCCTTCGGTTATTGGTTACCTCGCTTGACTCGCTAAGCGGTCAGAGGCTGGCAACTTAACCCGTCCGTATTCGCAAGCTACGGACAATGGGTCGTTCATAAATTGATTTGGGTCGCTGCGTTTTATTTAATAAGGTATACGCCTTACCTTTTCTGCGGGGATTACAGCTTGATCTCGATCTCGACGCCTGCAGGCAGCTCAAGGGACATAAGAGCCTCAACGGTCTTCTGAGTGGGGCTTACGATGTCGATGAGGCGCTTGTGGGTGCGGCGCTCAAACTGTTCGCGGCTGTCCTTGTACTTGTGGACTGCACGCAGGATGGTGACGATCTCGGTCTTGGTGGGCAGGGGGATGGGGCCGGAGACCTTTGCGTCGGTACGCTTTGCGGTCTCAACGATGGTCTCTGCTGCCTTGTCGATGAGCTGGTGATCGTACGCCTTGAGGCGGATGCGGATCATGTTCTTGTTGCTTGCCATTTGTTTTTCTCCTTTTTCGTACTGAATTTTCGGCGGCATTGGGTCCCGCCTTCGTCCCGTACGGATGAAGCTTTTTGACGTACACTCTACCGTGCGTATCAGACTCTGTCCGAAAAACAAACCGGCTTTTTTGCCGGTCGCTCAGCGGTACAGACGATATACGCCGTGTACGAAATGCTTCAGCCGCCCGATCATGTGCCTTTCGGCACCGGACATACTCCACGGAAGTTACCTCGATTTCGAGCAATCTCCCGCTTCATCGCATAATACGCCCATTAGCAACTCACAGGCGCCCTCATAGAATAACAAATAAATTTATACATGTCAAGGAAAAATTCGTCCTTTTTGCAGAATTTTTTGCGCTCTTTTTGTGCATTTCGGCAAGATGCACCCACGCCCCTACATCTTGTGTTTTCCTCCCCTTATGCGCCACAAGTCGGGGCAAAGGCGCAAAACAAGATTCTTTGCCCCTGTTGAAAAAGTCATAATTTGTGTTATAATAATGTGTTAGATAAAATTGAACTGGAGGTAATTTACCTTGACAAAAATTGATATTTTCTCCGGCTTTCTCGGAGCAGGCAAGACGACGCTTATCCGCAAGCTCATCAAAGAGGGCTACAAGGGCGAAAAGCTCGTGCTTATCGAAAACGAATTCGGCGAGATCGCCGTTGACGGTGGTTTCCTCAAGGACGCAGGCGTCGAGATAACCGAAATGAATTCCGGCTGCATCTGCTGCACCCTCGTCGGCGACTTCACCAAGGCGCTCAATCAGGTCATCGAGGACTATGCTCCCGACCGCATCCTCATCGAGCCGTCCGGCGTCGGCAAGCTTTCCGACGTCGCAAAGGCGGTGTCCGGCGTTCCCGGCGCCGTCATCGGCAGCAAGATCACCGTCGTTGACGCCGGCAAGTGCCGTATGTACGTTCGCAACTTCGGCGAATTCTTCAACGATCAGGTCTGCAATGCGGACATCATCGTCCTCAGCCGCACCGACTCCACCTCCGACGGCAAGGTCGTCGCCGCAAGCGCTCTCTTAACGCAGCTCAACCCTAACGCCGCCGTCATCAGCACCCCTTGGGATCAGCTCAGCGGCGAGCAGCTTATGGACGCCGTCCGCCGCACCGACACCCTCTCCACCGCAATGCAGGAGATGAGCCGTCAGGTGCGTGAGACCAATCACGGTCATTGCGGCTGCGGTCACGACCACGACCACGACCACGACCATGAGCATGAGCATGAGCATGAGCATGAGCATGAGCATCACCATGACCACGATCACGACCATCATCACGATCACGACCATGAACACGGCGAGCATTGCGGCTGCGGCTGTGACCACGATCACGACCACGAGCATCACCACCACGCCGACGAGGTGTTCACCTCTTGGGGCTGCGAGACCCCCGCAAAGTTCAGCGCCGCCAAGATAAAGGACATCCTCACCCAGCTCGACGACACCGAAAAGTACGGCACCGTTCTGCGTGCAAAGGGCTTCGTCGACTCCGGCGAGGGCGATTGGGTGTACTTCGACTACGTCCCCGGCGAGGCGGACATCCGCTCCGGCGGCGCCGCCGTCACGGGAAGAATCTGCGTCATCGGCTCCGGCATCAAGGAGCAGGCGATAAGGGAGCTGTTCGGTATTGGCTGAGAAAAGAAACGACGTTCCCGTATACCTGTTTACGGGCTTCCTCGAATCGGGAAAAACGAAATTCATACAGGAAACGCTTGAGGACAAGCGCTTCAACAACGGCGAACGCACCCTTCTGCTCGTCTGCGAGGAGGGCGAGGAGGAGTACGAACCCGACCAGTTTGCCTCCCCTTCGGTGTTCATTCATGTGCTTGACGGGCTTGAGGACCTCACCCGTGAGAACCTCCGTACTTGGCTTTCCGAAAACCGCTGCGAGCGAGTGGTCATCGAGTACAACGGAATGTGGCTTCTTGACGAGCTGTACAACGCCCTGCCGGAGGGTTGGGTCGTGTATCAGGAGTTCATGTTTGCCGACGCCCGCAGCTTCATAAGCTACAACGACAATATGCGCCAGCTCGTTTACGACAAGCTGAAAAGCGCAGAGCTTGCGGTGTTCAATCGCTACAACGACGGCATCGACAAGATGACGCTGCACAAGATAGTCAGGGGTGCATCCCGCCGCTGCGACATTGCCTACGAGTACGTCGGCGGCAAGGTCAGCTACGACGATATCGAGGACCCGCTCCCCTTCGACCTTGATGCCGACGTCGTCGAGATCGGCGACGACGACTACGCCGTGTGGTACCGTGATATGTCCGAGGAGCCGAAAAAGTACGAAAACAAGGTGCTTCGCTTCAAATGCCGCTACTTAAAGCGCAAAAAGATCCCGGCAGGCAGCTTCATCGTCGGGCGTCACGTCATGGCGTGCTGCGCCGAGGACATTCAGTTTGCGGGGCTTATCTGCAAGTGGGACGGCGCCGACGGTATCGTTGGCGACTCGTGGCACATCCTCACCGCACGCATAAATTACAAGTTCAACATGGCGTACGGCAGAAAGGGTCCCGTCCTGACCTTCATCTCGGACGAACCCTGCGAGGTACCGGAAAACCCCGTTGCGACCTTCTATTAAACATCAAAAAGCCGTCTTGCGACGGCTTTTTTAGACGGGAGATATACAAATGAGGCTTACATCCGCTCCGATGCAGGGCGTCACCGACCGTGACTTCCGGCAGGTACACAGCAAATTTTTTACCCCGGCGGACGCATACTACACCCCCTTTCTCTCGCCCACGGCGACGCATCGGCTCACGCCCAAGGAGCTGCGTGAGGTGCTGCCGGAGAACAACGTCGGGATAACGCTCGTGCCGCAGCTTCTGTGCGCAAGTGCGCCCGACTTCGTCTGGGCGGCGGGGGAGCTTGCCGCCATGGGCTACGGTGAGGTTAATCTGAACCTCGGCTGTCCGTCCGGCACCGTGACCGCGAAGAAAAAGGGCAGCGGAATGCTTGAGGATACGGAGCTGCTGCGCAGGTTTTTAGACGGCATTTTTGAAGGCTCGGCGGTGCGGATCTCGATAAAGACCCGCATCGGCTCAAGCAGCGCCGAGGAATTTTCCCGCCTTGCGGAGATATTTAACGACTACCCGATAAAGGAGCTTTGCGTCCACTGCCGTGTTCGGACGCAGCAGTATAAGGGTGCGCCCGACCTCTCGGCGTGGGAGACGGCGATGCAGGTCTGCCGTGCGCCGCTGTGCTATAACGGCGATGTTTTCGATGCGCCGAGCGCCGAAAGGCTTCTTTCCGCCTACCCCGAAACGCAGGCGATAATGCTCGGTCGGGGTTTAGCTGCAAATCCGGCGCTCATCGGCGAGATAAGCGGCGGCGCTGCGCTTGATGCCGAGCGTCTGCGCTGCTTCCACGACGAGCTTTTTGCGCTCTGCAAGGAGCGCATCGGCTGTGAAAAACCGCTGCTTCTGCACATGAAGGAGCTGTGGACCTACCTCGGCTGCTCGTTCGAGGATGCGGCAAAGCCCCTGAAGGCGATCAAAAAATCGCAGACCGAGTCGGACTACCTGTCCGCCGTCTCCGCGATCTTCACCCGCCCCGTCCGCACGAATGCTGGATTTACGGTCTGACCGCCGCAGCCGCGATAAATGAGCCCCCATGCAGAAAATTTCTGCATGGGGGTTTTCGCTTATTTAAAATCGTCTATGGGTATGAGCCACTGCCCGTCATAATACATGACCGGCACGTCAAATGTATTCGAAGATGAGTCTCTGCTTCCGCTTATGCTGACTTTGACGCTTACGACCTTGCCCTTGTCGTACTCGATGCTGCTCCACATATCCCAGAATGAGCCGTAATATCGAAGCTCGTCATTCGTCGCATTCCGCACGGCTACAACCTCACAGCTGACCTCGTAGTCGTCGCCGTATTCCTCGGAAAGCATCTCGTTTGCATACGGCTCGCTGCGTTCGGCGAGCATCCTGTCGTACATCTCATCCCACATATCCTCGAACTCGGAGTAGGAATAGTCGTCGCCGCTATAATACCAGAGCATATCCTTTATCGCATCAATGTTTGCGGCATCAAGAGCCGCATCGGTGTCGCACTCGATAAAAGCCTTCATGTAGGCGACCGCCATGCTTTCGGGGTCCATGCTAAGCTCTTCTTCTCCGCCGCAGCCGACCGCAAACAGCATCGTCAGCACTGCAAGCACAAGAGCAACAAGTTTCTTTTTAAGCATATCTTTTCTCCTCTGTATTTATTTGGCTAGCAAATTATATATACCACAACATTTGTAACGTGTCAAGTTATATTTGCAATTTAGAGTGTTGTGGATTGTCGTGTGCAAGTCGGGTAAACTGTAACGGGTGATACTATGCGGAAGAATCAATTTGAAAAATACAGGCTGCTCGGCTTAAATATATCGTTTTACCGCAAGAGCAGGGGCTTGTCGCAAAGCGAGCTTGCGGAGCTTGTGAACATCAGCCGAACGCACATGAGCCGCATTGAAACCGCCGACTGCGCAGTCTCGCTCGACGTCGTTTTTGACATTGCCGACGCCTTGGGCGTAAGCCCCGATCGGCTGTTTGATTTCAGAAGCTGAATTGAGGCGCTCCATCGAGTCCGTTTTGGACTCGATTTACTTTTTCTTTGAGCTGCGACGGAGAATGTGGTACAATCGAGTCGGC
>CAVDMS010000084.1:0-6845 GCA_963610045.1 Bacteroidaceae bacterium
CCGGCAGCGCTAAGCATGAAACCGTGGATGTCCCCGCTTCCAAGATGAAGAAGGCAATCGCAGAGATCCTTCTTGAGGAAGGCTACATCAAGAGCTTCCAGATCATCGACGACGGCACTCAGGGCATCATCCGCATCACCCTCAAGTATCTCCCCGGCAAGGAGAAGGCCATTCAGGGTCTTCGCCGTGTCTCCAAGCCCGGTCTGCGCGTTTACGCAGGAGCAGACGAGCTGCCCAAGGTCCTCAAGGGCCTCGGTATCGCTATCGTATCCACTTCCAAGGGCGTCATGACCGACAAGAAGGCACGTTCTCTCCATGTCGGCGGCGAAGTCCTGGCATTCGTATGGTAAGGAGGGCGCACGAATATGTCTAGAATCGGTAGAGCACCCATAGTCCTTCCCGCAGGAGTGGAAGTGAAGGTCGACGGACAGCACGTCACGGTCAAGGGACCCAAGGGCGAGCTTTCCATGAACGCAGCACCCAGCATCAAGGTCGAGGTCAACGAAGGCGTGGTACACGTCTCCCGCCCCGATGACGCAAAGGAGAACCGTTCTCTCCACGGACTTACCCGCAGCCTTGTCAACAACATGGTCATCGGCGTATCCGAAGGCTTCAAGAAGACTCTTGAGGTCAACGGCGTCGGCTACCGTGCAGCCAAGGAAGGTAAGAACCTGGTCCTGAACATCGGCTACTCTCATCAGGTCATCGTCCCCGAAACCGAGGACATCCAGATCGAGGTACCCGGTCCCAATCAGATCGTCATCAAGGGTATTGACAAGCAGAAGGTCGGTCAGTTTGCAGCGGAAGTACGCGGTAAGCGTCCTCCGGAGCCTTACAAGGGCAAGGGCATCAAGTATGATTACGAAGTTGTCCGCCGCAAAGAAGGCAAGACCGGTGCTAAATAATAGGAGGTGTGCCTGAATGATTAAGAGACCTGATACAAGAGCACAGCGCATCAAGCGCCATGCAAGAGTAAGAGGCAAGATCTCCGGCACCGCCGAAAGACCCCGCCTCAGCGTATTCCGCAGCGAAAATCACATCTATGCCCAGATCATCGACGACGTAGCAGGCAACACTCTCGTTTCCGCATCCACCGTCGAGAAGGCATTTGAAGGCAACGGCAGCAACATCGCAGCCGCAAAGAAGATCGGCAGCACCATTGCAGAGCGTGCGCTCGCAAAGGGCATCGAGGAAGTCGTATTCGACAGAGGCGGATACATCTTCCACGGTCGTGTTGCAGCACTTGCAGAAGGCGCCCGTGAGGGCGGCCTGAAGTTCTAAGGGAGGAGGAAAACTATTATGGCTTACAATAACGACAGAAGAGATCGCCGCAACAGCGAGGAAGCTTCCGAGTTCGTCGAGAAGGTAGTTTCCCTCAACCGTGTTTCCAAGACCGTCAAGGGCGGCCGCATTATGAAGTTCTCCGCACTGTGCGTAGTGGGCGACGGCAAGGGCCGTGTCGGCTACGGACTGGGCAAGGCAAACGAAGTTTCCGAAGCCATCCGCAAGGGCCTTGAGGATGCGAAGAAGAACATCGTGACCGTCACCCTCAGCGGTACCACCATTCCTCACGAGATCATCGGCGAGTTCGGCGCTGGCAGAGTTCTGCTCAAGCCCGCAGCACCCGGTACCGGCGTTATCGCCGGCGGCGCAGTCCGTGCGGTCGTTGAGGCAGCCGGCATCAGGGACATCCGTACCAAGTGCCTGCGCACCAACAATCCCGCAAACGTGGTTGCAGCCACCATGCAGGGGCTCAAGTCTCTCCGTGATGCGGCACAGGTCGCAGCGGTCAGAGGCAAGACTCCCGAAGAGATCCAGGGTTAAGGAGGGCGCATCATGGCAAATCTGAGAATCAAGCTCGTAAAGAGCCTCAACGGTCGTCTTGACAAGCACATTGCGACCGCAAATTCCATGGGTCTGCACAAGATCGGCAACGAGACCGTACAGCCCGACAACCCCCAGACCAGGGGCAAGATCGCCAAGATCGGCTATCTCCTCCAGGTAACGGAAGAATAAGGAGGAAAAGCAATGTATATCAATGAACTTTCTCCCGTAGCAGGCTCCACCCACGTCGATAAGCGCAAGGGCAGAGGCCATGCAACCGGCAACGGCAAGACTGCCGGCCGCGGTCACAAGGGTCAGAAGGCACGCTCCGGCGGCGGCGTCCGTATCGGCTTCGAAGGCGGCCAGATGCCTCTGGCACGCCGTATCCCCAAGAGGGGCTTCAACAACATCTTTGCAAAGCCCTTCGAGAGCGTCAACGTTTCCGCACTTGACAAGTTCTCCGACGGCGACGTTGTTGACGCAAAGGCGCTTCTGGATGCAGGCATCCTCTCCTCCTGCCGTTACGGTGTCAAGATCCTCGGCAACGGCGAGATCAGCAAGAAACTTACGGTAAAGGCTTCCGCTTTCTCTGAAACCGCAAAAGAAAAAATTGAGGCGGCAGGCGGAAAGGCCGAGGTGATCTAAGTGTTTCAGACTATGCGCAACGCATGGAAGGTAGCAGATCTCCGTAAAAAGATCCTTTTTACTCTGCTCATCGTCCTGCTTTACAGACTCGGTAACGCAGTCCCCGTCCCCTATGTGGACCTCGACCTGCTCAACAGCTACTTCAGCGGCCATCTCCAGAATACCGTTTTGGACCTGCTGAACGTCATGAGCGGCGGCGCCCTGTCTAACGCTACGATCTTTGCACTGTCCATCCAGCCCTACATCAACGCATCCATCATCATTCAGCTCCTGTGCATCGCAATTCCCGCACTTGAGCGTATGAGCAAGGAAGAGGGCGAGGAAGGCAAAAAGAAGATCGCCTCCATCACCCGTTATACCACCGTCGTTATCGGCCTCATCCAGGGCTTTGCATACTATATGCTCATCAAGAGCTATAACGTGCTTACCGACGACGGCATCTGGGCGGCGATAGTCATCATCCTGACCTTCACGTCCGGCTCCGCACTCATCATGTGGCTCGGCGAGCAGATCACCGAGTTCGGCGTGGGCAACGGTATCTCGATCATACTGTTTGCAAGTATCATTTCCCGCTTCCCGACCGACCTCATCAACATGATCTCCGGCGTTATCGCCAAGCCGAACACCTGGTGGATCACCCTGCTCATGCTCCTCGGCGCACTGGCAATGATCGTTCTCATCGTCTTTATAAACGATTCGGAACGCAGGATCCCGGTGCAGTACGCAAAGCGTGTAGTGGGCCGTAAGATGTACGGCGGCCAGAGCACTCACCTTCCCATGAAGGTGAATATGTCCGGCGTTCTGCCCATCATCTTTGCACAGTCCATCGCTTCGCTCCCCGCAACGATAGCTGCGTTTACGGGACATTCCGACAGCGCATGGGCAAGCACCACCACCGTCTGGTATGCGATAATCTACTTCCTGCTTATCATCTTCTTCGCATACTTCTACTCAACGATCCAGTTCAATCCTATTGAGGTCGCAAACAACCTCAAGAAGAACGGCGGATATATCCCCGGCTTCCGTCCGGGCAAGCCCACCAGCGAGTTTATCAAGAGAGTGCTTAACAAGATCACCCTGTTCGGCGCAATTTATCTCGGTATCATCGCTGTTGTGCCTATCCTGGTAGCCTGCATCAGCGAAACTGCGGCGAACTCCGGCGTCTCCCTCGGAGGCACCTCGATCATCATCGTCGTCGGCGTCGCGATTGAGACCGTAAGAGCACTTGAGGCACAGCTCCTCATGCGCAATTACAAGGGCTTCCTTGAATAAGAGGTGGAATTATGAAGCTTATACTTTTGGGCGCCCCCGGCGCAGGCAAGGGTACTCAGGCAGAGATCCTGAGCAAAATGCTTAATATCCCCACCATTTCCACCGGCAATATCCTCCGTGCTGCCATGAAAAACGGCACGCCCGTGGGACTCAAAGCCAAGGCATATGTGGAAAGCGGCAAGCTCGTTCCCGATGAAGTCATCATCGGTATAATAAACGAGCGTCTCGCCGAGGCGGACTGCGCCGGCGGCTACATCCTCGACGGTGTACCCCGCACGATCCCCCAGGCGGAGGCTCTCGAAAATGCGGGCATCGACATCGACTGCGCCCTGTCCATCGAGATAGCGGACGAGGTCATAGTCGAGCGTATGTCCGGCCGCAGGACCTGCAAGGACTGTAGCCAGACCTTCCACATAGTTTCCAATCCCCCCAAAGTTGAGGGCAAGTGTGACTTCTGCGGCGGCGAGCTTACCATCCGTAAGGACGACGCTCCCGAAACCGTCAAGGCACGTCTCGAAGTGTATCACAGAGAGACCGAGCCGCTCAAGGCGTTCTACGCCGAGAGAGGCAAGCTCAAGACCGTGGACAATCAGCCCACGATCGAGGCGACCACCGAAGTCATCAAAGCCGCTCTGGGTATCTGATAATGAGTATTATCATTAAAAATCCTAAAGAAGTTGAATGCATGCGCAAGGCGGGCAAGATAACCGCCGCCGCACGAAGCATCGCACGTCAGGCAATAGCCGACGGGATAAGCACAAAAGAGATAGACCGAGAGGTAAATCACTTTATCAGAAAATCGGGAGCCATCCCGACCTTTCTGGGCTACGGCGGGTTCCCCGCAAGCGCCTGCATTTCAGTGAACGAGGAAGTCATCCACGGCATCCCCGGCAAGCGCATCATCCGCAACGGAGACATCGTCTCCGTCGACGTGGGCGCCACCTTCGCCGGCTTCGTGGGCGACTGTGCGGGAACCTACCCCTGCGGGGAGGTCTCCGAAGAGGCGAAGAAGCTCATGGCGGTCACACGGCAGAGCTTTTTCGAGGGCATCAAATTTGCACGTCCCGGCTACCGTGTAAACGATATAGGCAGCGCAGTTCAGGAATACGTTGAAAGCAACGGCTATTCCGTCGTGCGTGACTATGTGGGACACGGCGTCGGCAGGAATATGCACGAGGCCCCGGAGGTCCCCAACTTCAGCAGAAGGCCGAGTCCCCGTCTCGTTCCCGGTATGACCATCGCAGTCGAGCCTATGGTCAACGTAGGCGGCTGGGAGGTCAAGGTGCTGTCAAACGACTGGACGGTCGTGACCGTGGACGGAAGTCTGTCCGCCCACTATGAGAACACGATCCTCATCACCGACGGCGAGCCTGAGATACTGACTATGGCAGAGGATATTTAACCCAACCACAGGAGGAATTGACTTTGGCAAAAGACGATGTAATCGAACTTGAGGGTACGGTCGTCGAATCCCTTCCCAACACGATGTTCATGGTAGACATCGGGCAGGGACACACGATACTTGCCCACATATCCGGCAAACTCAGAATGAACTTTATAAGGATCCTCCCCGGCGATAAGGTCACGGTTCAGATGTCACCGTACGATCTGACCAGAGGCCGCATCACCTGGAGAAGCAAGTAGGAGGTAAAACAAATGAAAGTAAGACCTTCCGTGAAGCCCATGTGCGAGAAGTGCAAGATCATAAAGCGCAAGGGCAAAGTCATGGTAATTTGCGAAAACCCCAAGCATAAGCAGAGACAGGGCTGATGCCCCGAAAATGCGGGGGCGTTTGCCCCCGCAGACAAAAGTAAGCTCCCGCATGGACCGCAAGGCTCCCTCCGGCGGGAATAAGTCATGCGATCCGCAAATGCGGTAAAAAATCGAAAGGAATGATCGAATAATATGGCACGTATAGCCGGCGTTGACCTGCCCAAGGACAAGAGGATCGAGATCGGCCTCACCTATGTCTACGGTATCGGCAGAACCAGCGCAAACAAGATACTGGCGATGACCGGTATCAATCCCGACACCCGTGTAAAAGACCTGACCGAAGAACAGGAAGCAAAGCTCCGTGAGTGCATCGACCACAACTTCATCGTTGAGGGCGACCTGCGCCGCAGCGTAGCGCTTGACATCAAGCGCCTCACCGAGATCGGCTGCTACCGCGGTCTTCGTCACCGCAGAGGACTCCCCGTGCGCGGTCAGAGGAGCAAGACCAACGCCCGCACCCGCAAGGGTCCGAAACGCACCATCGCAAATAAGAAGAAGTAAGGAGGGATATGAATTATGGCAGCTAACACCAAGAAGAAAGTCAGAACACGCCGCAGAGAGCGTAAGAACATCGAAAAGGGTCAGGTTCATATCAGCTCTTCCTTCAACAACACCATGGTAACTGTCACCGACACTCAGGGCAATGCGATCTCCTGGGCATCCGCCGGTGGTCAGGGCTTCCGTGGCAGCAGAAAGTCCACCCCCTTCGCAGCGCAGACCGCAGCAGAGGTTGCGGCAAAGGCCGCAATGGAGCACGGTCTCAAGACCGTCGAAGTGTTCGTAAAGGGTCCCGGCTCAGGCCGTGAGGCTGCTATCAGAGCGCTTCAGACCGCAGGCCTTGAAGTAACGATGATAAAGGACGTAACTCCCATCCCCCACAATGGCTGCCGTCCTCCGAAACGTCGTCGTGTCTAATTGAAGGAGGGAAATACAAATGGCAAGATATACTGATGCAGTTTGCCGCCAGTGCCGCAGGGAAGGTCAGAAGCTTTTCCTCAAGGGCGACCGCTGCTATACCGACAAATGCGCACTTGCAAGCCGTGCCTACGCACCCGGACAGCACGGACAGGGACGCAGCAAGAGCTCCGAGTACGGCCAGCAGCTTCGTGAGAAGCAGAAGGCAAAGCGTTTCTACGGCGTTCTTGAGAACCAGTTCCGCAGCTACTACGACATGGCGGAGCGTCGTCCCGGCAAGACCGGCGAAAACCTCCTGAGCATCCTCGAATGCAGACTGGACAACGTCGTTTACCGTCTCGGCTTTGCTATGAGCCGTGCGGAAGCACGTCAGATGGTCAGCCACGGTCACTTCACCGTGAACGGCCGCAAGGTCA
>CAVDMS010000085.1:0-6229 GCA_963610045.1 Bacteroidaceae bacterium
GGGAGCTGCTCCGGCTGGTGCAGACCGCCGGAAAGACGTGAGGAGTATGCGGCGCTTATAAGCGAAGCCTGCCTCATCCTCGAAGGCAAGCGAAAGGAGCTTGCGCAAAAGCTTAAAGCCGAAATGGAGCAGGCGTCTGAGGAGCTTCGCTTTGAGCTTGCCGCCGAGCTTCGGGACCGCATGAGAGCCGTCGAGAGTCTCTCAAATAAGCAAAACGTCATTGCTCCGGCGTTCTCACAGACGGATGCCGTGGGCTTTTTCAGAGGCGCAAAGACCTGCTTTACGGTGCTGCATTTTTATAACGGCGCTCTGCGTGAAAAGGACACGATGCTGATAGACGAGCCGCTTGAAAGCGATGAGGAGGCAATCTCTCAGCTTTTGCGGCAATACTATATGCAGAGAAACGCCTTTCCCAAGCACATCCTGCTTCCGATGGAGCCGGAGGACAGGGAGGAGTTGGCGCGTCTTTTTACCGACACCGCAGGGGAAAGAGTGTACGTCGAGGTGCCTAAGCGCGGCGAAAGACTGGGGCTTGTCTCAAAGGCGCTCGTAAACGCGAAGGAGGAAACCCTCAGAGCGACCAGTGCGCAGCAGAGACGCACGAGCGCACTGAAGTGGCTGCAAAAGGCACTGGACCTAAACGAGTACCCGACGAGGATCGAGGCGTTCGACGTTTCAAACCTCGGCGACACCGGTATAGTTGCGGCAATGACCGTTCACCGTGACGGTAAACCGCTCAAGCGTGACTACCGCAAATTCAAAATAACCGACCTTGAGCAGAGAGACGACTATGCAAGTATGCATCAGGCAGTGTACAGAAGATTCAAACGCTACTGCGACGGCTCAAGCGGCTTTACCGAGCTTCCGCAGCTGCTGCTCATCGACGGCGGCGACCGTCACGCTGCCGTGGCGGAGGATGCTTTGAGTGAGCTCGGACTCACGCTCCCAGTGTTCGGCATGGTGAAGGACGACAGGCACAGGACCCGTGCGCTCATATCCTCCGACGGAAGGGAGATCGGAATAAACGCAAATCAGGCGGTGTTTTCTCTTGTGGGCAGAATACAGGAGGAGACGCACAGATATGCGATAGAATATCAGAGGTCGCTGCGCAGCGGCGCTTTCGGCTCGGAGCTTAATTCCATTCCCGGCGTCGGGGACAAGCGCCGCAACGAGCTGCTGCGGCATTTCAAAACGCTGAAAGCCATAAAGAACGCAAGCCTTGAGGAGCTGTGCGAGGCGGTGCCGAAAAACTGCGCACACGCCGTGTACGAGCATTATCACGGAAGTGAGGAATTAAAATGAGAGTAATTAGCGGAAAATCAAAGGGACGCAAGCTCAAAGAGCCTTCGGACTATGCGATCAGACCGACGACCGATATGGTAAAGGAGTCGGTGTTCAACATCATACAGTTTGACATTGAGGGACGCCGTGTGCTTGACCTCTTTGCGGGAACGGGTCAGCTCGGCATCGAGTGCCTCAGCCGAGGCGCATCGGACTGCACCTTTGTCGATATGAGCGCAGAGGCGATAGCGCTTGTTAAGTCGAACCTCAAAACCTGCGGACTTACCGGCAGAGTGGTTCGGGACGATTCTCTGAGCTTTTTAAAGCGAGGGGAGCGCTTTGATCTCATTTTCCTTGACCCTCCTTATGCAGAAGAGCTGCTGAGTCAGGCGCTTCGGATTATTTATTCCGTTGACATCTTGAACGAAGGTGGTATAATTGTCTGCGAAAGCCCTCGTGAAAAGCTGCTGCCGGAGCCGGAAGCCCCGTATTATAAGATCAAGGAATACCGCTACGGCAGAGTGAAGCTCACGACTATCGGTAAGGAGAACAAAAAATGAGTCTTGCCATATGCCCCGGAAGCTTTGACCCGATAACGTTGGGACACCTGAACATCATACGCAGAGCCTCAAAAATTTTCGACAAGGTCGTCGTCTGCATAATGGTCAACTCCACTAAGATGACGCCGATGTTTTCCATAGACGAGCGTGTTGACATGGCAAAGCGAGTCGTGGAGCGGCTGCCGAACGTCGAGGTTGATACCTTTGACGGACTTCTTGCGGAGTATGCCAAGAAGTACGATCATGCGGTGATCGTCAAGGGAATGAGGGCGGCATCCGATTTTGAATACGAATTTCAGATGAATCTGATAAACAAAAAAATAAACCCCGATCTTGAGACCATGTTCCTGACCGCAAGCGAGAAGTATACGTTTCTCAGCTCGTCGGTGGTTCGTGAGATGGCGAGCTACGGTGCCGAGCTTACGGGTTTTGTCCCCTGCGAAATTATAGACGAGGTAAAGAATAAAGCCAAAATATGGAGGGATCGCAATGGAAAATGAACATAAGGAAGTAATGGAGCTTGTTGAGACCCTGTACACTATGGTGTCCGAGGCGTGGGGCGTTCCTCTCGGAAACGATAAATGCATTGTTGAGCGTGAAAAGACTCTTGAAGTGATCAACGACCTCAAGGCGGCGCTCCCCGTTGAAATAGCCGAGGCAAAGCGCCTTGTATCTGCAAGAGACGAGTTTATCGGCAATGCGAAGCGTGAGGCAGAGTCAATCCGCAAGAATGCGGAGGATCGTGCAAGAGCGATGCTTGAGGAACAGGAGATCGTTCGTCAGGCAAAGAACCACTCCATAGAGCTTGTCACCAATGCAGAGCTGAAGTCCAAGGAGCTGCGCCGTGTTGCGAATGAATACGTCGAGGATATACTTCGCCGCACCGAGGAAAGCGTAGCCGAGGCGCTCAAGGCGATAAACCAGTCCCGTGCAAGCTTTATTAACCTTGCCGGCAGCGCCGATGAGACGGTGGAGGAGCCGGAGACCGAGAACGTTGCCGAATCCGAAGAAAACTGAAATACGAGTATGAAAAAAGCTTGCTCCGATTGCACGGAGCAAGCATTTTTTACGTCTATTTTGATGGATGCGGCAATCAGGTCGGCTCGTATGCCTTGCCGATCTCGTTACCGTCTGCATCGTAGTCGATGCATTCCATGAGCTGCGGATCGACCCGGCTCTGTTTTTTTATGGTCATGCCGACGCCCTGATTGTTAAAGACCCAGATGTAGTTGTTCCACGTTCCGGGGTCCTTTTTTCTGAATACGGTGGTCTCGTTTATGCGGCAGAACTTAGCTCTGCCCTCCGCCGTATCCAAAAGATCGCCGGGACCGGTATAAAAAAGCTCATCGCTGTAGTTGTACTGGTCCTCAGCGCTGATCTCACGTTTGATGTCTTCCTGTGACATGGCAAACCTCCGAAGTTTTTTTACATTGTACCACGGATAAGCGGCACTTGCAAGTGCATAAATTAGCATGTTTTAAAACTTTTTGTCCCAAGCTTATTGACATTCTTAACTAATAGTTGGTAAAATAACAAAAATGGCTCATTTATGATTGAGGTGACTGCACAATGTATAAAGCAATAATCGTCGAGGACGACCTTATGGTCTGTGCGATACTTGAAAAGCAATTCGGAAGGTTTCCGCAGCTGAAGCTTGTCGGCAGCTTCAGGAGAGGTGCGGAAGCGATGGATTTCCTTGCGGACGATCCCGACGGCGCCGACCTTATAATCCTTGACTACTACATGCCAAACATGACGGGCGTGGAGTTGTTGAAGGAACTGCGAAAGACGAATACAAAGGTGCAGGTCATAATGATAACCTCCGCCAACGACTATTCCGTCATAAGGGAAGCGATGTGCTGCGGTGTGTGCGATTATATTCTAAAGCCCTTTACGTCGCTGCGATTGGAAAAGGCATACAGTAAGTTTGATACCGTTATGAAGCTTACCCGTGATACACATGTGTGGACGCAGGAGAAGGTGGACACGCTGCTGTGCCCGTACCGCCATTACAGCACCGACTCTGCCGACGACGAGAGCAGCTACAAGGCGAGCAAGATAAATGCGACGACGCTTGAAAACATCCGTGAGTATATGCAGGCGAATGCGGGCAAAAAGATGCCGCTCACCGAGGTCAGCCAAGGCATGGGACTTTCGACCGTCACCGTGCGCAGGTACCTAAAGCATCTCAACCAACTCAACGAGGTGAAGATAACGCTCGACTGCAAAACGGGCGGCAGACCGTCCGAGATTTTTGAATACAGAGGAGTTGACGGCAATGAACGGGTTTGAGATGCGTTTCAAGGCTGCCGGAAACGACTACGACGCTGCGCTTGAGCGTACCGCAGGCGATACCGAGCTTTTGGTGCAGCTTATGCTGATGTTTAAGTCCGATGGCGGCTTTGCCGCACTTTCGAAAGCGCTCGAAGAGGACGACTGCAAAGCGGCGTTTGCGGCTGCGCACTCGCTTAAAGGAAGCAGCGGAATGCTCGGAATGGACCCGCTGTTTGCCGTGATGTCCGAGATCACCGAGGCGCTCAGAGCGGGGGAGCTTGAGCCTGCAAAAAATGCGTTCCCCAAGGCAAAGGACGAGTACGAAAAGGTGCTTGCGATAATCGGGGAGCTGTGTTGACATGAAGGCGGAGAAACTTCTACCCGCCGCAGGCTTTGCCTGCTTTGCGGCAAAGGAGCTGGGCAACATTTTCCCGAAGCTTCGTGAAAAGCTGCCGGAGAGCATCGGCGCAATAGAATATGCGACGGGCATCGGCGCCGTTGCGACGGGAACTCTGATGCAGATCAAAAAGCTGCGAAGCGTTCCTGCGTGTGCGGTCGCTGCGGCGTTTCTCGGAATGCAGATGTACGTTCTGTTCGGCTGCTTTTCGGGAAAGGACGCATATTGCGAAAACGGAGAGCAGAGCGTTTACGACAAAGGACCGTATGCGCTGTGCCGCCATCCGGGACTCATAGCCTTTGCGGGAGCCTATGCTTCGCTCTGCGTCGGAACGGACCTTCCGAAGCGGACAGCGGCAGTGCTTACGTTGCTTGACCTCTTGCTTGTGGTTTTTGAGGATGTGCTTGTGTTCCCCAAGACCCTTTCGGGCTATGACGAGTATAAAAAGACAACGCCGTTTCTTATACCGACGGCGGAGAGCATAAAGAGATTTTTTGAAAAATAACTGCGGATATTGAGTATGACGTTTCAACAGGAACTGGGCCGTATGTCCAAGGCTGAGCTGTGGCAGGAATATTGCGGCTATCTTGATCTGAATATAACTGAATATATGTATATCCAAAAGCGCCTTATGGAGGAGCAGATCGAGCTTTGGAGCAAAAGTCCACTCGGCAAGAGTCTTCTCAAAGGCGAGACGCCGCACACCCTTGAGGAATTCAGGCGGACGCTTCCGCTGACGAAGTACGAGGACTATGCGGACATACTGTTTAAAAGGGACCCGGAGCTTCTGCCGGACGTTCCGATGATATGGATAGAGACGACGTGGGAGGGCGGACTTCGCCCGATAAAAATAGCGCCCTACACAAGAAGTATGCTGGACTCCTACAAGCACAATCTCATCGCCATGGCGATGCTCGTTTCCGGCAAGAAGAAGGGCGACTTTGATCTCCGACCGGGACACCGCTTCCTGTACGGGGGAGCGCCGCTGCCTTACGAAACGGGGCTTGTGCCGTCGCTGCTGAATGAGGAAATGCGCTTTGAGTGGCTGCCGGACAGCGACGAATATGCGGACCTGAGCTTCAGCGAACGCATGAAAAAGGGCTTTAAAATGGCGTTTAAGGGCGGAATTGATTACTTTTTCGCCATGGGCAGCGTCGCAAACTACATAACCGAAAACTTCGCAAAGCAGATCTCCGGCGGCGGGGGAGGAAAAACGAAGGTCTCGCCCGCAATGGCGGTGAAATACCTGAAGGCAAAACGCCGCTGCCGTCGTGAGGGACGAAGTATTCGCCCGGCGGACCTGTTTACCATCACGGGCTTCGGCTGTACGGGAACGGACGGAAAGTGCTACAAGGAGAGACTTTCAAAGGCTTGGGGAGTTACGCCCGTGGAGCTTATCGCAGGGACGGAATCAACCTGCGTCGGCTGCGACACATGGGAGCAGCGGGGCATGGTGCTGTTTCCCGACTCCTGCTTTTACGAGTTCATACCCGAAGCGGAGATGCTTAAAAGCCTTGACGACGAAAGCTACGTTCCCGAAACCTGCCTTATAAACGAGGTCAAGGTCGGAGCAAAATACGAGATCGTCATAAGCGTTCTGCACGGAGGCGCATTCATGCGCTATCGGATAGGCGACGTTTACCGCTGCCTTGAGGAGAGCGTAGGGGGCAGCCTGCCGAGGTTTACATACGTTGACAGGATCCCGACCGTCATCGAC
>CAVDMS010000086.1:0-6004 GCA_963610045.1 Bacteroidaceae bacterium
ACCGAGAAGCGGCTCGACGGAGAGCTTAAATATAAAGGCGTTATAGTGGACGTCGTTATGGACAGGGCGCAGCTTTGCGACGGCAGCGTCGTGCGCAGGGAAGTGGTTCGTCACCCCGGCGGCGTTACTGTCCTGCCCGTGGACGATGAGGGCTACTGCTACTGCGTTCGTCAGTTCCGCTACCCGCTTCAGAAGCTGATGCTTGAAGCGCCTGCGGGAAAGCTCGAACCCGGAGAGGACCCGACCGAGTGTGCGATCAGAGAGCTGAGCGAGGAGACCGGCTTTACCGCCGATAAGCTTCAATACCTCGGCAGGTGCTGCACCTCACCCGGCATAACCACCGAGGTGCTGCACATCTACCTTGCGACGGGACTTCATTCCGGAAGCAGCCATCCCGACGAGGGAGAGTTTTTAAGCGTCGAGAAGCACCACATCGACGAGCTTACAGAGCTTGCCATGAATGGCGAGATCGACGACGGAAAAACTATAATTGCCGTCCTCAAAGCAAGACAGATACTAAATCTTGTATAAAAGTTACGAATTATTTACAATTTTACCTTGCTATTACCGAACCCCTATGCTATAATACAAAGCCGGTGTCCGAAAGGACGCCTACGAAAGGTGTAACATATGGAAAAGTACGTTATTAACGGCGGAAAGCCGCTTCAGGGCGAAGTCGAAATAAGCGGAGCCAAAAATGCCGCAGTTGCAATAATCCCCGCCGCTCTGATGGTGGACGGCGTTTGCCGCATTGAAAATATACCGGAGATCAGCGATACCGATATGCTTCTCAAGATACTCTCTCAGCTCGGAGCGAAGGTTCGTCTCATAAACCGTTCCACGATAGAGATCGACAGCCGCAATGTCAAATTCTGCGACGCACCCTTTGACCTGATGCGCAAGATCAGGGCTTCGTATTATCTCATCGGCGCAATGCTCAGCCGTTTCGGTCACGCAAAGACCACGATGCCCGGCGGCTGCAACTTCGGCGTTCGCCCGATAGACCAGCACATAAAGGGCATGATGGCACTCGGTGCGGATATTGAGGTAAAGAGCGGCTTCGTGTTTGCCGACGCTCCCGAAGGCGGACTGCACGGGGCGAAGATATATCTCGACAAGGTGTCCGTCGGCGCAACGATGAATATCATCCTTGCCGCAACGACCGCATCCGGACGCACCATAATCGAAAACGCCGCAAGAGAGCCTCACATAGTCGATCTTGCAAACTTCCTCAACTCCATGGGCGCAGACATTAGGGGCGCCGGCACGGATACGGTGAAGATAAACGGCGTCGATAAGCTCAGAGGCGGAAGCTACTCCATCATCCCCGACCAGATCGAGGCGGGAACCTACATGGTCGCCGCAGCCGCTACCGCAGGCGAGGTGCTTATAAAGAATATTATCCCCAAGCATATGGAATGTATCAGCGCAAAGCTCAGGGAAACGGGAACCATCGTTCAGGAGTATGAGGATTCCATTCTCGTAAAGGGCAACGGTCAGCTTCGCAAGGCGAATGTCAAGACTCTGCCGTACCCCGGTTTCCCGACGGATATGCAGCCGCAGATGGGAACGCTTCTGTGCATGGCGCAGGGTACCTCCGTCATAACCGAAGGCATATACGACAACCGTTTTAAATATGTAAACGAGCTCAAGAAAATGGGCGCCGACATTCAGGTGGACGGCAGGATAGCCATAATCGAGGGCGGAGCAAAGCTCACCGGCGCACCCGTCATGGCGTGCGACCTCCGTGCGGGAGCGGCGATGGTCATTGCCGGACTCTGCGCATCGGGAACCACGGAGATAGAGGATATACATTACATCGAGCGAGGCTACGAGAACTTCGTCGGCAAGCTTCGCAAGCTCGGAGCGGACATTTCGATAGTCGATTTTCCCGACGAGCCTCAAATAAACGAAAAGGTAATTTCAATAGGATAAAGATATGCGTATTGTAACTTTCGCCAGCGGATCAACGGGTAACTGCTGCTTAGTCAGCGACGGCGGAGTGAATGTGCTTATAGATGCGGGGATCTCCGCACGCAGGATCGTTCAAGGTCTCGGCGTGCTGGGGCTTGCTCCGCAGGATGTATGCGGAGTGCTCATTACACATGAGCACTCCGATCATATTTCCGGACTTCCCGTGCTTGTAAAGCGAACGGGGATGAGAATACTCGCACCGCCTGAGCTTGGCGAGGTACTCAAAAGAGTAAAGCCGGAGCTTTCCGAATCGATCGACTACATACCGCACGACGGCGGGCTTTGTATGGGGGACGTGAGGATAACTGCGTTTCCGACCCCGCATGACGCCTCCGCAAGCTTCGGCTACAGGATAGAAGGCAGCGAGGTCTTTGCCTTTGCGACCGACACGGGACACATAAGCGACGAGCTTTTGGAGGGGCTTCAAGGCGCCGACACCGTAGTCATCGAGGCAAATCACGATAAGGTCATGCTCAAAAACGGACCCTATCCTCCGTTTTTGAAGCAGCGTGTGCTGTCAAAGCACGGGCATCTTTCAAACGACGACTGCGCAAAGCTTGCCTGTCTGCTTGCCGACAGCGGAACAAGGCAGATAATCCTCGGACATCTAAGCCGGCAAAACAACACCCCCGAAGCGGCGGAAACCGCCGTTTCGGAAGCTCTTTCGGGCAGGAATGTTAAAATTTATACAGCTCCCGCCAATAAACTACTTGAAGTTTTGATAGGAGATGGGGTACAATGTTAAAAGTACGGCTGATATGCGTCGGCAAGCTCAAGGAAAAATTTTACGCAGACGCCTTTGCGGAGTACGCCAGAAGACTCGGCGCATACTGCAAATTCGACTGCGTTGAGATACCCGAACAGAGACTCGGCGACGATCCGTCGCAAAAGGAGATAAGCTCGGCACTTTCCAAGGAAGCGGTCGAGATCGAGCGAAACATACCGAAGGATTCATACGTCATAGCTATGTGCGTCGGCGCAAAGCAGCTCACGAGCGAGGCGCTTGCTGAGAAGATCGCAGCGCTTGCGGTGTCGGGAAGAGCGGCGCTGTGCTTTATCGTGGGCGGCTCCTTCGGATTAAGCGACGGCATTAAGGCACGGGCGGATATGCGTCTCGGTATGAGCGAGATGACCTTTCCGCACCACCTTGCACGGGTCATGCTTGCAGAGCAGATATATCGCAGCTTTAAGATCAACGAAGGATCGAGATACCACAAATGAACGGAGGATTCTATGGAGGATAGCGGCGTAAAGCTTGAATGGGGCAGGAAACTAACGGGCGAGCTGTATGAGCGCTGGCCTAAGGACGCCGAGGGCAAGCCGGAGGAGCCTGTTTTTCTTACGCATTGTATGAGCCTTGACATGAGCGACGAGATGCTTGTGAACCTGCTTGGCGCATACGGGATCCCTGCACTGAGACAATACCCCAACGACGGAGATTTCGGGCGGCTGATACTCGGTATCAGCGGTCCCGGAACGGATATATATGTACCCAAATCTATGTATGAGGACGCTGTCAACTTAAGCGAAGGGAGCGCAGAATATGAGGAACTATAAGGAAGAATATCAGAGATGGCTCGACAGTCCCGCACTCAGCGAGAGCGAGTGGGAGGAGCTTAATTCCATTGCAGAGGACGAAAAGGAGATCGAGAGCCGCTTTTTCGCACCGCTTGAGTTCGGCACCGCCGGACTGCGCGGCACGATGAAGGTCGGTCTGCATCACATGAACGTCCACGTTATCCGCCATGCGACGCAGGCGTTTGCAAACGTTATCGCCTCCGCTGGAGCCGAAGCGATGGCTAAGGGCATTGCGATATGCTTTGACTGCCGCCATAACAGCGACGTGTTTGCAAAGGAAGCCGCCTGCGTTATGGCCGCAAACGGTATACACGTCAGACTGTTTGACGCTCTGCGCCCCACGCCGGAGCTTAGCTTTGCCGTGAGATATTACGGCACCACCGCCGGACTTAACATCACCGCAAGCCACAACCCCAAGGAATACAACGGCTACAAGGTCTATTGGTCCGACGGCGCACAGCTTCCGCCGCAGCACGCCGCAGCGATCGCAGCACAGATGGAAGCGATCGACATATTCGACGGCTTTAAGAGCTGCGATTTCGACGAAGCGCTTGCAAGCGGAATGATCGAAATGATAGGTGAAGACACCGATGCGGCGTACCTTGAGCGGGTACTCAATCAGGCGATAGACAGAGAAGTCGTGAAGAAGGTCGCCGACCGCTTCAAGATCGTCTACACTCCGTTCCACGGAGCGGGCTACAAGCTCGTCCCCGAAACGCTGCACCGCCTTGGGATCACTCAGCTTTTCCCCGTTCCGGAGCAGATGGTCATAGACGGAGCTTTCCCCACGGTCGAAAGCCCCAACCCCGAAAATCCCGAAGGCTTCTATCTTGCGATAGACCTTGCAAAGAAGGTCGGCAGCGACCTCATCATCGGCACGGACCCTGACTCCGACCGTATCGGCGTCATGGTGCGTGACGGTGAGGGCTATACCGGCATAACCGGCAACCAGCTCGGTGTGCTGCTGCTCGACTATATCATAAACGCAAAGCGCAGAACGGGTACCATGCCCGAAAACCCCGGCGCCGTAAAGAGCATAGTGACGACCGAGATGGCAAAGGTCGTTGCGGAGCAAAACGGCGTACATCTTGAGGACACATTCACCGGCTTTAAGTTCATGGCGGAGCGTGTTGCGGAATGGGAAAAGGCGGGAAGCTACGAGTACATTTTCGCTTACGAGGAGAGCTACGGCTACATGATGGGCGACTATGTGCGCGATAAGGACGCCGTGACCGCTTCGATGATGGTTGCGGAAATGGCAGCCTACTATTTCGACAAGGGCATGAATCTCAAGCAGGCGATGGAGAGCCTGTACGAGAAGTACGGTCAGTTTGCCGAAAAGACGCTCAATCTCGTCATGCCCGGACTTGACGGTCTTGACAAGATGAAGTCGATAATGGCAAAGCTCAGAAAAGAGCCGCCCACGGAGATCTCCGGCACCGAGGTGCTGAAGATCCGTGACTACTCCGACGGAAGCATAACCGTCCCGGCGCTCGGCGTCGTCGGCGAGACGCATATAAAAGGCTCCAACGTCCTTTACTTTGAGCTGGACGACGGCTGCAACTTCATAGTCCGTCCCTCCGGCACCGAGCCGAAGATCAAGGTATACATTCTTTCAAGCGGCGAAACCGCAGCGGAATGTTTAGAAAAAATCGAAAAATACACCGAATTTGCAGAGAATCTTAAGAAATGAAAGAGCTGCTTGAAATCTTTGCGGTTGCGTTCCGGGTCGGGATCATGACCTTTGGGGGCGGCTATGCCATGCTCCCGATACTCCAGCGTGAGGTCGTCGAAAACCGCAAATGGGTCACCGAGGCGGAGGTACTGGACTACTATGCGATAGGTCAGTGTCTTCCCGGCGTGATAATGGTAAATACGCTTATATTCATAGGTCAGAAGCGCAAAGGTACGATCGGAGGCATAGTTGCGGCACTGGGCACCGTGTGTCCGGCGCTGATAATCATCGTTGCGATCGCAGCGCTGCTTACGAACTTTGCCGAGGTCGAGGCCGTCAAAAAGGCGTTTGCGGGGATAAGAGTCTGCGTCTGCGTGCTTATCCTCAATGCCGTCATCAAGCTTTGGAAAAGCTCCGTGTGCGACTGGAAGTGCTTCCTCATCTTTGCACTCGTGGCGGGGCTGTCCCTGTTTACCGACGTGACGCCGGTGCTGTTCGTCGTGGCGGCGGCGCTTGCGGGAATTCTTATCAAGTGTCTGGGGGCGAAGAAATGATCCTTTTGAAGCTTTGGTGGGAATTTTTCAAGATCGGTCTGTTCTCGGTCGGCGGCGGAATGGCGACATTGCCGTTTCTGTACGATATGGCGGACAGAACGGGCTGGTTCACTTACGATCAGATAGCAGATATGCTTGCCGTTTCCGAATCGACGCCGGGACCCATCGGCATAAATATGGCGACGTACACGGGCTTTACGACCGCTGGAATACCCGGCTCGAT
>CAVDMS010000087.1:0-5777 GCA_963610045.1 Bacteroidaceae bacterium
GCCGAAGGCGCTTCGTGGGTTCGAATCCCGTCGGGCGTACCGATTGTCGCAAGATTATAAAGCTTGCGACAATTTTAATGCTCGACTAAAGATTAACAGATTTTTAATATACTTTATGCTACAATATGTTCAGATCATTGTTGAGAAAGGAGTGATACGGCAAATGGACGCTGACGGCGGCAGTCCCGACCCTTACCGAGGCAAGAACCGAAATTGCGGAAGATGCAGAGGAGACCCCGTGTCCGAGTAAACGGAGCACGGTGTGCTTGTCTGCGATTTTTTTATTCTGTAATTAAGAAAGGTTTATGCATTTGAAAGATTCACTCGGTATTTTATTACTTATACAAATAATTCTGATAGCGCTTAACGCAATTTTTGCAAGCGCCGAAATTGCGGTGCTGTCTGTGAATGAAACCAAGATCGGCAAGCTTGCCGAGGACGGAAACAAAAAGGCAAAGCGCCTGAACAGACTCATACAGGAGCCTGCGGGCTTCCTGTCAACGATCCAGATAGCGATAACGCTTTCGGGCTTTCTCGGCTCGGCGTTTGCCGCCGAGGGCTTCTCCGCTCCGCTTGTTGAGTGGGCGTTAAAGATCGGCGTGGGATTGCCGGAAAAGACGCTTGAGACCGTGGCGGTCATAATCATTACGCTTATCCTGTCCTACTTTACGCTCATATTCGGTGAGCTTGTGCCTAAGCGCATTGCGATGAAAAAGTCGGAATCCCTTGCGCTGTCCATATCGGGACTTCTCTCCGGCATTTCCGTGCTGTTTAAGCCCGTGGTATGGCTGCTGTCCGTCTCGACGAACGCCGTGCTGCGGCTCATCGGCATCGACCCCGGCAGCGAGAAGGAGCAGATCGGCGAGGAGGAGATACGCATGATGGTCGAGGCAGGCTCCGACAGCGGCACCATAGACAGCGACGAGCGTGAGTTTATCCACAACGTTTTCGAGTTTGACGACCTGACCGCAAGGCAGATAGCGACGCACAGGACGGACATGGTCGCACTTCACATGAGGGAGACCGACGAAGCGTGGAGCGAGCGCATCGGCGGCAGCCGCCATACATATTACCCCGTCTGCGGCGATTCCGTTGACTCTGTCGTCGGCATACTCAACGCAAAGGATTACTTCCGCCTCGGCGACAAAAGCCGTGACAGCGTGATGCACGCTGCGGTGCGTGAGCCGTACTTCGTGCCGGAAACGCTGAAGGCAGACGTGCTTTTTGCCAACATGAAAAAGCAGAAACAGCCGATGGCGGTGGTGCTTGACGAGTACGGCGGCGTAACGGGCATCGTGACGGTACACGACCTTGTCGAGCGGCTTGTCGGTGAAATTGACCTCGACGGGGAAGCGACGTCAAAAAAATAAGATACAAACCTGTACGGAGTGTTCGATATTGGGTCGAACACTCCGTTTTGCCTTATAGTTCCGGGGCGTTGCTGTTGACATATACGGGGAGTTTGGAGTATAATTCACAAAGTCGGATATATGTGTTTTCGGGGTCTTAGACCTCGGAAAAAGGCAAGCTCTCACCCGAAAAGGCGGTGCAGAGCCTATCCGTGCATAAGGGAGAAATGTGCGGACCGGCAGGGGGGCGGCTCCCCTTATGCTTAAGTGACTGCGTAATTTGAAATACATTGTGAGGTAAGGCTTATGACAAATTATTCCGGATACATGGGTAAGGTCGCATTGCTTGATCTATCCGAGGGGGAAGTCCGGGACTATCCGTGGTCGGACGAGGATCGCAGGCAGTATATCGGCGGAAAGGCAATGGCGGAAAAGCTGCTTGCCGATATGCTCAAGGGAAAGACCGACGCTCTCTCGCCCGAAAGCCCAATAGTCATCGCCACCGGCCCGCTTACGGGAACCGGCGCACCCTGTTCAAATCACTTCTTCGTTGCGGCACTGTCACCGCTGGGCGGCGGTATCAGCGTTTCCGGCTGCGGAGGAGACTTCGGACTGTACCTGAAAAAGGCGGGCTTCGATGCGCTGATAATCAAGGGCAAGTGCGAAAAGCCCACATGGATCGTGATGAAAAATGATAAGCTGTCGTTTAACGATTGCGGCAATATGTGGGGCATGGAGCTCAGCGCCGCACAGGAAGAGATGAAGAAGCGTCTTGACGAGCAGAGAAACTGCAACGTCAAGTGCGGTATGCTCTGCATCGGACCTGCGGGTGAGAACCTCGTACCCTTCGCAAGCGTTGCATCGGGCGAGAGGGATCTTATCCACTGCGACCTCGGTGCGGTGTTCGGCTCGAAGAATCTCAAGGGCATCGTCGCAACGGGTAATAACGACGTTCCCGTAGCCGACCGTCCCTCTGCGGTGAAGAGCAGAGTGGATTGGATCGCAGCGCTTCGGAGCCATCCTCTGACGGGCGACCTTCTGCCGGTCATGGGTACCGCAGGCTTTGTGCCGAAGCTGCAGAGCGCAGGACTTCTTCCCGTGAAGAACTACTCCGCCGGAACGAGTGACAGAGCGTCCGAGATCGGCGGCGAGAGCTTTGCGAAGGATCACAACATCGGCTGCACGGGCTGCACCTACTGCCCGATAAAGTGCGAGCGCCTTATGCGCAACGACCTCGGAACGCTTATGGGACCGGGGCTTGAGGCGATGGTGCTTTTGGGCAGCAACATTCAGAACTATGACGTTAACCTTATCATAAAGTGGAGCCGTATGCTCCACGAGCTGGGACTTGATCTGCGCACTGCGGCGAACGTGCTTGCGCAGTCGATGGACGAGGGCAGGCACGGTGTCGCCTTCGGAAAGAGCGAAGGCGTGTGTGAGCTGTTTTCCGAGATCGCATCCGGGGAAGCGGCCGAGCTTGCAAAGACCGCTGTCGAAACTCCGAGGCTCGACCTTGAGGCTCTTGCCGTCGGCAGCTACATAGGCGAAGCCTCCGCCACGGCTCAGCTTTGGGCTGAGCTTAACGAGGCGGTCGCCTCCTGCGGTCAGTGCGAGAAGCTGCTGTATTCCGAGATCCCGGCGTGGCTTGTTGAAAAGGACGGCACTGCGGCGGCGTTTTTCGTGCGCAAGCTCATGCCCATCGCAGCGGCGCTCTTGAGGCTTGCCGGAAAGCTTCCGGAAAGCGTCGGGCTTTCGCTTCCGATGAGCGCATTTGCGACCGAGATGAAGCACTCCGTCGGTATGAAGCTGTCGCTTGACGACTTCCTCACTGCGGGCAAAAACGGCATTGAGGCGGCAAAGACCCTCGGCGGCGAGGGTACCAAGGTTGCGCTGCCGAAGGGACTTGCATCGTCCAATAAGGCTCTGCCCTTTGCGATAAAGCTCCCGACCCTCGACGAGATAAAATCCGGGGAGCTTCGGCTGCCGGACATCACCGGGCTTTTTGCCCGCAAAGCATAAGGAGGCGCAGCAATGTCATTCAGTATTAAAGAGAGCGTATGCAACGGCTGCGATGCCTGCAAGACCGCCTGCCCCACTCAGGCGATATACGGAGAGCAGCACGAGGTCCACAAGATAGACCCCGACCTGTGCGTGTCCTGCGGACTGTGCCTGAGCTTCTGCACCAACTTCGGTATCCGCAGCGGCGAAAATCACGACGATATGACCGAAGCGGAGGATTTCAAGATCCCCAATATAAACACCTCGCTCTGCACGGGCTGTTCCGCCTGCGTAAGAGAATGCCCGATGTACGTTCTTTCCATCTCCGCACCCAAGTTTAAGGGCGACATACACACGTTTGCATACATAACCGATCAGGACAATTGCATCGGCTGCGGCAAGTGCGAGGAGCATTGCCCGGTTGGTGCGATCGAAATGGTCGACAGGCTGTGAGAGAAAGGAAGATGAGCATGACTGTAATTGACTACGGCTTTATTGATGAAGTGCTTGAAAAGCACGAATACAGTAAAAGCGAAACGATAGGAATAATGCAGGACATCCAGGGGAAATACCGCTATCTTCCCGAAGAAGCCCTGCGCTACGCCGCAAAGAAGATCGGCGTCAGCCCCGCAACGCTGTACGGAGTTGCGACCTTCTACGAAAACTTCTCACTGACCGAGAAGGGCAAGTACATCGTCAAGGTGTGCGACGGTACCGCCTGTCACGTCCGCAAATCCGAGGACATTCAGAATGCGCTTTACCTTGCAACGGGCATGGAAAAGGGCGACAATATGTCGGAGGACGGTTTGTTTACGATCGAGCGAGTGGCTTGTATCGGCGCTTGCGGACTTGCACCTGTCTGCACCGTGAACGGAGTGGTCCATGCGATGATGACGCCTGAGAAGATCCGCAAGCTGGTAAACGAACTGAGGGAGGCTGAAAAGGTATGATATTTGAATCCCGACAGGCTCTTTCCGAATACAGAGAGCAATGCAAAAAAGCGCTTGCGGGCGCAAAGAAAAGGATCCTCGTCTGCGGCGGCTCCGGCTGTACCGCAAGCGGCTCCCCGATGGTGTACGATGCACTCAAGGCGGCAGCCGAGGAGTGCGGTGTCGACCTCTCCGTTACCCTCTCCGACCACGTCGATCACGGTGAGCTGACCGACGTCAAGATGAGCGGCTGTCACGGCCTGTGCGCCCTGTCTCCGCTTATCCGCATCGAGCCGGAGGGCATACTCTACGTCAACGTAAAGCCCGAAGACAGCAAAGAGATCATCGAGCGCACCGTCATAAACGGCGAAACGGTTGAGCGTCTGCTGTACCACGGCGAGGACGGAAACCCCGTCGCAAAGCAGGATGAGATACCCTTTTACAAGCATCAGACGAAGCTCGTTTTGCGTCACTGCGGCGAGATAGACTCCGAATCCATAGACGAATACATAGCCGTCGGCGGCTACACCGCTCTCGAAAAGGCGCTGTTCGACATGACGCCGGACGAGATAATAAAGGAAGTCACCGACTCCGGTCTGCGTGGCAGAGGCGGCGCAGGATTCCCGACGGGCAAGAAGTGGTCGCAGGTGGCGGCACACAAGGATGCTCCCGTGAAGTACGTCGTCTGCAACGGCGACGAGGGCGACCCCGGAGCGTTCATGGACTGCTCCATCATGGAGGGCGAACCCCACCAGATGATAGAGGGCATGATAATCGCAGGTATCGCCTGCGGAGCCGAGGAAGGCTATATCTACGTCAGAGCCGAGTACCCGATAGCGGTAAAGCGCCTCGCCATGGCAATAGCCGCAGCCGAATCTTGCGGCATACTTGGCGACAACATACTGGGGAGCGGTAAGCGCTTTAAGCTTCGCATGAACTGCGGTGCTGGTGCGTTCGTCTGCGGCGAGGGCTCTGCGATGCAGGCGTCCATCGAGGGACACCGAGGCATGCCGAGGACGAAGCCGCCGAGAAGCGTCGATCAGGGACTGTTCGGTGCGCCGACCTCGCTCAACAACGTCGAGACCTTTGCAAACGTGCCGCTCATCATAAATAACGGCGCTGCGTGGTACACCTCGATCGGTTCGCAGGGCAACTCCGGCACCAAGGCGTTCTCCCTTGCGGGCAACATAAAGAACACGGGACTTATTGAGGTCCCGATGGGAACACCGCTCAAGGAGATCATATACGACATCGGCGGCGGAGTTAAAAACGGAAGCTTCAAGGCGGTGCAGGTCGGCGGTCCGGCGGGCTGCTGCCTGACGCAGGAGCATATGGACATTCCGCTCGACTTCGACTCCACGAAGCGGATCGGAGCGATCATCGGTTCCGGCGGTCTGGTCGTCATGGGCGACGACACCTGCATGGTCGAGATAGCCCGCTTCTTCACCGACTTCTCCAAGAAGGAGTCCTGCGGCAAATGCACCCCCTGCCGTGACGGTAT
>CAVDMS010000088.1:0-5383 GCA_963610045.1 Bacteroidaceae bacterium
ACGGCACCGAGGACGTTACCGTGAACATGATCGCATACAACGATTACTCCATGCGGCTGAACGTTCCCGACAAGAAGGTCAGCGCCGACAAGTTCCTTATTAAGACGAATATCGAGGCCATTCCCGGAATGGAGAATCTGGGCGGCATTCTCGGCAATATCTTAAAGGGACTCCTCGGTGAAAGGGAGACCGAAATAGACACGGGCATGACCGGCGAGTACGACATTAAGGAGCTTGCCTACAACGCATTCCGCTTCAACTTCGGCACCGTCCGCCTCGACGTCAACGGCAAGCAGTGCATCTATAACATCTACAGCAATGTCCTTAACGACGGCAGCGTGGATGTGCTTGCGACCCCGACCAGCAGCGCCGCAGCCGCACTTGCCGCAGCGCAGTTTACGAATCTGAACAACATCAGCTTTGACTTTGCGACGAGAGGCAGCGCGCTCACTCTCGCAAACGGCTCCTACCTTCAGATAGGCACCGAGAGACTGTGCTTTAAGGACGATTACAGCGGTAACCTCGTGATAAACGACGCAACTACCCCCGATGCGGCGAAAGCGGCTCTCACCATAAAGACCGGCTGCACCGAGACCGATCAGGCGACCGTTTTCATTAAGGCGGGAACCTCCGTCACGACCGACAAGGGTACGGTCGTTCTCAAGAAGGACATCACCGTGACCGTGAACGGCATCCTCGGCGACTACGACGGTACGCTCTCCGAGATCGTCAATGCCGACACCGCAGACTTCTATAAGTATGTTGCACTTGCAAACGAGCTTATGAACGCCTACAACGGCTCCGTTTTGTACGTCAAGGTGACGATGGCATAAAACAAAAAAGTAAGCACCCGGTGGGTGCTTACTTTTTTTATGTACGCAATTTACAAGCGGCAGAAGCTGTGTTAAAATATAATGTAATTGTTGTTTTGATCGGTGAGCCTATGCTTGATAAACTGAAAACAATCGAAAACAGATACCTCGAAACCGAGAGCCGTATGGCAAGCGGGGAGCTTTTTGCGTCCCCTTCGGCGTATACCGCCGCAGCAAAGGAGCTTAAAGAGCTTGAGCCGACGGTTGCGGCGTACCGTGGCTATAAGCGTGCGCTTGAGAGTATGGCGGAGGCGGAAAAGCTCCTGTCCGATCCCGACCTCGGCGAGCTTGCACGGGAGGAGTATCAAAGCGCAAAAGCCGAAGCGTCCGAGCTTGAGGAAAGGCTTCGGGTAATGCTGCTGCCAAAGGACCCGGACGCCGACAAGAACGTCATAATGGAGATCCGAGGCGGCGTCGGCGGCGAGGAAAGCGCCCTGTTTGCGCACGACCTTTTCAGAATGTACTCGATGTATGCGGAAAAGTGCGGTTGGAAAACGGAGATCGTCAACATAAACGAGACCGAGCTTGGCGGCATCAAGGAGATCGCCTTCATGGTGGAGGGGACCGGCGCATACTCAAGGCTCAGATTTGAGGCGGGGGTACACCGTGTACAGCGTGTGCCTGAGACGGAGTCCGGCGGCAGGATACACACCTCGGCGGCGACCGTGGCGGTGCTTCCGGAGGCGGACGAGCTAGACTTTAAGCTCGATCCCTCGGACCTGCGGATAGATACCTTCCGTGCCTCCGGCGCCGGAGGTCAGCATGTCAACCGAACCGAAAGTGCGATACGCATAACGCACATACCGACGGGGACGGTCGTTGAATGTCAGGACGAACGCAGCCAGTACAAAAACAAGGACAGGGCAATGAGCATACTGCGCTCGAAGCTGCTTGAAGCGGAGCGGGAGCGGCGTGACTCGGAGATCGCAGCGGAGCGCCGCAGTCAGGTGCGTTCCGGCGACAGGAGCGACAAGGTGCGCACATATAACTTCCCGCAGAGCCGTGTGACGGATCACAGGCTCACCGGGGACAGGCGCAATTTCAATATTGCGTCCGTCATTAACGGCGACCTTGACCCGATAATCGACGCACTCATCTTCGAGGAGCAGGCGGAAAAGCTTAAAAACCGTGGTGAATGACATGAAAACACAGCTTATAAAAGACGATATTGCAGCGGCGGCAAAGCTCATAAAGGCCGGAGAGCTTGTTGCGGTCCCGACGGAGACCGTGTACGGGCTTGCGGGAAACGGAATGTCCGAGGCTGCAGTCGAGAAGATATACGAGGTGAAGGGCAGACCGGCGGTAAAGCCGTTGGCGCTCATGGTGCATGACCCTTCTGCGATGAAAAAGTATTGCGAGGACGTGCCCCCGCAGGCGCTCAGCCTTGCAAAAAGGTTCTGGCCGGGACCTCTGAGCATCGTTTTGAAGGCAAAGCAGAGCGTGCCGGAGATCGTGCGTGCGGGAGGGGAGACGGTGTCTCTCCGCTGCCCCGACCATCCGCTGACGCTTGAGCTCATAAAGAAGGCGGGACTGCCGCTTGCGGCGCCGTCGGCAAATCCGTCGGGAAAGGAAAGCCCCAAAAACGCAGAGAGCGTGTTGGGCTACTTCGACGGGAAGATAGCGGCCGTCATAGACGGCGGCGAGTGCGGCATCGGCACGGAGTCGACTATCATCGACATGAGCGCAGCGCCGTACAAAATACTGCGCAAGGGCGCACTTTCGGAGGAGAGCATCGCGCAGGCGCTGTCCGACGAGCTGACGGTTTTCGGCATCACGGGCGGCACCGGCTGCGGCAAGACGACGGTTTTGGGCGAGCTTAAAAAGCTCGGCGCTTACGTCATTGACTGCGACGAGCTGTACCATGAGATGCTGAGCTACGACGAGGCGCTGCTTTCCGACATAAACCGCTGCTTCCCCGGCACGGTGAACGACGGTGTGCTTGACAGAAAGCACCTCGGAGCCTACGTTTTCTCGAACGCCGAGGCGCTTGAGGACTTAAACGCCATCACGCATCGGCACATTCAGGCGGAGGTCGATAAGCGCCTGCGCACCTGCGCAATGCGTGGGGTGAGGCTTGCTGCGATCGACGCAATAGCGCTCATAGAGTGCGGACTTTCCGACCGCTGCAAGACGGTCATCGGCGTCACCGCCGACACCACGGTGAGGATGAACCGCATAATGAAGCGGGACGGCATCGACGCACAGTATGCGATGATGCGCATAAACGCCCAACAGCCGAACGCATATTTTGAACAGCACTGCGATCATATAATCAAAAACGACGGCACAGAGGCGGAGCTTATTAGGAAATTCAGAAATCTATATAAGGAAGTAATGAAAAATGGATGAAATCAAAAAGGAACTTTTCTACGAGCAGAAAAACGGCTATGATCTCATAGGCACCGACGAGCGCATTAAGATGGAAAACTACAGCGCAGCCTACATGAGCTTTCTTAACGACGCACGCACCGAGCGTGAAGCGGTGAAGCTTGCAATTGAGCTTGCCGAGGCGAAGGGCTTTAAGGAGTACAAGGTCGGCTCCGAGCTCAAGCCCGGCGACAGGATCTACCGCAACAACCGGGGCAAGGCGCTCATGCTTGCCGTAATCGGTGAAAAATGCCTCTGCGAGGGTGCGGTCATCGCCGGAGCGCACGTCGATGCGCCTCGCATAGACCTAAAGCAGAAGCCGCTTTATGAGACGGACGAGCTTGCGTACTTCAAGACCCACTACTACGGCGGCATCAAGAAGTACCAGTGGGTCACCATTCCTCTTGAGCTGCACGGCGTCGTGGTGCTCAAAAACGGTGAGCTTGTCGATATCGTTATCGGACGTGATGCGGACGATCCGCAGTTTGTCATAACCGACCTCCTGCCGCACCTTGCGAAGGATCAGGTCTCCAAGACCATGGCTGAGGGCATCACCGGCGAGGGACTCAATATTCTCATCGGCAGCGCACCTTACGCAGGCGAGGGCAGCGACAGAGTGAAGCTTGCGGTCATGAGCATTTTGAATGACCGCTACGGCATCTGCGAGGAGGACTTCCTTTCCGCAGAGCTTACCGCAGTCCCGGGCTTCGACGTCAGGGAGATCGGCCTTGACCGCTCCATGATCGGCGGCTACGGACATGACGACAGGGTGTGCGCCTTTGCGGAGCTTCAGGCGATGTTTGACATGGACGAGGTCCCCTCCAAGACTTGCGTCTGCCTGCTTGCGGACAAGGAGGAGATCGGCTCCATGGGCGTCAGCGGTATGCAGAGCCAGGCGTTCGAGTGCTTCATGGAGGACCTTTGCGAGCAGCAGGGCGCAAGCCTCAGGCGCTGCTTTGAAAACAGCTTCTGCATCTCGGCGGACGTGAACAACGCCTTTGACCCCAACTTCCCGGAGGTCTCCGAGAAGCGCAACGAGGCAAAGCTCAACTACGGCGTCGGCATCTGCAAATTCACGGGTGCAAGGGGCAAGTCCGGTACGAGCGACGCATCGGCAGAGGTCGTTGCGCACCTGCGCCGCATCTTTGCGGACAACTCCGTCGTGTGGCAGATGTGCGAGCTCGGCAAGGTCGATCAGGGCGGCGGCGGAACGATAGCGCAGTACATGGCAAACCGCAACATCGACACCATCGACGCAGGCGTGCCCGTTCTGAGTATGCACGCACCGTTTGAGGTCGTCTCGAAGTTCGACTGCTACATGACCTACAAGGCGGTCCTCTCCGCATACAACGAAAAGTATTAAATGACTAAAATCACCTCAAAGCTGGAAAAATAGCTTTGAGGTGATTTCTTTGGACGAAGTAAACGAGATAAAGGAGCTTGGTGCGTCGGCAAAGGCTACGATACAGTGCCTGACGATAGTGGGGCAGATAGAGGGGCATCAGATCCTGCCCGACGACACGAAAACGACCAAATACGAACACGTTATGCCGCTTTTGGCGGCGGTGGAGGAAGCGCCGGAGATAAAGGGTCTGCTCATACTGCTCAACACCGTTGGCGGCGACGTGGAGGCGGGACTCGGAATTGCGGAGCTTATAGCGGGCATGAAGAAGCCGACGGCGTCGCTCGTTCTCGGCGGCGGCCATTCGATCGGCGTACCGCTTGCGGTCGCTGCCGACATGAGCTTCATTGCGCCCTCGGCGGCGATGACGATACACCCGGTGAGGCTGAACGGCGTCGTTATCGGCGTTCCGCAGACCTACAACTACTTTGCGAGGATACAGGAGCGCATAGTGTCCTTCGTGACGGGACATTCGCATATAAGCCGCGAAAAGTACACGGAGCTGATGATGACCACGGACGAGATCGCAAACGATGTGGGCAGCGTCATCCACGGGGACGAGGCGGTGTCCTTCGGACTCATCGACCGCATCGGAACGCTGTCCGACGCCCTGAGCTATCTTCACGGCAGAACAGAGGAGACTGTCAAAGAACAGGAATAAGCAGACGCAACAGCGCAAAATCTAATGCGCAGCAGGGGGAGTGTGAGGGGGACAAGGTCCCGCCTCAAATTGGATTATAGC
>CAVDMS010000089.1:0-5308 GCA_963610045.1 Bacteroidaceae bacterium
ATTTTACAGGGTGCATAGCAGTTTTGAGCGAGATATTTTTCGTTCAGACAAAATAACAAAATCTCGGCAATACTTTGTGTATTACCGAGATTTTTTATGAAGTATGGGCGGAAAAGAGCCGCTCAAAACCGACTTATCCTCATCTGAGTCCGCCCAAGGGACCGGGACTTGTTTCATATGTGCCGATGACGTCCTGCTCCTCATCGTACACTATAAATATCTTCCCGTTTTCGTAATCGACCCAAACCGACTTCTCTCCCGAATTCTTGGTAAATCCGATCTTGCACAGCTCGATGCCGTCCTCGGTGTCTTTTATACAAACGCTCAGATACCCTTTATCACACGAATCGTCCACATCTTACCTCCCGAAAATTTTTCTGACGCTGCTCTCGTCTATCTTCCCTATACGGCGTGAGCTTTCGTTATAAACATATCCGCTTTCCTCGATCCGACCGCAGCGCCGCAGTCCTTCATCGTAGATATAGCCGTTTTTGTCTATGCGTCCTATGCGGCTGAGGTTTTCGGCATAGATATAGCCGCTGCCAAAGTCTATTCGCCCGATGCGGCGCAGACCCTCGTCGTAGATATAGCCGCTGCCGTCGATCTTGCCCAAGCGCCGCAGTCCCTCGGAGTATATGTATCCCATGGCTCACTCTCCCGAAAGCTGTGCCAGCGCCTCTGCCAAATGCTCGCAAGGCTCACTGAAGGCGTTGGCAACTTCGATCTTCCCGACAACGATCTTGTTATACAAAAAGAAACTCAGCACCGCACCGATAACGACGGTGATAATAAAATCGCTCCAGTTGCCGTATATCAAGCCCAATATTGCACCCAACACAACAGATGCCAAGACGATTATTTTGATCGCAGTTTCCCATTTGCCGATTCTTATACGGTAATTTCGGTAATCTTTGATTACCTCAGCCCCTACACGCAGCGCCGTGTCACTGTCGCCGTTTTTAAGCGCTCTCGATGCCCTTGTAACTCCCGAATTCCATTCGTCAAGCTTACTCATTTCTCTGCCCTCCAAAAGTTAGTAGTAAATATCCTCGTTTACGTCTTTGCCGGTTTTTCTGCATGAATAGTGGCTGTTGTACCAATAATAAGGACAGCTCACACTTATCCCCTCCTCGCTCTTGTTAGTCGGATTTTACTGCATTTTGCGGTAAAAGTCAATAAGAAAAATGCCCGTATGCTATTATCCTTCAAGACTGTGAGGTGATGGAATGTACGCCCGCCTAAAGGGTTTGCGGGAAGACCGGGACTTAAAGCAGCGAGAGCTTGCGGAATATCTTAGCTGTTCTCAGCAGGTTTACAGCAACTACGAGCTTGGTCAAAGGGACATTCCTACGGACGTGCTGATAAAGCTCTCCGCACTTTACCATGTTTCCGTTGATTATATTCTCGGCATAACCAATAATCCGAAGCAGAATAAATAAAAGCTTGCACAGCCCAAAGGGCTGTGCAAGCTTTTATTATCGGTACGCTTTCCCGCAGCACCACTCAGGGGTGTTCACGGATCTGAACGACGACCCATTCTCCGTCGTCGCTTCTTTCCACCTTCCAAAGCGACGGAACATTGCTGCTTCCGTGAGCGAGACTGCCGTCGTGATTGAAGGTCTCGGACGAGTAATATACCCATATATAGCCCTCGTCCTCCCCAAGATGGGCGGACCACAGCTCCAAGGAATGTTCGTTGAACGACGCATCGCCGTAGCTGTCGGTATCGGTCGCATAGCGGGCAAGCAAGCCATATTCTTCTTCGTTTTCAGCCCTTGTGTGCCGCACATCATTAAAAGCCTTATCCGCCAAGCGCAAAACCGCCTGCGCCTCTCTGCGGTCGGAGGCAGAGCCGATATAAAGAGCTTTCGAGATTTCTTCACCGCTGTAGTAATCGCCGATCGTCATGGAGCCGATATCCACGATACGGTAAACGGGGAAATAGTGAAGCAGCACGCACACGACGATGAAGATGCCTGCAATGACGGCGGCGATACGATACGCCTTTTTGCGGAATTTCCTGCGGGTAGCCTTCATGGACTTCGTCACTTCCGACTCCAGGCTCTCCCGCATTTCACCGCCGACCTTTTCCGCCTTCGTCCCCGCCTTCAAGGCTTCAAGCTCCGCAGCGCATTCCGGGCAAGCCTCAAGATGCTCTTTGACAGACGCATTCGTCTCGTCGCTGACCATATTTTCAACATACAGGGGCAGTATATCACGAACGACGCTGCACTCATTTTTCATACTCAGATCCCTCCAATCTGCGTTGTATCATTTTCCTTGCTCGGTGGTAGGTGACGCAAGCCCAGTTATCGCTTTTCCCGTAGAGATCGCCGATCTCTCTGAACGACAGCTCCCCGAACACCCGCCACATGAACACCTCACGGTACGGCTCCGCCATGCCGTGCAGGATCCTTCGTATTCGGCAGGCGTCCTCCCGCTCGCCGAGCTTTGTGTCGATATGAGCGTCCTCAGCGGCAGCGCTTTGCAGCTCCGCCTCGTCGATACTCAAAACTCGTTTGTTCTTTTTCAGGTATGAGTAATAGCTGTTCTTGGCAATCTGACAAAGCCAAACACGCATATCACATTCATTGCGAAAGCCGTCTATGGAATTGATCGCCTTGAAAAATGCTTCGCTCGTGATCTCCTCCGCAATATGCTCGTCGCCCGAAAGCTGCCATGCGTAGTGATATACCGACTTAAAATAGCTGCGGTATATCTCTTCAAACTCCATTGCGCTGCCACCCCCTTTGCAAGTAAGACTCCTCGGACGCAGAAATCTTACAAAGAAATCAAAAATTTTTTCGGAATAGACAGAAAAGCTTGCGCCCGCCAAAGGCGGGTGCAAGCTTTTATTATCGGTACTCGCCCTTTTCCGTGAACACGGCGGCGACGGCAGAGTCGTGCGGCTGCGTCGGCAGCTCGGCAATGCGCTGCGTCTCGAATGCGGCGGCGACCGCCTTCGCATTCACGCACTTCGGCAGGAAGCGGTCGTAAAAGCCCTTGCCCATGCCGAGTCGGTGCTGCCCCGAAAAGCCGGCGCAGGGGCAGATCACAAGCCCGATCTCCTCCGGCGAAAGCTCCCTTGACCGCAGCGGGTCGGGTTCCCATATCCCGAATGCGCCCTTTATGAAGGCGTCCGCACTCTCCGGCACGAGCGCTCTCATGTTGCCGTCAGGCTCCGTTTTCGGATACGCCGTGAGCTTCCCGTCGTCGGGAAGACGCAGCTTTGCTTCCGTCCCCGTCGCTCTGTACGACAGGATGACGGAGGCGTTTTTATACTCCCGGCTTTCGGCGATGCGCTCCGAAATTTGACGGGAAAAGCGCTCCCGCTCATCGTCCGAGAGCGATGCCCGGCGCTTTTTGCACTCACGGCGCAGAATGTCCTTCATCACCTGCGGGTAGAGGTTTTCGATCTCGCCCGCCATGTACAGCGAGCCGCAGGCAAGCACCGCCTCGTAGCCGTTAAGCGCAAGGCGCAAAGCGTCGCCGACCGAGGCGCAGACGCTCGCCGGAACGCCTCTTTCCTCGATGAGCCGTGCATATTCCTCCGCCGGAAGCGCCCGCGGGCTGTCCGGCGTGACGCAGTACACTCTGTTTGCAAAGGGCAGGAGCGACGAGAGCATCGCATCCGCATCCTTGTCACGGAGTATGCCGCTTATCATCGTAAAGCGCCGTCCGGAGAACACGCATGAAAGCCCGTCTTTGAGCGCCTCGGCGCACTGGGGATTGTGTGCCCCGTCGAGTACGAAGGGCGGCTCACGGCGCAGAAGCTCAAAGCGTGCGGGCCAGCGTGTGCGGCAAAGCCCGTCTTTGAGTGCCGCCTCGCTTATCGAAAATCCTTGGGAGCGCAGCACCTCGACGGTCTTCAAAACGACTGCCGCATTTTTGAGCTGATGATCGCCGAGCAGCGGTATCGTGTAGCTTTCGCCGTTAAGCGTAAAGCTCTGCCCGTCAAGGCTCTGCGCCGTGCGATGCAGTCCCGAAAAGTCCACGGGGATGTAGCTTGCCCCGACCTCACGGCAGCGGCTGCGGAACACCTCCGCCGACTCGCTGCCGCTGTCGTAGCACACGACGGGGCAGCCCGGCTTTATGATGCCCGCCTTCGCCGACGCAACGGAGGCGATCGTGTTGCCGAGGTACTCCGTGTGTTCAAGTCCGATGTTCATTATGACCGCCGCTGCGGGCGAGTCGATGACGTTCGTGCTATCAAGCTCGCCGCCGAGTCCCACCTCAAGCACCACGACGTCGCAGCCCTTTTCTAAAAACCACTGCATGGCGATCGCCGTTATGACCTCAAACTGGCTCGGAGGGTCGTCCATTTTCTCCACAAGCGGGATCATGCGCTCCGTGAGCCGTGCAAGCTCCGCATCGGGAATATCGACGCCGTTTATCTGCATCCGCTCGTTAAAGCGCCTTATATACGGCGACGTGTAAAGCCCCGTGCGATAGCCCGACGCCATAAGCACCGAGGACAGCATTGCGCAGGCGGAGCCTTTTCCGTTCGTCCCCGCAACGTGGACAAAGCGCAGCTTTTTATGCGGATCGCCGAGCATGGAGAGCAGCTGTCTCGTGCGGAAAAGCCCAAGCCTTGTCGATGCGGTGCGGCTTTCTATGTATCTTATCGCCTCGTCACCCGTCATTGCGCACGCCTCCCTTTGCCGCCCCGAAGCGGGACAGCGCATTTACGATCGGCGGCAGCAGGAAGCCCTCGGCGACCGCCTTTACGACGCAGACCGCATATCTCGGAATTATCGTCGCAAACACATACGCCACCGTGTAGCCGTACACCCGGCTGTCGATATACAGCACTCCCGTGTTGAGTGTCGTCACCGTAAGCTCGGCAATGACGCACAAAAGCACCGTCTTTTTCCGACTGAGCTTGTAGTCGCCCGCCTTTGCAGCAAAGCCGACTATAAGTCCGCAGACGCAGTACGGCAGCATCCACAGCGGCGTCGTGGGCATAAGCCCGTAGCGCAGAAGCTGGTACACGAAGGTGCCGCAAAGTCCGACGGCGGCGCCGGAGAGCGGTCCCATCACAAGTGCGCCGATGATGATCGGCAGGGTCTCGAAGCTGAGCTTAAAGTTGCCGGTGCTGATCGAAAAATAGCCCAACACGGCGCAAAGCGCCGCAAGCGCCGAATTTGTACATAACTGTTTTGTGTTCAAAAAAGTCCCCCCTTGCTGCATACATACTGCGGCAGGGATCTTCCCTTTTGCGGGGGACCTATCCCTTGTTGCAGCGGATGCGAAACGGGTATCGCAGGGCTTTGCCCTTTCGTTCGGAGGCAACTCCCATCCTCCGTCC
>CAVDMS010000090.1:0-5184 GCA_963610045.1 Bacteroidaceae bacterium
CCACGCACATCAGCAGGAGAACGAGCATACATTTTGCGTAAATGTGGTCGTAGCTGCCGCAGATCGTCTCACGCATTGCGTTCATTGCGTAATTAAACGGCATGAACTTGTACAGCGTCTGGAAGAAGCCGGGGAGCATCTGCATCGGATAGGTGCCGCCGGAGCCTGCGACCTGAATGACAAGGATGATGATGCTGATCGCTTCGCCGATATTGCCAAATGCGAAAATGAGCGAGTAGTTGATTATCGTGAACAGCAGGCTCGTCACCGCCGCCGCAAGCCAGAACAGGAACGGCTCATAGCACTGGATGCCGATGTAGAACAGGTTGCCGAGTACCGTGATGAGCGCCGTGAACTGACCGATGGCGAAGAAGGTGAAGTAGCGCCCGAAGTATTCCTGAGAGTGAGTAAGCTCCGGGAGATCGTCACGACGCTTTATGTGCGTGTGCAGGAGGCTGACGGACAGCAGCGCACTGGCGTAAATGGCAAGCACCGTGTAGAACGGAGTCATGCCGGAGCCGAAATGCTCAAGCGGGTAGACCTTGACGACTTCAAGGTTTGCGGGGGAGGAGAGGTAATCCACAAGACCCGCAACGTCGTCGTTCATAAGGTCGATGATGTTGCTGAAGCTTTCACTGGAGCGCAGGTCGTTGATGTTCGACTGAATGTTGGCGACCATGTTCAGCATATAGCTCATAACGTCTCTGGTACCGTTTATGCTTGCGGTGCAGGAGTTGAGCGCCTGCGTAAACTGCGAGAGGGTGAGAGACTGACCGCCAATGTCGCCCTCCATCATTGCAAGCAGGGAGTCGAGATTGGTGAGCGACTCCTGAAGCGTGGATATGGAGGCGATGAGGTTGCTGTCGATGCTGGTCTGCTGAAGTATGTCGTCAAAGCGGATGGCGCTGTCGTGCAGTTGCTTGTTGACGTCGTAGTACAGGTCGTCGAGGATCTCCGCCTCGTAGTCCGTTAAGCCGCCTTCGCCGTAGATGGCGTCCCAGTCGATGTAGGAGCTGCCCGCTTCTCCGGGGTTGCCGCCGGTTGCGGCGTCAAGCCGCTCGATGGCGTTGCGAAGCTCCTCGGAGGTGTTGCGGATGGAGTCTGCGGCGTAGATTACGTCCTCCTTGGTGGTCGCAAGCCTGTCCTGCATATTGGACACGCTCTTGCGGCTGTCGGAGAGCATACGCAGAACGTCGGGCAGAAGGTCGTTTGTCATCGTCGTGACCGCCGCCGCCGACTGCGTTACCGAGGACATGGAATCCATTATGGATATGTATGTGCGCAGGTCGGATTTTATATTCTCAAGCTGCGTGCTAAGTTCGTCGAGAGACGCCGTGGCGTCAATGCCCATGCCGGAGAAAAGCGAGGTGAACGACGACATTTCGTCTATGATGGTCGCAAGGAAGATGCCGTTTATCTGATCCTCAACGATGCCCCTTGCTCTGTCGGTGACGCGGGATGCGACGGCGTTGAGCTTCTGGTTGTCATAGAACTTGATGGTCGCCTTTTCGACTTCACCGTCGGTAAAGCCGAGCACCTTTTCGCTGAAATCTTCGGGAATGACGAGACCGCCGTAGTATTCGCCGCTGTTGAGACCGTCAAGCAGCGCCTGAGACGACTCGGGGAACTGCCAATCGATTTGGTCGTTTGCCTTCAGGCGTTCGATTATGATGTCGCCGACGTTGAAGTCCATGCCGAGGAAGTTTGTGCCGAGATCCTCGCTCGCAACGGCGATCTTCAGATTCTTCGTCGATTCCTCGGTGTAGGGGTCCCAGTTTGACATGATGTTGAACCATGCGTAAAGGCAGGGGACAAGCGCGAGTCCGAACACGCAAACGACTGCAACGACGCTGCGGCTCAGACGCTTTGCGTCCGACTTCACGACGGCGAAGATATTTGAAATTGACTGTTTAAAACTCTTCATAAGCATTCATCGTTCTTTCGTTCGTGTCAGACATTGACCGTTTCGGACTGCTCGGCATCGGAGCTTTTCTCCGCGACCTCGGAAGCAGTCTTATCGGCGGGGGAAGTCGGGATTCGACTGCGTATTGAGCGCCGAATCTCCTCAATGCGCTCTTTACTGGGAGAGTCGCTCTGCGGTGCGGCAATTTCGGTGCTGACCGCAATTTCGTTGTCGGCGTTCTTCTTGAACATCTTTTGCAGCTTGTAGTCCTGATACTCGATGACTATAAGCACCGATGCAATAATAAACATCGAAACTATCCACAGCACAAGGAAAATGGTCTTGCTGCTGTTAGTCAGGAAGAGGAGAATCAGAAATATCGTCGGGACGATGAGCAGACTTTTAAGCGCAGCACTCGTCCTGCGGATGTTGTTGCGGTGCATCTCCTCAAGATCCCCGATGAGATCCTTATAAAGCTTTTCGTATGCCGATTCCTTGCTCATGTCGTCAACTCCTCCTGTGGGGTTGTGGTCACATCATTTCCGTTTTCTCAAGCTGCTCATCCATGTACTTGTTAAGTCCGCTCAGCGACCGCCTCAGCACAAGGCCGATAAACAGTCCCGCCGCAAAGAACAGGAGAAGCTGTAGAGTATAGATAAGGTAATTGTTCTGATAAAGTCCGGCGATCGCTTCACGCATGGCATTGATGGCGTAGGGGAAGGGGAAGAACAGGTATGCCTGTTGGAAGAAGCCGGGGAGCAGCTCTATGGGGTAAGAGCCGCCGGAGCCTGCTATCTGCATTATCATGATGACGACGAATATCGCCTTGCCGATGTTGCCGAAGGCGACGGCAAAGGAGTACGCCAACATGGAGCAGGTCAGTGAGGTGAAGAAGCCCGCAAGCAGGAACAGCCCCGGATGCACGCAGTCAACACCCATGATAACAAGGTCGCCTACTATTATAATAAGCGTCTGCACCTGACTGAGCAGGAAGAAGATAAGGTATCTGCCGAAGAACTTCTGCGTTCCGGTTGCGCCGGCTAGCTCGATCGTGTTTTGATCGGCCTTTAAAATGGCGTTTAGGATAACGCAGCCGACCCAGATCGCCAACATGGTGTAGAACGGAGCCATGGCGGCGCCGTAGGATTCCACGGGGAACACGACCTCGGATTCGACGGCGACGGGGCTTGCAAGGAAGCTGCCGATGGAAGCCGGATCGACGTTGAAGAAGTCAAGCACCGCTTGGATCTTGTCGTCGTCGGTATCGCCGTTTAATATGTCGATGAAGTCGTCCAGTCTGCTTATGTACGAGGACAGAAGGTCCTTGACCTGAATAAGCGCATTGTTTACCGTGCCGAAGGTGTTGCTGAGCTGGTCGATTATGGGCTGAGTTTTGCCGAGGATGCCGTTCAGCTCAAGCAGCAGGGACGACAGATCGCCCAAGGTGTCCTGGAGATTGTCAAGCATGGTGTCGATCGCAGGGTAAATGACCTCGGTGAGGGTTACTCTCGCGGAGCCGAGCACGTCGCTTATGATCTGAAGGTCACGCACAAGGTCGATGTCACGGTTGCCGTTCAGAATGTCGTCAATGACCTCCTGCACATCCCTCGTGTCCTTTGCCGTGGTGTCAAGCGCCTTCTTGACGGAAGCATCGGCGCCGGCGCTATCTGCGCTGCTTATCGCATCGTACGCAGCGCCGAGGGCTTCTATCTCCTGCTCGACGACTGCGGCGTCGCTCTTTGCGGCGAGGAGAAGCTCGTCACGCTCGGACTTGTCCTTGGTCTTTGCTGCCTTGGCAATGTTCTCGCGGATGCTGTCGATCCTGTCGGACGAGTCCTCGGACATGAACGCCACAAGCCCCTCAATGTTCTGAGTGCTGTTAGCGGGATCGGTCAAATCGTCGTAATCGTAGCCGGTTATCGCCTTGTACAGAGCGGGAACGGCGACCTCGTCGAAGTCGCTCTTAATGCTCTTTATCGCATCCTTGTTGTGCTGTGCAAGCACACGGATCTGATTTGCGGCGTTGGGGTCGGTGAGGGAGCCGTCGAGACCGAGCTTTTTGCGCAGCTCGGTGATCTTGTCAACGAGTTTATTGAGAGCGCTGAGCGCATCGTCAAGCTCGTCACCCGTGAGACCCGAATGCTCGATGTAATCGATAAGCTCCTGATACTGGCGCTCAAGCTCCGCCAAAGCCTCTTTTGCGGCCTCGGCGTCGTCAATGTTGCCGTCGTAGAGCCTGTCAAGCTTGTATATTGCCTCCTGCACGGAATCCTGAAGTCCGAGCAGAAGGTTATTCATTTCGTCGTTGAACAGAGCAAGGTCGCCCTGCGTCTGCTCTATGTAGTATATCTGATCGGAAATGTTGATACGCTCGTTACCGATGAGGTATATGGAGTATCCGAGAGTGTTGTTGGTGTCACGCAGGGTGTTTATGAGGGCGTTGTTTGCCTCGATGAACTGGTCGATGGTGGAATTGTAGCTGCCGAGATTATTGCGGATCTTTATGAGCGTGTTCTTGAGGAACTCTGCGGAGGTGTCGCCCTGAACATCGGAGGAGAAAGCGTTGAGCTTGCCGAACAGCGTTTCGACGATCGCCTGAATGTACTTTTCGTTGACCTTCGCCTTGACGTCGTCGGCAGCCGCCTCGACTACCTTGACGGCAATGGCGTTCGTCTTTTCGTTCTGGTAGAACTTTATGGTGGGCTTGAACATATCTGTCGAGAGGAAATTGTACATATTATATGTAAAGTCCTCTTCGATTATGACCGCAGCGTAATAGGTGCCGTCGTAAACTCCGTTTACCGCCTTGTCGGCATCGTCGAGAAAGACGTAGCCGATGTGGTCGCTCTCACGAAGCTCTTTAACAAGATCGCTTCCCATGTTGACGATGTTGCCGTCGGAGTCTATATAGTCCTTGTCGTCTGAAACGACCGCAATTTTAATGTTGCCGGTTTTGCCGTAAGGATCCCAGTAGGCATAGATGTTGAACCACGCATAGAGCGCCGGCAGGATGCAGATTGCTATTATAATAAGGAAAGCAAAAAAGTGCCTGCTCAGCGAGTACAGGTCATGGCGGAAGATTCTGAATACATTACGCATATCGGGCAATACTCCTATCGAAAAGAGTGTCTAATCCAAACACTCGAAAAAATATCAAAATAGTTACGATTTAGATACAGCATCATTGTACAGGCAAGCAACATAATTGTCAAGTAGACATAAGTACATAACTCGACAAAATTTTTTGCTGCTTGTGGTAGAAAAAAGGCTAAATACAAGAT
>CAVDMS010000091.1:0-4972 GCA_963610045.1 Bacteroidaceae bacterium
CAATTTTCTATTTCAAAAATGCTATGGTAGTTCACTGCTTCCACCGCAGCAAGACTTGCTTCGTCTCATGGCTCCCTCTGACGAGGGAGCTGTCGGCGTAAGCCGACTGAGGGAGAGAAAACGCCGGATTCCCTTGCAATTTCAAAGCGTTGCGGGGTTTTACGTTTTCATTTTATTTGCTGCGTTGAGTATTGATTTTATTGCGAAAAGAACCGCTACGTCTTCTCTCCCTCCGTCAAAATCTTACGATTTTGACACCTCCCTCGTCAGAGGGAGGCATGACTGCGACAATGGTTTTACACTGATAGAAGGCTTTAAGATGAGCAATGATACTCGGGTTCCTCACCCAAAAAATTGCTTGATAGCTCGTTCATTTTGCCGCAGCAAGAGATGCCCCAATTCATGGCTCCCTCTGACGAGGGAGCTGTCGGCGTAGCCGACTGAGGGAGAGAAAAAGCCCTCTAAAACCAAAAATTCAGCCCATCGGCACCGCAAAATGGCGGTGCCGAAAAATTTTTTGAAAAAAATAAAGGGAAATAAGAATTTACGTCGTATAAGTATATTAGAGAGATTTCTTACGGCAGAAAGGAGCGAGGTCAAATGGCGGAGCCGAGAGAAAAAAGAGAGCTTGCCGAGCGTATGTTCATCGGCAGCTACGGCCTTTTGTCGGTCAATTCGGCAGGCAGGGCGATAGACGAGCCCGAATGTCGCATACGAACCTGCTTTCAGCGGGACGTTGACCGCATCACGCACTGCAAGGCATTTCGCCGCCTAAAGCACAAGACGCAGGTGTTCCTCCGTCCGGAGGGCGACCACTACCGCACGAGACTGACGCACACCCTGGAGGTCAGCAGGCTTGCCCGAACGCTTGCACGGGCGCTGGAGCTTAACGAGGATCTGACGGAGGCGATAGCCCTCGGGCACGACCTCGGTCACACGCCCTTCGGACACGCCGGCGAGCGCGCGCTGCGCAAGCTCTGCTCCGGCGGCTTTAACCACTACGAGCAAAGCCTTCGAGTTGTGGACTGCATCGAGCGCGACGGCAGGGGGCTTAACCTCTGCTACGAGACAAGAATGGGCATCCTGCACCACACGCACGGCGCACCCGACGACACGCTTGAGGCGATATGCGTCCGACTGTCCGACCACATCGCTTACATAAACCACGACATGGACGACGCCGTCCGTGCCGGGATACTCAAAAACAGCGACCTGCCCGCCGTGGTCAGACAGCGCTGCGGCAACCGCAACAGCGAGCGTATCGACTCGTTTATAAAGGACATCGTAGCAAACAGCGGCGACGGTGAAATAAAAATGTCGCCTGCGATGCAGGAGGCATACGACGCGTTCCACGACTTCATGTACTCCGACGTGTACACGAACTCCGTCGCAAAGAGCGAGGAGAGCAAGGTGGACGGCATCCTCGGCGGCATATTCGAGTTTTACCTAAAGCACCCGTGGGAGCTGCCGCAGGAGTACACGCAGATAGCCGCAAGAGACGGCTTGGAGCGTGCGGTGTGCGACTATGTGTCCGGCATGACGGACGGCTATGCGATCGAAAAATTCGGCGAGATATTCATTCCCGCCGCATGGAGCGTCAAGTGACGCAGTTTTGGAAAGGAGGGCAATATGGCATTTTCCGAAAGCTTTTTGCAGGAGCTTACGGAGCGCAGCGACATCGTTGACGTCGTTGGCTCATATGTGCGCCTCGGCAAAAAAAGCGGAGCGAATCTTTTCGGCCTGTGTCCGTTTCACAGCGAGAAAACGCCGTCGTTTTCCGTGTCGCCGGACAGGCAGATATACCACTGCTTCGGCTGCGGCAAGGGCGGCGGTGTGATAAACTTCATCATGGAGATAGAAAATCTCACGTTCCCGGAGGCAGTGGAGTTTCTCGCAAAGCGTGCGGGCATGGCGATCCCGGAGCAGGAGGACGGCAGAGAGAGCAAAAAGCGCAGACGTATGCTCGACTTAAACCGAGACGCCGCAAAGTTTTTCTACTCCTGCCTCTCGCTGCCGGAGGGCGCAGCCGCAATAAAATACATGGAGCAGCGCAGACTCAGCCCGCAGACCGCAAAGCGCTTCGGTCTGGGCTATGCGCCCGACTCATGGGACGGGCTTATAAAGGCCATGACGAGAAAGGGCTACTCCGAATTTGAAATGAAGGATGCGGGACTTGTCAGAGCCGGGAAAAACGGCGGTCATTACGACACCTTCCGCAACAGGCTCATGTTTCCCGTCATCGACGTCAAGGGCGACGTTATCGGCTTTTCCGGCAGAATACTCGGCGACGGCGAGCCGAAGTACATGAACAGCCCCGAAACGTCGGTATTCAACAAGAGCCGTAATCTTTTCGGATTAAACCTGGCTAAAAAGTCGAAGAGCGGATATATAATTCTATCTGAGGGAAATATAGACGTTGTGATGATGCATCAGGCGGGCTTCGACTCCGCCGTTGCGTCTCTCGGCACCTCGCTCACGCCGGAGCAGGCTCGGCTCATTTCACGCTACACGAGCGAGGTCGTCATAGCCTATGACAACGACGAGGCGGGGCGCAAGGCGTCCTCAAGGGCGATAGGTCTGCTCGAAAAGCTCGACCTGAAGGTTCGTGTGCTGAGTCTTTCGGGCGCAAAGGACCCCGACGAGTATATAAAGACCAAGGGTGCGGATGCATTCCGCAACCTCCTTGAAAAGAGCGAGAACCACATCGACTACCGCCTGCAAAGCATCACGGACAAGTTTGATCTCTCGGTGGACGAGGAAAAGGTCGCCTTCGTCAAGGCGGCGGCGGACATGGTGGCGCAGCTTCCCGGCTCGGTGGAGCGTCAGGTCTACGCAATGCGCATCGCTTCGATGACGGGCATGACAAAGGAGCTTGTCGTCTCCGAGGTCGAGCGCCGCAGAAAGAGGGCGCTTGCGTCTGCACGGAAGCAAAGCGACCGTGAGCAGAGCCGCCCCGAAAAAATGTCTCAGCCGAGGGAGAAGGAGTTTCGCTACGAAAACCTCCGCTCTGCGACCGCCGAGGAGGGGCTTATCCGGCTGCTGTTCCTCGATCAGGGGCTGTGCCGGGGCAAGGAGCTTCCGCCGCCGGAGGATTTCACCTCGCCTGCGCTTGCGGACATATACAGGGTGCTGAAAGGCAAGGTCGAAAACGGCGATATTGTGAGCATCGCTTCCATGAGTGCAGCACTGCCGCCGGAGGAGGTGTCGCTGCTTGCGGAGCTTCTGCAAAAGCCGGAGGCGCTGCGAAACGGTGATAAAGCACTCGCCGACTACATAGAGAGAATAAGGCAGCAGAAGGAGCTAAGTGAGCCCGGCGGAGACCTTTTGAGCCTTGCAAATAAGTATAAAAAAACCAAAGGATATGGGGGACAATAATATGAGCAAAACTACCGGCAAAAACGGAGCCGACGAAAGCGTGATCGAAAACGTACAGCCCGCAGCGGAGCTTACAGACGACAAGAAGCCGCAGGAGGCAAAGACCCCGGAGGAAAGACTCGCCGAGCTTTTTGCGAAGGCAAAGAAGAACGGAAAGATCTCCGCAAAGGAGATCGCAGCGCTCGACGAGGCGGGCATCGATCCCGAAGCCATAGGCAAGTTCTACGAGTCGCTTGAAGCGGCGGGCATCGAGGTGGACATCGGCGGCGACGATCTGCTGCCCATCCTGGACGACGACGGCGTTATTCCGGAGCTTGAGGAGATCGAGGAGGTCACGGAGGAGGAGATCCACGAGACCGAGACCATGGCGGACAATTACTCGACCGACGACCCCGTGCGTATGTACCTCAAGGAGATAGGCAAGGTGCCGCTTTTAACCCCGGAAGAGGAGGTCGCACTGGCGATACGGATGAGCGAGGGCGACGAGGAGGCAAAGCGCCGCATGGCGGAGGCCAATTTGCGCCTTGTCGTGTCCATCGCAAAGCGCTACGTCGGCAGAGGTATGCTGTTTCTCGACCTCATTCAGGAGGGCAACCTCGGTCTTATAAAGGCTGTCGAAAAGTTCGACTACACCAAGGGCTACAAGTTCTCGACCTATGCGACCTGGTGGATACGTCAGGCGATAACCCGTGCGATAGCCGATCAGGCACGCACCATAAGGATCCCCGTCCACATGGTCGAAACGATAAACAAGGTAATAAGAGTATCCCGCCAACTGCTTCAGGAGTTGGGTCACGACCCGTCTGCGGAGGAGATCGCCGCCGAAATGGGTATGCCGGTTGACAAGGTGCGTGACATCCTCAAGATAGCGCAGGAGCCGGTGTCGCTCGAAACGCCTATCGGCGAGGAGGAGGACTCCCACCTTGGCGACTTCATCCCCGACGAGGACGCGTCGGAGCCGTCCGAGGCGGCAAGCTTCTCACTGTTAAAGGAGCAGCTCATGGAGGTTCTGGATACGCTCACACCGAGGGAGAAGAAGGTTTTGGAGCTGCGCTTCGGCATCGTTGACGGCCGCACCCGTACCCTTGAGGAGGTCGGCAAGGAGTTTAACGTCACCCGTGAGCGCATCCGTCAGATCGAGGCAAAGGCACTTCGCAAGCTGCGCCACCCCAGTCGCAGCAAGAAGCTTAGGGATTTTTTGAATTGAGTATAAACGGGAAGAATTAACGGAGGAAGAGTATGAGCGAAAATACTGAAGGAACGGCTTTGGCCGAAAAGGAAAAAAAGACGGCGTCGCCCGACGAGATGCTTTCACAGCTTCTGGAGAGCGCAAAAAAGAACGGCAGAGTTGCGGCAAAAGACATCGCTGCCGCCGAGGAAGCCGGGGCGCCCGCCGAGGCGTTGGCACACTTCTATGATGCGATCGACGCCGCAGGCATCGAGATCGACATCGGCGCCGAGGATCTGCTGCCGCCCGTCGAGGACGACAGCGCCGACGTCTCCGCCGAGATCGAGGATACCGACGCCTACACCGCCGACTCGATGCGTATGTACCTGCGCGACATCGGGAAGGTGTCGCTGCTGACGGCGGAGGAGG
>CAVDMS010000092.1:0-4941 GCA_963610045.1 Bacteroidaceae bacterium
AACTTGTGACCTCCCGCACGTCAAGCGGATGCGCTACCAGCTGCGCCAATCGTCCGTTTATCGGCAACGGTTATTATAACCGCTGCCGATTATTTTGTCAACAGTTTTTTCTCGGTTTAATTTCAGCGCGAGGAAACCACGACACGGCAGGTCGCCGATGCTCCGTAGCAGGTGACGGTTATCGTTGCAACGCCGGAGCCGACCGCCTTTACGGTGGCTGCGGAGCCGTTGCTCTCGATCACCAGAACGTTCTCGTCGGAGCTGGTCCACACGATCTCCGGATTGACGAGATTCATCGGATACGGCTGCGCCGTAAGCGGGGTCTCGTCGCCGACCTTGCAGCTGAACTCCGTGCGCAGGTCGCCGTAGTAGTATATCTTGACCTCCGTCACCGTCGGGGTCACGACAGGCGTCGGCTCTTCGCTCGGCGAGGGCGAGGGCGCATCCGAAACGGGCGGGGGCGTAGGCTTGTCGGGGGTTGCGGGAGCGTCCGCATTGGGAAGGCTGACCGCTATCATAACGACGAGTGCAGCGATGACGGCGATAACGAGGACTGCGCCGAATATAAGCTGCCACTTGCGATTGTCCGCAGCTCTTGCGTTTGCGGCGGTACCTTTGACCGCACCGGGCGTTGTACCCGGAACACGGCTGCTCTGCTGGACCCTTCTCGTCCCGCAGTTGGGGCAGCGACGGCGAAGCGCCGAGAATTTATTGCCGCAGCGGCGGCAGGTTATCTGAGGAATGAAGCCCATAAATGCGCCTCCTTTTAAGCATAGGCTGACACGGCTGCCGCTTTCGGCGGCATGGTGCCGGCGCTCACACAAAAGTGAGCTTTACCTATAAATAATACAGCAAAGCGCACGCTCCGTCAAGTTTTTAATAATACCGCTCAGTCAAACAGCGCCGACATAAGCTCATTTGCGCTGCACGAGCAGAGGTACATACCGTCGCCGAAGTCGGCGTACACCCTGTCGCCGACGAGCGTTACGGTGCAGGTGACAAGCTCCCCGTCCTCCGAGAGCGCCGAAAACTCCAGCGTTTCGGCGTCCTCCGACAGCTCGCTTTTGCCCGCTTCAAAGCTTGCGCCTTTGCTCGGCGCAAGAAGCTCTGTCAGCTCCTCTGCGCTGATATCGAGCGTACTTTCGCCGTTTAAAAGCTGATCCTTGGCGATCGCGTCCTGCGGCAAGCCGTCATCGGCGATGACCGCCGCCGAGCCTTTGCTTACGGAAAACATTTCAGATTCCGAAGCCGTCTCGTCTGCCGGGGGAGCAAAGCGCTGTGCGGCGAAGATGACAAGCGTAAAGCAGGCGGCAAGCGCCGCAATGCCGAGAAACACGCTCCGACGCTTTCGGGTATTCGGAGCCGAATTTCGCACGGCATCCGTAATGCGCTCGTGAAGACCCTGCGGCAGCGCTGTGTCCTCACACACGGCGTCGGAAACGGCGGAGAAGGCGGCAAGGGTGCGGCTGCATTCGTCGCAGGAGGCGATGTGCTGCATAAGCTCAAGCCGCTCGTCGTCGTTAAGCTCGCCGTCGAGCATTGCGCTGATCTGTATTTTTCTCTGTTTGCAGTCCGTCATTTCCGCTCACCTCCCTGTGCTGTAGACGTGTAGAGGTCGGGAATGTTCCCGTCATTCGTCAAAAAAGCGCAAAGCCGCTTTCTCGCACGGAAAATGCGGGACTTCACGGTACCCGCTTCAAGTCCGAGCCTTGAGCCGATCTCCTCATAGCTCAGCCCGCCAAGCTCACGCAAAATGAGTATCTGCCGCTGGTCGGGGCTTAGCGTGTCAAGCCCCCGCCGCACGGCGTCACGCACAAGGGAGGACTCAAGACTGTCCTCCGGAAGGTTTCGCAGATCGGGGATCTCGCACTCCTCGCCGTCGTCCTCCTCGTCGTCACGGGTGAGGGAGACGGTCTGCCGCTTGCTTTTTGAGCGCAGAAAGTCAAGGCACACGTTCGAGGCGATGCGGTAGACCCACGCCGAAAACCGGCTGTCGCCCCGAAACGAGGACAGGGAGCGGTAGACCTTGACAAAGCACTCCTGCGTCATGTCGGCGGCGTCCTCGGAGTTGCCGGTCATGCGCAGGCACAGCCTGTACACCCCCGCCTCGTACTCCGTGACGAGCGCCTCGAAAGCGTCCGTATTTCCGTCGAGTACGGAACGGATTATTTCCTTTTCAAATTCCTCGGTCATATCAGATCACGCTTAATCCCGCTCATTATCTTATGCAGCTCCTCCATCGTTTCGACACGGACAAGCTGCTGCCTGTAATATGAAGAATTGGCGACGCCCTTTAGGTACCACGGGAGCTGATGCCGTGCCTCAAGGCAGGCAAGGCGCTCGCCGAAGCGCTCGGCGTACAGCTCCGTCTGCCGCAGCGCAAGGTCGCAGCGCTCCGAAAGCGGAGGAAGCTCCGGAACGACCTCGCCGCAGCACAGTGCGTTTGCACGGGGGAATATCCACGGATTGCCGAAGCTGCCTCTGCCGATCATGGCAAGCTCGCACTCGGTGTAGCGGAGGATATGCTCCGCATCCTCCGGGGTGAAGATGTCGCCGTTTGCGATGACGGGAATGTCCACCGCACGGCGGACCTCACGGATGATGTCCCAATCCGCACGCCCGGAGTACATCTGCGCCCTCGTTCTGCCGTGGACGGCGATCGCCGAGGCACCCGCCTGCTGCGCCATGCGTGCAAATTCGACGGCGTTTACGCTGCCGCCGTCAAAGCCCTTGCGAAACTTCACGGTCACTGGGACGGAGACCGCACGGACGACGCTTTCGATGATGCGCCCCGCAAGCTCGGGGTCACGCATGAGCGCCGAGCCGTCGCCGCTTTTGACGATCTTACCCACGGGGCAGCCCATGTTTATGTCGAGAATATCCGCACCGCTGCCCTCAAGCGCCATGGGAGCCGCCTCCGCCATGACCTCCGGCTCGTGACCGAATATCTGCACAGCAAGGGGGCAGGGCATGGGCGGATTGTACAGCAGGGAGGCGGTCTTTTCGTCACGGTAAACAAGCGCCTTTGCGCTTATCATCTCGGTCGTCACCATCGCAGCGCCAAGCTCCGCACAAATGAGACGGAAGGCAAAGTCGCTGACTCCCGCCATGGGCGCAAGGGTAAAGCGCCCTTTAAGCTCTATGCCGCCGATGTTCACCATAGCATATCCAATCCCACGGGGCAGTGGTCCGAGCCCGTGATCTCCGGCAGGATGTATGCGTCCTTTATGTTGCCGCACAGCCTGTCGGAAACGAGGAAATAGTCGATGCGCCAACCGACGTTGCGCTGCCGTGCGGCGGCACGGTAGCTCCACCACGAATATGCGTCACGCTTATCGGGGTAGAGGCTGCGGAAGGTGTCGGTAAAGCCGGAGGCAAGAAGCTCCGAAAAGGCGCTGCGCTCCTCGTCGGAAAAGCCGGGGTTTCCCCGGTTGGAGGCGGGGTTTTTGAGGTCTATCTCCTCATGTGCGACGTTCATGTCGCCGCAGACAATGACGGGCTTTACCTTGTCAAGCTCGCACAGGCGGCTGCGGAAGGCGTCCTCCCAACTCAGTCTGTACTCGATGCGGCGCAGTCCGTCCTGCGCATTGGGGGTATACACGCAGACAAGGTAGAAATCCTCGTACTCAAGCGTCAGCATCCTGCCCTCGTGGTCATGCTCGTCGATGCCGAGGTTTCGGGTGACGCTTATGGGCGTGTGCTTCGTAAAAACGGCGGTGCCGGAGTAGCCCTTTTTGTCGGCATAGCACCAGTAGCTCTCGTAGCCGGGGAGGTCGAGGCTGACCTGCCCCTCCTGAAGCTTCGTCTCCTGAAGGCAGAAGAAGTCGGCGTCGAGGGCAAGAAAAATATCCTCAAAGCCTTTTTTCAAAACGGCACGCAGACCGTTTACGTTCCAACTTATAAATCTCATAGTCCGGCTCCTCTGGCGTCCGACAAGGCGGCGTTTCTCAGGCGTTCGGGAACGCCGTCCGACCCGCACTTCGTTGCCTGCGTTTTGACGGCGGTCAGGGCGTTTATGGGAATGCCCATGCCGTGGAACTTCCGCTCGTAGTCGGTCATTATCCCACAGACGCCGTTTTTGTGAAGGTCGTTTGTGAGGACCTTTATCTCCCAACCCTCGGAGCGCAGAGCGTCAAGCGACCAGTCGAAAAGCGGGCGGTTGTCCGTCTTAAAGCGTATCTCGCCGCCGAGGGGCAGAATGTCCGCATAGCTGCGGAGAAAGCCGGGGGCGGTGAGGCGGTGCTTTGCGTCACGGCTCTTGGGCCACGGGTCGCAGAAGTTTATGTATATGGTCCCGATCTCGCCGGGGGCAAAAATGTCACGCAGAAGCAGAGCGTCGGCGTCCATGAAGCGGACGTTTCCGATGCCTTCGGAGCAGACAAGCTCCATGCCCTTTATCATTGCGTCGGGCGATTTTTCGAGCGCAAGCAGCAGCATCTCCGGCTCGCTTGCGGCAAGCGCTGCGGTAAAGCCGCCCTTGCCGCAGCCGATCTCCAACCGCAGATCATTGTATCCCGGAAACTCGGTTCTCCAATGCCCCTTCACGGCGGCGGGGTCGGGTATAAGCACCTCGCTGCATCTTTCCATACGGGGCTTCAGGTTGGGTCTTTTTCTCATTCTCAAGGTCGTTCACACTCCGATTTTATTACATCCCAACAATACCATAAAACAGCACAAACATCAATCGGCAAAATAACTCGATAAATTTGTGACAATTTACCTTAAAATACGTCAAAGAGCGGCTTGAAATGCAAAAAAACTTGTGATATAATTTAACAATCAAAGAGAGCGGGGTTAAGCTGACGGGAGTCGAGCCCCTGCCGCCTGTCGGCGCACCCTTTCGGTTATTTCCGACTTTTTTGCCTTGATGGGCGTCAGCCCATCTGCATCAAAGAAAGCCGAAAATCCCTCGAAAAGCACTGCCGACAGGTGCCTTGCAGT
>CAVDMS010000093.1:0-4876 GCA_963610045.1 Bacteroidaceae bacterium
CGGACGTTCTTGTCGTCGGTGTCCATGCAGTACTCCATGCCCTCGAACTCGTTCTCGACGAGCTTGTTAAACAGCTCCTCGTCGAAGGAGGCGTGCTCATACTCAAACTTGGGCTTGCCGACTTCCTTCACCATCGTGTCAATGAGGTCGAGGACGGGCTGAAGATGCTCGTGCGCCTGAACGATGCCCTCGTACATGACCTCGTCGGGGACCTGATCGGCTTCGGACTCGATCATAACGATCTTCTTGTGGGTTGCGGCGATGGTGGTGGTCATGCGGTTGGTCTTGCGCTGCTCCTCGGTGGGGTTGAAGAGATACTTCTCACCGTCCCAACCGAGAACGATGCCGGCGATGGGTCCGTTAAACGGAACGTCGGAAATGGAGACGGCTGCGGAAGCGCCGATCATTGCGGTGATCTCGGGGCTGCAATCGCGGTCAACGGAAAGCACCTCGCAGGCAATGACGACGTCGTTGCGCAGGTCGGAGGGGAACAGGGGGCGCATGGGGCGGTCGATGAGGCGGGACGCCAGCACTGCGGGCAGGCTGGGCTTGCCTTCACGGCGCATGAAGCTGCCGGGGATGCGGCCGACGGCGTACAGCTTTTCGTTGAAGTCGACGGCGAGGGGGAAGTAGTCGATGCCGTCTTTGGGACGTGCGGAAGCGGTGCAGGTGACCAAAACGGTGGTCTCACCGTAGGTGACCAGGACTGCTGCGTTGCAAAGCTCCGCCATCTTGCCGACCTCCATCTTCAGGGGGCGGCCTTCGTATTCGATCTCGAACTTTCTGTAATTGGGGAATTCCTTGTGCTTGATTATCATTCGTATGACTCCTTTCTTTGTATCGGGAATCGGAGCATAGCACTTGAAAATAAGCCGATGCTCGGCGCATTTTCAAATACTAAGCTATCCGACTCCCGAATGTGTAGATGTGTAAAATGTGGCGTCCTTTTAAATATCAAAACGCAAAAGCGTTTTGATATTTAAAAGGCAGACAATATGAAATTGTCTGCCTTAAAATACCTTCATACCCTTCGGAAAAGTGCGGGCTTACTTGCGGATGCCCAGCTTTGCAATGATCGCACGGTAACGCTCGATGTCCTTCTTTGCGAGGTAGTCGAGCAGTCTGCGGCGCTTACCAACCATCTTGTACATACCGAGACGGCTGTGGTCGTCGTTGGGATGGACCTTGAGGTGAGCGGTCAGCTCACGGATGCGCTGAGTGAGAATGGCGATCTGAACTTCGGGAGAACCGGTGTCGGTCTCGTGAGTTCTGTTTTCTGCGATAACGTTGGTCTTAGTCTCTTTGGTGATCATAATGATACCCCTTTCAATAATATTTCATACCCAATGACCAAGTAAGAGGGCTGAAAGGTGCCGCAGATACTGAGTACACGGGTCAAGCTTACTTATGTTATCACCAACGGCAGCATTTGTAAAGCTTTTTTTGCGGAAAGCCTCACTTCTCCTCGGTTTCGGACTCCGTCTGCTCCGCTGCCTTGCGCTTTTCGGCTTCCTCCTCCTCAAGCACACGGTATGCGACCTTGCCGACGAGGGTCTTGGGAAGCTCCTTGCGGAACTCGATGTCGTAGGGCAGGGCATACTTTGCGATGTGCTTGCGGCAGTAGGCAAGGATAAGCTCCTTGGTGTCGTCGTTTTCGGGGACGCCGGGCTTGAGCATGACAAACGCCTTGACCTTCTGCATCTTGTACGGGTCGGGAACGCCGATGACGCAGCTCATGTGGATAAGCTCGTTTGCGTCGAGGATGTTCTCGATCTGTCCGGGGTACACGTTGTAGCCGGAGGTGATTATCATGCGCTTTGCTCTGCCCCGGAAGTAGATGAAGCCCTCGCTGTCCATGACGCCGAGGTCGCCGGTGTATATCCACGTCAGACCGTCGGCATGACGGCGGAGGGTCTGAGCGGTCTCCTGCGGGTGGTTTATATACTCCATCATCACGGTGGGTCCGGCGATAAGTATCTCACCCTCCTCACCGTAGGGAAGCTCCTTGTCGGTACCCGGCTCGACGATCTTGTAATAGGTGTCGGGGAACGGCAGACCGATGCTGCCCTCCTTCGCCATGTGCGGCGGCGTGAGGCAGGATGCGGTGACGCACTCGGTGGTGCCGAAGCCCTCACGGATCTGCACCTTGCTGTTGTGGTCGTACAGGAACTTGTCAAACTTCTTTTTAAGCTCGACGGACAGGCTGTCGCCGCCGGAGAACACGCCCTTGAGCGAGCTGAGGTCGGCGTTCTTCATGTAGGGCAGACGCAGCAGCGCTTCATAAAGCGTCGGTACGCCGGCGATGAAGTTGCACTTGCACTTTACGACCTTCTTTGCATAGTCCTCTGCGGTGAAGCGGGGGATGAGTATGCATCTGCCGCCCTGCGACAGCATGGTGTGGATGCAGACGCCGAGACCGAAGCCGTGGAACAGAGGCATTGCGGCAAGCATCTTGTCGCCGACACGGAACATCGGGTTTGCGGCGATGACCTGCTGACCGAGAGCGTTGAAGTTGAGGTTTGAAAGAAGGATGCCCTTCGTGGTACCCGTGGTACCGCCGGAGTAGAGGATGACCGCCGGGTCCGAGCCCTTGCGCTCGACCTTGTAGTTATAGAAGCAGTGGCGGCTGAGCTTCAAAAAGTCTCTCCAGCGGATGACGGGAGCGTCGTCCGGGATCTTCTGCACCTTGTTAATGCTGTCCATTATCATGGTGCCGGCCTTGAGAGGCTTTGAAAGCTCGTCCTTTACGCTTGCGATGACGATGTTCGTAACGCCCGTGTTTTTGCGGATGTTCTCGAATTTGCCGTAGAACTGGTCGAGGGTGATCGCCGTCACGGAGTGAGACTCGTTTAGGTAGAACTCGATCTCTTTCTCGGCGGAGAGGGGGTGGATCATGTTGCAGATGCCGCCGACGAGGTTCACGGCGTAGAACACCTGAATCGCCTGCGGGCAGTTGGGGAGTGCGATGGTGACTCTGTCGCCCTCACGCACGCCGATGGTCTTGAGCGCCTTGGCGCAGGTCTCGATCTCTTTGACAAGCTCCTTGTAGGTGGTGGCTTTGCCGTAGAAATCGAATGCGACGTTGTCGGGGTACTTCTCCGCAATGTTTGCGACTGCCTCGAACATGGAACCATGGAAGTAATCGAGGGTAAAAGGAACATCGCCCAAATGCTCCTTCCACGGCGCTTTTGCGGTTATAACGCTTTGTTCATTCATGCTTTGCCCATATCTCCTCAAACATTTTTATACTTTTTGTATAGGGTGATTATAATACCCCCGCCTTTGATTGTCAACGATTTGGCGCAAAAAGCCCGTTTTGAAATGGTGATTGACAAACACGGGCGTACAGACCGACCGCACGGACATAACGGCAGCACATGCCATGCCGCAAAGGCGTTCTGCGCGATATTCCCTGCGTAGACACATTCGATGGCAGAGGACTTGACGCTATATTGCATTGCCGGAAAATGAAGGCACGAAAACATGACAAAATATTGAAAAATTCGCCCCGCTGTGCTATACTTTTAATGGTTGATTGTAGCCACGCACAGGAGAGTTGTTTTTATGACTTACAACTATAACAGGCTATGGAAACTGTTAATAGATAAAGGTATGACAAAAACGCAAATGCGAAAGCAGGCGGGTATCAGCACAAACATACTTGCTAAAACGGGAAAGGGCGAACCTGTTTCAATGTATAGCCTTGCAAAGATTGCGACCGCCTTAAATTGCGGGCTTGACAATATTCTAGAGATAGAGGAAGGCGGCGAATGATAAAATGGCAAATGAGAGCTTAGGAAAAGCAAAAATCCGAAAAAATGATGAATTTTATACCGTGTTTGACTATATCCAGAAAGAAATGAATGCCTATCTGGAATACAATCCAGATGTGTTTCGCGGTAAAACCGTTTTGCTGCCGTGCGATGACCCTGAATGGAGCAATTTTACAAAGTATTTTGCTCAGAATTTTGAAACTTTGGGATTGAAAAAGCTAATTAGCACGGGTTATGCAGCAGACCGCAAAGAACAGCAATATGAACAGTATCATCAAATGACGCTGTTTGAATTGCAGTCCCCACAATATGACGAAAAGAAATCCCGCGCACACGGCAGAATTTTCACCCTTGAACGGGACGCAAACAAATCCGGCGTTATTGATATTGACGATTTGGAATGGCATTATCTTGACGGTGACGGCGATTTTCGTAGCGATGAGGTGAAAGTCCTGCGTGATGAAGCTGACATTATTGTTACAAACCCGCCGTTTTCTCTGTTCCGTGAATTTGTTGCATGGGCTATGAAAGCTGATAAGAAAATTGTTGTAATAGGAAATCAAAATGCTATTACATACAAAGAGATTTTCCCCTTGCTTAAAGATAACAAACTCTGGATAGGTGCAACCAATAACGGGCAGGATATGGTTTTTGAGGTTCCAGAGGGTGCTGTTGTTGCTCTTAAAGATAAAGAAAAGGCTGAAAAGTTAGGCTATAAAGGTAATTATACCCGTTTAGGCAACGCCTGTTGGTTTACTAATATAGACCACGGCCGCCGCCATCAACCACTGTCCTTAATGACAATGGCGGATAACTTGAAATACAGCAAACATAAGCAAATCCGGGAACAGGGATATTTGAAATATGATAACTATGATGCTATTGAAGTCCCGTTTGTTGACGCTATTCCAAGCGATTATGTAGAAGATATGGGTGTTCCAATTACCTATCTTCAAAGGCATAACCCGGAGCAATTTGAAGTCGTAAAATTTCGCAAAGGAAATGACGATAAGGACTTGACATACACGGTTGATTCCGGCACGATTTTTACAGACAGACAGACAGACAGACAGACAGACAGACAGACAGACAGACAGACAGAC
>CAVDMS010000094.1:0-4835 GCA_963610045.1 Bacteroidaceae bacterium
CGAATATATCGGGCAGAAGAAGGCAAAGGACAATCTGAGCGTGTTTATCGACGCTGCCAAAATGAGAAACGAACCTCTTGACCATGTTCTTCTGCACGGACCTCCGGGGCTTGGCAAGACGACGCTTGCCGCCGTCATTGCAAACGAAATGGGCGTTAATATACGCATAACCTCCGGCCCTGCGATCGAGAAGCCCGGTGATCTTGTCGCTATGCTCACAAACCTCAACGAGGGCGACATACTGTTTGTGGACGAGATCCACCGCCTCAACAGGGCGTATGAGGAGATCCTGTACCCTGCGATGGAGGACTATGCGATAGATATTATCCTCGGCAAGGGTCCATCCGCAAACTCCATACACCTTGAGCTTCCGAAGTTTACGCTCATCGGCGCTACCACACGTTCGGGAAAACTCACAGCCCCGCTGAGAGACCGCTTCGGAGTCACACTGCGCCTTGAGCTTTACACTCCGGAGGAGCTTTGCCGAATCGTCAAGCGCTCCGCCGGAATACTTGGCATTGAGATAGAGCCGGACGGTGCAATGGAGATCGCATCGAGATCAAGAGGTACGCCGAGAATTGCAAACAGGATGCTTCGCCGTGTGCGTGACTTTGCACAGGTCAAGGCGGACGGCGTTATCACCAATGCGGTTGCGGACATGGCACTCTCAAGGCTTGAGGTGGATAAGCTCGGACTTGACTCGCTTGACAGACGTATGCTCGGCAGCATAATCGAATACTACGGCGGCGGTCCCGTCGGCGTAGACACTCTCGCTGCGACGATAAACGAAGATTCCGCTACCCTTGAGGACGTCTATGAGCCGTATCTTCTCCAGCAGGGATTCCTCACGAGGACGCCGAGAGGCCGCTGCGTCACCCGAAAGGCGTATTCGCACTTGGGGATAGAGTATGCGGGACAGCAGGAAATTGACCTGTAATTTGCGATTATTCCTTGCTTATCAATACTTTTTTTGAGTATTTCTATTGACTTTCGCCGGTATTGCTATATAATATAGTAGATTGTTTGGGAATATTAGTTTTTGCATGATAAATTATTCGGAACTTGATGATAATAGATTACAGGAGCTGTCGGCTGCCGGTGACAGGCAAGCGGAGGAGCGGCTTGTCGTGAAATATATGCGCCTTGTGCGTATGTGTTCACGTCCGTTTTTCCTTGTCGGCGGCGCTCCGGAGGATCTTATACAGGAAGGTATGCTCGGTCTGCTTTCCGCAATCAGGCAGTACGATCCCAATCAGAATGTGGCATTTAAAACATATGCCGAGCTGTGCATCAAAAACAGACTTTTGAGCGCAGTAAGAACAGATTCACGTTTAAAGCACAATCCGCTTAACGACGGATTGCCGCTCGACTCATTACTCTCAGAAGAATCCCAGATCCCCCTATTGGCATACACCGAACTTTTTCGGAGAACACCTGAAGAGCAGGTTCTGGCCAGAGAGAACAAAATGGAATTGCAGAGGTCGTTTAAGCGCTGCCTTTCTCCACTGGAAAGAAACGTCTTGCGCTTGTACCTTGATGGCTTGAGCTATCAGGAGATAGCGGAGCAGACGGGGAAAACGATCAAGGCTGTGGATAATGCAATTCAGAGAATTAGGCGCAAACTGGCGCAAGACCTTAATTCAGGCGTTATCAGCAAAGGCTGACGCATATAAAAGCCGATAGGCAAGTTTTTCAAAAGAGAGGATTCAAAATGTACGAAGACAAGACCTTAGTTTGCAAAGAGTGTGGTCAGGAGTTTGTGTTCACCGCAGGTGAGCAGGAGTTCTACGCAGAGCGCGGCTTCCAGAACGAGCCTCAGCGCTGCAAGGCATGCCGCGATGCTCGCAAGAACGCAGCACGTGGTCCCCGTGAGTTCTTTACCGCAAAATGCGCAGCTTGCGGCGGCGAGGCAAAGGTTCCCTTTGAGCCCAAGTCCGACCGTCCCGTATACTGCAGCGAGTGCTTTGCAAAGATGAGGGAGCAGGCCTGAAATTCGTTTAGGCAATAGAATGGGGCGCTCAAGAAGCGTCCCTTTCTGTTTGACAAAGCGAATAAATCACTTAGACAGGAGACGGAACAATGTTTGAAATTACGAAGGAAACTATGGTTTCCGAAATCCTTGAAAAATGCCCCGAAGCTATGCCCAAGTTCCAGGAGCTTGGTATGCATTGCCTCGGATGCGCACTTGCAACCGCCGAAACGCTTCAGCAGGCTTGCGAAGCACACGGCGTTGACGTTGACGAGTTTATAGTTGAACTCAAGGCGTTTATTATTTTCGGAGTTTGATACGAAACGTTTAAAAGCCGGGATATCCCGGCTTTTTGCGTATGTCTACGGAGGCACAATGAGCAAACGACTTGATACGATCGCTGCCCTTGTTAAGGACGGTGTCGGCGTTATCGACGTTGGTACCGACCATGCATACATTCCGATACTGCTGCGTAAAAACGGTTACACCGGCTTTATTACGGCGACGGATATAAACGAAGCGCCGCTTAAAAAGGCAAAGCTCAACTTGATAGAAAACGACTGTGAGAGCAGCGTTGAGCTGATGCTTTGCGACGGCTTTGCCGATTGCGATCCAGACAAGGCGGACACCGTGATAATTGCCGGTATGGGCGGTGACACGATCGTCGGCATACTTGACCGTGCGGAATGGTGTATGCGTCCGGGCATGAAGCTTGTTTTGCAGCCTGCGACTAAAGCCGAAATACTCAGGTATTGGCTTGTGAATAACGAGTTTAAGATAGAAAACGACATACTCATCAAAGAAAACGGTATGCTCAATCAGATAATTTACGCCGAGTTCGGAGTGCCGGAAAGGTACGGAGACGCCGAGCTTTTTACCGGGAAATATGAGCACATACGGGACAGTGAGTATTTTTCGGAGCATATAAGGCGGCATAGGCGGCGTTTTGTCGATGCTGCGGACGGTATAGACGCAGCGGAGCGAACGGGGCTTCTGCCGTGGAAAAAGCTGCTTTGCGGCATGGTTTCCGAGCTTCAAAGAATGGAGGCGGCTAAAAATGAAGGTAAAATGCATATATGAGTTTTTAAACAGTCTTGCACCGATAGAGCTGAAGATGGACTTTGATAACGTCGGACTGCTTGTCGGAGACCTGAACGCCGAGGTCAAAAGCTGCCTTGTCGCCTTGGACATTACGGATGCCGTCATTGACGAAGCGGCGCATAAGGGCGCACAGCTCATAGTCTCCCATCACCCGGTGATATTTGAGGCGATGAAAAGCGTTTTGCCCGACGACGAACAGGGAAGAAAGCTTATAAAGCTCATAAAAGACGACATTGCTGCCGTGTGTATGCACACTAATCTCGACATTGCCGAGGGTGGTGTTAACGATGCACTCATGGCTGCGCTAGGCTGCCCCGTGTCGGCTGCGCTCGACCACGACGGCTGTGGGCGAGTCGGCGAATACCCACAGCAAATGGAACTTAATGCTTTTCTTGAGCTTTGCAAAACTGCCCTTAACTCAAACGGCTTACGGTATCACGATGCAGGAAGACCCGTAAAGCGCCTTGCGGTCATGGGCGGCTCCGGCGGCGGAAGTCTGCACCGTGCCTTTGAACTTGGCTGCGACACATACGTTACCGCCGATGTGAAATACAATCACTTTCTCAGCGCTGCCGAATTGGGGATAAACCTTATCGACGCCGACCATTTCTGCACCGAAAACGTTATTGTACCAGTGCTTGCGGATGAGCTTAAAGCAAAGTTTCCTGAGCTGACCGTGACGATCTCGGAGCGCCACGGTCAAACGGCGAAGTTTTTCGTGTAACAGAATATTTTACCTTCGCAGGTCATAGACTCGTACAAACGAGACAGTCTGCGGAGGTTTTTTTATGACCAGTAATAATATTTATCAAGACATCGCCGAGAGGACCGGCGGAGCGATAATGCTCGGAGTTGTCGGACCCGTCAGAACGGGTAAATCCACGTTTATAAAGCGCTTTATGGAAACCCTCGTTATTCCCAACATCGAGGATGTGTATATGCGGGAGCGTGCGATCGACGAGCTGCCGCAAAGCGGCTCCGGCAAAACGATAATGACCGCCGAACCCAAATTCGTACCGGAGGAAGCCGCCCGCATCGAGGTGGGGGACGGGGTAGGTCTGTCCGTAAGGCTTGTAGACTGTGTGGGATATATGGTCAGAGGTGCATCGGGACAGTTTGAGGACGGAGCCGAGAGAATGGTCACGACGCCGTGGTTTGACCACGAGGTCACAATGACCGAGGCTGCCGAATCGGGAACGGCAAGGGTCATAAGCGACCATTCCACGATAGGCATTGTGATAACGACCGACGGCAGCATATGCGACATACCGAGAGAGGACTACACGGAGCCGGAGCGCAGAGTTATAAGCGAGCTGAAAGCGATCGGCAAGCCGTTTATCGTGCTGCTCAACAGCGTGGAGCCTGAGTCGGAGGAAGCCTCCGAACTGGCGCAGAGCATCGCTGCGGAGCATGATGTTACCTGCAAGGCAGTCAACTGTCAGGCGCTGAGCGAAAAGGACATCGGCGATCTGATGATGCAGATACTTTGCGAATTTCCGATTGAGGAAGCCGCAATTACTCTGCCGTCGTGGTTTGCTGCGCTTGAAAATGACTGCGAATTGAAGGATCGTTTTTACGCCGAGCTTCTTTCGCTTTACTCCGAGGCTTCAAAGATAAGAGACGTAAATGCGGCGATAGCCCAGCTGCAAAACCTCGAATACATCGAGTCTGCCGAAGCGGAAAGCTGCGACATGGGCTGCGGTACGGTCAATATCCGCATTGAATTTCCGAGGTCGCTGTATTACAACATCATCAGTGAAAAGAG
>CAVDMS010000095.1:0-4796 GCA_963610045.1 Bacteroidaceae bacterium
GAGCACCGGATTGTGGTTCCGGGTGTCGAGGGTTCGAGTCCCTTTACCCACCCCATATAAAGAGGCCGGATTTAGGTCCGGCCTCTACTAACTAAGATGGTGGGATGTAGTGTAATGGTAACACCTCAGACTTTGACTCTGATATAGTGGGTTCGAGTCCCGCCATCCCAGCCAAAACACAATATGCCCCAGTAGCTCAGTAGGCAGAGCACCTGCCTTTTAAGCAGGGTGTCCGGAGTTCGAATCTCCGCTGGAGCACCACGTCGTCGCAAGCTTCGCTCAGCTTGCGACGACTTTTTTCGTAAAGCGTAAAAAGTCGTCTCTCACCCGCTCCGCTGCTCCTCCTTTCCAAATCGAATCCACTTCGTTGGGCTTCGATTTGGTTTTTGAGTTGCTTTATCAAGAACTCCGGACAGCAATTATTATCATCACTTGTAAACTGCTAACTTTTGTGGTAATATGCGGTCGAAAGGGTGTGTATTATGTACGATTTTATAGCGATCGACTTTGAAACGGCAAACGAAAAAATGAGCAGCGCTTGCTCTATCGGAATTGCAGCCGTAAAAGACGGTGTAATTGCGGATGCGTACTACTCGCTGATAAAGCCGATAGGCGGGAACTTTGCACCTCGCAACATTGAGATCCACGGCATAACCCCCGAAATGGTCGCCGATGCGAAAACATTGGACGAGATCTGCCCGGATATAGCTCACTTCTTCGATGCGCATACCCCCGTGTTTGCCCACAACGCAAAATTCGATATGTCCGTACTCAAGCAGTCCTCCTCCGTGGAGCTGCCCGAATTTTGGTACGCCGACTCCATGGACGCAGCGGCTCCCTTCGTTCTCGGCAGCAAGTCGCTTATGGCCTGCGCCGAGGCCCTGCGTGTCCCGGTCGAGCATCACCACGATGCGCTTGACGACGCAAAGGTGTGTGCCGGCATAGTCCTCTGCGCAATGAACAGGGACGGCGTTTCGAGCGTTTGGGAGTTCGTTGCGAAAGAAAAAGTGAAGGTCTGCCGCTATTCCGAATTGGAGGCAGCCAAGACCTTTTCCGAACACAAGCCCTCAAAGCACTACCACAAGCTCAGCCCGTCGGACGTGAGCAGAACGACCGAGGAGGTTGACGAAAACGGACCGCTCTTCGGTAAAAACATTGTGTTTACGGGAGATATGAGCATAGGCAGAAAGGACGCCATGCAGATCGCCGTAAACTGCGGCGCCGTGGTCAAATCGAGCGTCTCACGGAAAACCGACTTCCTTGTTGTCGGCGTTCAGGACACTGCGGTCGTCGGCGACGACGGCATGAGCGGCAAAGAGGAAAAAGCCCACGCTCTCAACGAAGCCGGAGCCGGTATCAGGTTTTTGAGCGAAAGCGAATTTTTGGACATGGTCAAAGGAGCGGTCACGGTATGACGGAGCAGGTATCCCTGTTTGAAAGCCCGGAAGAGGCTGCATACAAGCTGATAGAGCCAAGGCTGAAGCAGATCGTATGCACCGAAAATCGGCTCAGTGAAGATCACCTGAAGCTTATAAAGCGCAAGCTGTTCTACTCTTTGCAGTTTGACAGCAGCGTGATTTTAAGGATCGGCGGCGGTTGCAACCCCAAAATCTCAATTGCCCGCAAGGGCGAAAACGGCGGAAGCTTCGAGGAATTCAGCCTCGGCGAGCTTGCGCAGATAAAGGACTACGAAAACAGAATTGCGGCGGCGCTGCAATATGTGATCGACCAGCTGCCGACCGAATACTCCTGCTGCAGCCGATACGAGGAGTGCAGCGACGCAAGAGGCTGCACCAATCCCATCGACGAAATCGCCGCAAAATGCAGCTATCGAAAGAAGCTCCAAAAGGGCATTGTTTTTTACGGCAAGAACCGTAACGCAGAATGATGTATTCAGGCCGGACACGGAGAAGGGCTCCGGCGCTGCCGGACGACCGAAGGGCGGATATTGAGAGCGCCCTCGTCCACTACATAGACGACTACAACTGGGATTGGGGAGTCGCCGGAAAGCTCATAAAGCGCCGCTTCGGAGTCGCCCTGTCGCACGAAGATCTTCGAACAATATACAAAAACGTCAAAACCGACGAATAGTCATGACCACCCATAAAACGGGTGGTCATGACTATTCATTGTCCATCATTCATTATTTGTCATTTGTTTTGTCCTTCCCTATCTGCTTGCTGATCTGATTTATGCCGGTCGCCGCAAGACCCGACACTATGCCGACCGCAACCGCGCTGATATAGTCCGTCGCCGGGAAATCCGGCATTATGCGCATTGCGACGGCTCCGAGAGCGCCGCCGCAGACACCGCATATCACCGGGATCCACTTGTTATTGAGGGCGCTCGCCTTGAGCGCCTGCCCGATGAGATATGCGATGACCGTTATCGCCGCAACGCCCGCTATTCCAAGCTCCATGTCCTATCCCCTCCTCAATCCATTCTAAACGGTTTTTCGGATTTGGTGCAAAGGGGCGCAAAAAATCCCGTCCCGCCTCCTGTCGGAGGTCGGACGGGATCTTCATTTTACTTCTTTCTCAGCACTATCGAGATGAAATTGAGGTACTTCCCGCCGCCGGCTTCCATCGACTTGCGGTCGCCGACTGCGTATTCGTTGTCCTGCTTTAGCCAGTCCGCCCACACCTCGGAGTTGCTTTCCATCTCCTTTGTGCACACAAGCTCGGCGCCGACGCACTTTTTCACCAGCGCCGTCCAGTAGCTCAGATCGTGCATATACTCAAGCTGCTCCGGCGTCCACGAAAGCAGCAGCTCCGGCGGCAGGGCGTCGTGACAGTCCTTTTTCATGCCGGGGATCGCAATGCAGATATATCCGCCCGGCTTTACGAAGGGCAGCAGCTTGTCGTCGAGGTAGCGCTCGTCACGACCGAAGTAGTTGTAGGAATCCGTGCTGACGACCGCATCGAAAAATTCCTTTTCAAACGGCAGATCGGTCGCATCCGCCTTGACCGGGATTATGCGGCTGCGGTCAAGACCCATGCGGTCGAAAAAGCGCCTGTTCTCAACGGGGTCGCTCCACAGGTCCGCTGCATACACGACAAAGCCGTACTCCTTTGCAAGAAACACGCTCGTAAGCCCGCTGCCGCTGCCGAGGTCGCACACGACCGCATTTTCGGGTATTCGGTTCCCAACCAGCAGCTCCTCGCAAAGCTTCACGGGGTTCGGTCCCATTATCATGCTTTGCAGCTCCTCGGTGTCGTACTTTTTACTTTTTACATATTCCATTTGTTGCTCCTTTAATTTTCCGTCGGCGTGCAGCGCCGCACAAAGCTCTCGACGTGCCGCCGCAGGGCGTCCCTTTGGCTCTCGCCCGTAAGGTCAGAAACGCTTATCAGCAGAAGCATTGGCGCATAAAACTCAAGCGCAAGCTGTCTCGGCTCGCCGCCGCAAAGCCGCCCCTTTGCCGCCATTTCCGCAAAAATGCTCTCCGTGTACTCCACGGGACCCTCGACGAGACAGCTCCGGTAAAGCCTTGCCATCTCCTCGCTGCGGTACTGCTCAAGCGTCAGCATTCTGCGGAAGTTCGAGGCAAAAGCGTCCTGCGTCCAGAAATCGTACTGCGCCAGAGTAAACTCCGCAAGGCTCTCCCACGACACGCCGCAGTAGCTCTCCGGCGCTGCGTCGAAGCTCTCCTCCGGTACGCCGAACTGCCGTGAGCGCTCGGCGTCCGTGCGGTACATTCTCTCGACGATGCTGTCGAAAATGTCCCGCTTGCTTTTGTAGTGCTTATAAAGCGCACCCTTCGTCATGCCAAGCTCCCCGGCGATCATGCTCACCGAGACCGCCTCGTAGCCGTCCCTTGCGAACAGGCGCAGGGCGCTTTCCAATATCCGTTCCTTTGTATCCGTCATGGGGTACCTCCATAGTAAACGACCGTTCACCACGCATTATAGTGAACGGTCGTTTACTTGTCAAGTCTTTTTTGTTGTCAATTCAGAAAATCGCGGAGCTTCTTGCTGCGGCTGGGGTGACGCAGCTTGCGCAGCGCCTTCGCCTCGATCTGACGGATGCGCTCACGGGTGACGTCAAACTCCTTGCCGACCTCCTCAAGGGTGCGGCAGCGGCCGTCTACCATGCCGAAGCGCAGCTCCAAGACCTTGCGCTCTCTGGGCGTGAGCGTATCTAAGACCTCTGAAAGCTGCTCTCTCAAAAGCGTGAGGCTTGCGGCCTCCATCGGCTCCGATGCGTCCTCGTCGGGGATGAAGTCGCCGAGGTGGGAGTCCTCCTCCTCGCCAATGGGCGTTTCGAGCGACACCGGCTCCTGCGCTATCTTCAGCGTGTAGCGCACCTTCTCTGCGGGCATATCGAGCTCCTTGGCTATCTCCTCCGGCGTCGGCTCGCGCCCCAGCTCCTGAAGAAGCTGACGTGAGCAGCGTATGACACGGTTTATCGTCTCCGCCATATGTACCGGGATCCTGATCGTGCGTCCCTGATCGGCTATCGCACGGGTTATGGACTGGCGTATCCACCACGTCGCATAGGTCGAGAACTTGTAGCCCTTGGTGTAGTCGAACTTCTCTACCGCCTTAATAAGTCCGAGGTTGCCCTCCTGAATGAGGTCGGGCAGCGACATTCCCCTGCCGACGTAGCGCTTTGCAATGGACACGACGAGACGCAGATTCGCCTCGGTCATCAGCCTGCACGCCTCCTCGTCGCCCTTGCTCATTCTCTCGGCGACGGCAAGCTCCTCCTCCGCCGTCAGCAGTGACACCTTGCCGATGTCACGCAGGTACATACGCATCGAGTCGGCGGTGTAGGCGTCGGTATCCTCGATCTCG
>CAVDMS010000096.1:0-4719 GCA_963610045.1 Bacteroidaceae bacterium
ACTTCCATCTCGACGAGCTCGAGGAGCTCTTCGTCGTCGACCTGGTCGCACTTGTTCAAGAATACGAGAACGGAAGGAACGTTAACCTGACGTGCAAGCAGGAGGTGCTCACGGGTCTGAGCCATAGGACCGTCGGAAGCTGCGATAACGAGGATTGCGCCGTCCATCTGAGCAGCGCCGGTGATCATGTTCTTGATGTAGTCGGCGTGGCCCGGGCAGTCAACGTGTGCATAGTGGCGGTTCTTGGTCTTGTACTCGACGTGTGCGGTGTTGATGGTGATACCACGTTCTCTCTCTTCGGGAGCCTTGTCGATGGAAGAGTAGTCGGTGTACTCTGCGTTGCCCTGCATTGCAAGATACTTGGTGATAGCGGCGGTAAGAGTGGTCTTGCCGTGGTCGATATGACCGATGGTGCCGATATTAACGTGGGGCAGGGATCTGTCAAACATCTGTTTTGCCATTATGAATATCCTCCTCAGATAAAAATTGTTTGTAAATTATTTTGAATGATATTGTGCGTAAAGCTTGTCAGCCCTTTTTGCGGGATCCCACAAGAGTCTCCTGAAGGCTCTTGGGAAGCTCGACATAGTGGCTGGGTTCCATGCTGTAGTTCGCTCTGCCCTGCGTTTTGCTGCGCAGGTCGGTAGCGTAACCGAACATGGTGGACAGAGGCACGTTTGCCTCGATGATCGCAGCGCCGTTTCTGATGTCGGTACCGGCGATCTGTCCTCTTCTGGCGTTGATGTCGCCCATTACGTCGCCCATATACTCGTCGGGTGCGGTAACGACGACCTTCATTATCGGCTCAAGCAGCGTGGGTCCCGCCTTTTCGCAGGCTTCCTTGAACGCCATGCTTCCGCAGATCTTGAACGCCATTTCGGAAGAGTCAACCTCGTGATACGAGCCGTCTATGAGCGTCACCTTGACGTCAACGACCTGATATCCCGCAAGGACGCCCGCCTGCATTGCGCCCTGAATACCCTGGTCCACGCAAGGAATGTATTCCTTCGGGATCGCACCGCCGGTTATCTTGTTGATAAACTCGTAACCCTTGCCGGTCTCGTTCGGTTCGACAATGATCTTACAATGTGCGAACTGTCCCTTACCGCCGGTCTGGCGTGCGTAACGGGTATCGACGGTTGCGCTGCGGGTGATGGTCTCCTTGTAGGAGACCTGCGGCTTGCCGACGTTTGCCTCTACCTTAAATTCTCTCAGAAGCCTGTCAACGATTATCTCCAGATGAAGCTCGCCCATACCGGCGATGATGGTCTGACCCGACTCCTCGTCCGTATAGGTCTTGAAGGTGGGATCCTCCTCAGCCAACTTCTGAAGGGCGATCGCCATTTTCTCCTGACCTGCTTTGGTCTTGGGTTCGATGGCGACACGGATAACCGGCTCCGGAAATTCCATGGATTCCAACACTATCGGGTTTTTCTCGTCACAGAGAGTATCGCCCGTCGTGGTGTTTTTAAGACCGACGGCTGCGGCGATGTCGCCCGAATACACCATGCTGAGATCCTCACGGTGGTTTGCGTGCATGAGCAGGATACGACCGATCCTCTCGCGCTGACCCTTTGAAGAGTTCATAACGGTCTTGCCGGCCTCAAGCGTACCTGAGTACACTCTGAAAAAGCTCAGTCTGCCGACGAAGGGATCCGTCATGATCTTAAACGCCAGTGCGGAGAAGGGAGCGTCGTCCGACGCTTCTCTGCTCTCCTCCTCGTCGGTCTTGGGATTTACGCCCTTTATCGCCGGAATGTCCAACGGAGAGGGCATATAGTCCACGATCGCATCGAGGAGCTTCTGCACGCCTTTATTTTTGTAGGATGTTCCGCACACCACCGGCACCATGCTTACGGTGACGGTCGCCTTTCTTATGGCGGCACGGAGCATATCCTGAGGTATTTCTTCTCCGTCGAGATAAAGCATCATTATCTCGTCGTCGAAATCGGAGACTGCCTCTAAGAGCTTGATGCGGTACTCCTCGGCCAACTCGCGCATATCCTCGGGGATCTCCTCGGTGCGCATATCGTTGCCGAGATCGTCGTAATAAATGCGGGCATTCATCTCCACGAGATCAATTATGCCCCTAAAGTCGGCTTCCGAACCGATGGGAAGTTGGATGGGAACAGCGTTGCACTTCAGTCTGTCATGCACCATTTTAAGCACATTGAAGAAATCCGCGCCCATAATATCCATTTTGTTGATGTAGATCATACGGGGGACATTATAGTGGTCTGCCTGTCTCCACACCGTTTCGGACTGAGGCTCGACTCCGCCCTTGGCACAAAGCACGGTCACGCAGCCGTCAAGCACTCGCAGAGAGCGCTCGACCTCCACGGTAAAGTCAACGTGTCCCGGAGTGTCGATGATGTTGATACGGGTGTTCTTCCAATGGCAGGTGGTGGCGGCGGAGGTGATGGTGATACCTCTCTCCTGCTCCTGCTCCATCCAGTCCATGGTCGCCGTACCCTCGTGGGTCTCACCGATCTTGTAGTTTACGCCGGTGTAGTACAGAATACGCTCTGTCGTCGTAGTCTTTCCGGCGTCGATGTGAGCCATGATTCCGATGTTTCTGGTTTTTTCAAGTGAAAACTGTCTGGGCATAATCTTCTCCGTTTCAGATTACCATCTGAAGTGTGCGAATGCCTTGTTGGAGTCTGCCATCTTGTGAGTATCCTCACGCTTCTTGACAGATGCACCGAGATTGTTGCAGGCATCCATGATCTCGCCGGCGAGACGCTCCTTCATGGTCTTTTCGCTGCGCTTGCGGGCATAGCCGACGAGCCAACGGAGACCGAGAGTCTGACGACGTGCAGGTCTTACTTCGATAGGAACCTGGTAAGTGGCGCCGCCGACACGGCGAGCCTTGACTTCCAGACTGGGCATGATGTTATTCATTGCCTCGGTGAAGGCTTCAAGGGGATCCTTGCCGCTCTTCTCCTTGATGATGTCAAAAGCATCGTAAACGACCTTCTGAGCAACACCTTTCTTGCCGTCCAGCATAATGGCGTTTATAAGCTTGGTAACAAGCACGCTGTTATACATAGGATCGGGTAAAATTTCTCTCTTGGGAACATTACCTCTTCTGGGCACTGTTGCTTCCCTCCTTCATTAAAGAATGATTTCACAGGTACTCGGTGGCGGCTGTGCGCCCCCGTCTGCGCCCTGAGGTTATCCCTAATATGATAACAACAGGGCAAAATAATTTGCGATGCTGGTTTCTTACTTCTTCTTTGCAGCCTTGGGTCTCTTTGCGCCGTACTTGGAACGGGCCTGCATACGTCCGGTCACGCCCTGTGCATCGAGGGTGCCTCTGATGATGTGGTAACGGACACCGGGAAGGTCCTTGACACGGCCGCCGCGGATCATAACAACGCTATGCTCCTGAAGGTTGTGGCCGACACCGGGAATGTAAGCGGTGACTTCGTAGCCGTTGGTCAGACGCACACGGGCGATCTTACGCAGTGCGGAGTTAGGCTTCTTGGGGGTGGAGGTACGGACTGCGGTGCAAACGCCTCTCTTCTGAGGAGAGCTGAGATCGGTCTCGCAGTTCTTCAGAGTGTTCAGTCCCTTCTGCATTGCGGGGGAGGTGGACTTGTAGGTAACCTTCTCTCTGCCTTTTCTTACCAGTTGGTTAAACGTAGGCAAAATTCATTACTCCTTTCTTCGGAAATTCCTTGATTCTCAAGGTTTGTGTCGGGAAAAGCGCAATTTGGGCGCAGTTACCCCACACGTTATAAAATATTATCAGAATGCACAAAAATAGTCAAGAAATTTTTTGCACAAACACGATGCTATTTTAAGCATTTTTTCTGCGATTTTGCATAGTCCGGCGCCTGCACTCCGCAGCAAAGCCGCAGAGACAGCTCTGCGGCTTTGTAGATTGGTATTTATCAGAGTGCGTTGGTGCGTCCCACGAGTGCGGACAGGTCAACGAAGCCCTCGGCCTCATCCGCTGCGCTCTCGTCGGTCTTCTCCGCAAAGTCACGGTAGATGGCAAGACCGGAGCCTGCGGGGATGAGCTTACCGATGATGACGTTCTCCTTGAGTCCAACGAGGTGATCGACCTTCGCCTTGATAGCGGCATCGGTCAGCACCTTTGTGGTCTCCTGGAAGGAGGCCGCGCTCATCCAGCTTTCGGTTGCAAGAGACGCCTTGGTGATGCCCATGAGAAGCTGAGTGTAGGTCGCCTTGGTGAGTCCCTCCTCACCTGCCGCAATGCGCTCGTCGATGCTGCGGTTTGCAGCCTTCAGCTCGCCGATGTCAACGGTCGCGCCGGAGAGAAGCTCCGTGCTGCCGGAATCATCGACCTTCACCTTGCGCATCATCTGGCGCACGATGATCTCGATGTGCTTGTCGTTGATGTCAACGCCCTGCTGACGGTAGACCTTCTGGACCTCCTGAATGATGTAGTTGCGAACGCCGAAGCGGCCGAACTCGTCATCGTCAACGCCCCTTATGCGAAGCACGTCGTGCGGGCTGAGAGCGCCGGAGGTGAGAGGCTGACCCTTATCGACATGCTCGCCGTTCTTGACGAGGATACCTGCCGAATGGGGAACGGTGTAAACTCTCGTATCTGCATCAGCCTCGTTAACGACGCTGATGGCAAACAGAGCGTTTTTCTTGGTCTCTTCGATGGAAACGGTGCCGGATATCTCGGAAAGCACCGCCATCTTCTTGGGCTTGCGTGCCTCGAAAAGCTCCTCGACACGGGGA
>CAVDMS010000097.1:0-4682 GCA_963610045.1 Bacteroidaceae bacterium
CGGCAGAGTCAAGGGCAACGCCATAAAGCTCACCTCCTGCACCGGCGCATACTGGAGAGGCGACTCCGACAGAAAGATGCTTCAGCGCATTTACGGTACCTGCTTCATGCACAAGGACGAGCTTGACGCATACCTTCAGCGCATCGAGGAAGCCAAAAAGCGTGATCACAGAAAGCTCGGCAAGGAGCTTGGTCTGTTTATGATAAGCGAGGAGGGACCCGGCTTCCCATTCTTCCTGCCCAAGGGCATGGTGCTTAAAAACACCCTTATCGACTACTGGCGTGAGGTACACAAGAAGTACGGCTATGTCGAGGTCTCGACCCCCATCATCCTCAACCGCCACCTGTGGGAGACCTCCGGTCACTGGTTCCACTACAAAGAAAATATGTACACCACCGTCATCGACGGTGAGGATTATGCGATAAAGCCCATGAACTGCCCCGGCGGTATGCTGGTCTACAAGTCGGAGCCGCACTCCTACCGTGACCTGCCCATGAGAGTCGGCGAGCTGGGCATCGTCCACCGCCACGAGCTGTCCGGCGCACTGCACGGTCTGTTCCGTGTCCGCTGCTTCACGCAGGACGACGCACACATCTTTATGACTTGGGATCAGATGAAGGACGAGATAAAGGGCGTCGCAAAGCTCTTTGACGAGGTCTACTCCCTGTTCGGTTTGAGCTACGAGATAGAGCTGTCCACCATGCCCGAAGACCACATGGGCGACGAGAAGGATTGGGCGTTTGCCGAAAAGACCCTCGCCGAAGCGGTCACCGAGATGGGCAAGAGCTACATCATAAACGAGGGCGACGGCGCATTCTACGGTCCGAAGCTCGACTTCCATCTTCAGGACTCCCTCGGAAGAACGTGGCAGTGCGGCACCATTCAGCTCGATATGCAGCTTCCCGAACGCTTCGAGCTTGAGTATGTCGGCGCAGACGGCGAGAAGCACCGTCCCGTCATGATCCACCGTGTCGCATTCGGCTCCATCGAGCGCTTCATCGGTATCATCACCGAGCATTTTGCGGGTGCGTTCCCGACTTGGCTCGCTCCCGTTCAGGTCAGGGTCATGCCCATAACCGACCGTGCAAACGACTACGCAAAGTCCGTTGAGGAGAAGCTCACGGCGGCGGGCATCCGTGCCGAGTCCGATCTGCGCAACGAGAAGATCGGCTACAAGATCCGTGAGGCGCAGGGTCAGAAGATCCCGTATATGCTCATCGTCGGCGACAAAGAAGCCGAAAACGGCACCGTTTCCGTCCGCACCCGTGCAGGCGGCGACGAGGGCGCAATGGCGCTCGACGACTTTGCGGCAAAGATCGCAGATGAGATCAAAACCAGAGCAAAATAAAGCACTTGATATGTTAAAAAGGCACCGCTATAGGCGGTGCCTTTTTGTTTTAAGTAAGACTTAAAACGGGGTTTACAACTACTTGTTTGACATTTAACAAAGTCGGAGTTATATTATAGTCACAAAGAGGAAAACAAACAAAACCAAGAAAAAATCAAGTAATTTAAATGATAGATGGAGGTAACTGAAATGAAAAACATTCTTTCCGAACTCACGATCGTATGCCTCTTCGCAGCAATGATCTTCGCCGGCTTCATGGGCATGGCAAGCACCGCAGGCGCCGAGACAGTCTTCGGTATAGCGGCACTTGTAAGCGGCGTAGCATTCGTAGTATCGCTGATAGTCGAAGCGAGAAAGATGGGTCTCAAGGCCTAAGCTCGTTTGATCTAATAAATAACCAACAACCAGTGTTCATTTGAAACGGAGGAAATAGAAATGAAAAAGGAAATTTTCGCTGAACTCGCAATCGCCTGCCTCGTCGCAGTAGTAGCTTTCGCAGTATTCATGGGTACGGCAGCAACCGTTACCGCACACATCGTGTTCGGTGTTGCAGCTCTGGTAAGCGGCGCAGCATTCGTAGTCTCCCTCATCGAGGAAGCCAGAGTGTACGGGCTTAAAGCATAAAACCGATAAGTAACTCTCCTTTTAATATTTGCAAAGTTTACAGCCCACACGCATTGCGTGTGGGCTGTAAATTTTTTATTTCAGAATCTTATCGGTCAGAGAACGGATCTGCTCTGCGAAGTATTTGAGGTCTCGGTTCGACCTGCCTTCGCAGCCCTTGACGGCCTGCAAAAGCTTCTCGGCAGCGCCGACGAGAGCATCGTACAGCGGGTTGCGGCGGCTCTTGTGTTCGCTCGGCTTTTCGACCGGGATGCCCTTCGTGACCTTCACAAACTCGTCGGCGACGGGGTCATACACCGTGCCGCTGTATGGCGCAAAGGCGTTGTAGCCCTCGGACTTGAGCGTTTCGGTGAAGGCCTCGCAGGCGTCGGGGTCGCCGTGGTTTACGATGATGCGTGCGGGCTTTTCGGCGAATGCGTGTACCCACGATATAAGTCCGTTCTTGTCGGCGTGACCGCTTACGCCGGGTAGCGATGCGATCTCGCAAAGCACCTGAATGTCCTCACCGAAAAGGTGGACGGTCTTTGCGCCGTCGTGCAGCGCCCTGCCGAGCGTTCCGACCGCCTGATAGCCGACGAAAAGCACCAGCGATTCCGGACGCCAGAGGTTGTGCTTTAAGTGATGGCGGACACGTCCCGCGTCGCACATACCGGATGCGGAGATGATGACCTTGGGCGTCTTGTTGCTGTTTATTGCGACCGACTCCTCCTGCGTTGTGGCGACCTTCAGACCGTTAAAGCAGATGGGGTTTATGCCCTTGCGGATAAGCGCCTTCATCTCCTCGTCTACAAACTGCGTGTCGCATTGCAGGAAGATGCCCGTCGCCTCGATCGCAAGCGGGCTGTCGATGTAAACGGGGAAGTCGGGGGCGCTTTTCACAAGCCCCTTTTCCTTTATCTCACGGATAAAGTACAGCATTTCCTGCGTGCGGCCGACGGCAAAGGAGGGGATGACCACGTTGCCGCCCCTTGAGAGGGTGCGGTCGATGATCTTCGCCAGCTCCGACACATAGTCGGGGCGCTCGGCGCAGTGGATGCGGTCGCCGTAGGTTGACTCCACAACGGCAAAATCCGCGCTTTCCACGGTCTTGGGATCGACGAGAATGGGCTGATCAGTGTTGCCGATATCGCCGGAGAACACTGCCTTTCTCTCGACGCCGTTTTCGCTCAGCCAAATTTCGACGGCTGCGGAGCCGAGAAGATGTCCGACGTCGGTAAAGCGCAGGGTGACGGAGTCGTTTACGAATATTTTTTCACCGTAGCCGCAGGGACGCAGGCAGCGCAGAAGCCCCTGAACGTCCTCCAGATCGTAAAGCGGCGCTACGGGCGGCTCACCTCTGCGCTCGGCTTTGCGGGACTTCCACTCGGCGTCGCTCATCTGAATGTGCGCACAGTCCTGAAGCATGATATCCAAAAGCGAGCAGGTGGCGGAGGTGGCGTAGACCGTACCCTTAAAGCCGTTTTTGTAAAGCAGCGGCAGCCTGCCGGAGTGGTCGATGTGGGCGTGGGTGACGATGACGAAGTCAAGCAGCGACGGGGAGACGGGAAGCTCCTCGTTTTCAAACAGGTTCTTTCCCTGCTCCATGCCGTAGTCCACAAGACCCTTCTTGTCGCCGACCTCGATCAGGGTGCAGGAGCCGGTGACCTCATGCGTTGCGCCTAAAAATGTTATCTTCATGCTTCATTGACCTCCGGGGAGCCGTAGTCTTCTCTGTGCGTTATGCCGTACAGGTAGCGGTAGTACAGTGCGTTTGTGATCTGATAGTAGGGAGTGACCCAAATCTGAGCGGCATAGCCGAGGACGCTTGGCAGTCCCGTGAGGAGAAACCAACCGATGAAGCTGAGGTCCATGACAAACAGCTCTGCCTTGTGGCCCTTCATCATGCGGGAGCTTTCACGGATGCATTCAAGCACCGACATTTCGGGATGCTCGATGAGCAGGTACAGCGCCATTCTGTAGCGGTAGCTCGCTATGATGCCGGGGACAATGAACAGCAGCGACCACAGGAAAACAAAAATGCTTGTGAGTATCCAGTACAGGATCAGCCGCAGAATGAACGAAAAGCCGCCCAAAATGTCGGAAAACGAGGATGTGCCGTTCGTTGTGTTCAGTGAAAAGACCGTGAGGCCGACGCCAAGTATACCCGATATGAACATGAGCGCAAGAGTGAGCAGCACCGCAATGGGGTTGGTCAGAAAGCTCGTGTAGCTGTCAATGAGCTTCTGTATGTTTGCTTTGACGGCGGGGTCGCTGTAAATTTCGTCTACAAGCTCGTCGTAGCTTGCGGCGTCGCTGCTGCGGACAACGTCCTGCATCGAGTGTTCGATATCGCCGGAAATGTCGGAAACGTTGACGTAAACCGACAAGATCGCCGTCGAGAGAAGCGATATGGCAAAGATGAGGGCAACGTAGATCAGCACCATCAGCAGCGGACTCGGCTTTGCGGAGGTGACGAGCCGTCTCGCCTCGGCCTTGAGCTGTAATCTTAGCATAAATCTTCCTCCTTGGAGTTTGCGTGCCGCCTGTCGGCGGTACGGTATAATTATGACTGTATTATAGCATTTACAAAAACAAAAGTGAATATAAAATGTTAAGGATCGCAGAGAAAATAACTTGACAGCGGGGCGCCGAAATGCTATTATAATCAAGCGCCATATATGCGCGAGTGGTGGAATTGGCAGACTCGCTAGATTCAGGTTCTAGTGCTCAC
>CAVDMS010000098.1:0-4547 GCA_963610045.1 Bacteroidaceae bacterium
ATGTATCGTAATTGGTGTATTGGCTCAGCCGTGCGAGATTGATACCAAGCGCCGAGATCAGCGTATTGAAATTTTGCCGCAGAATCTCTTTGTCGGCAGAGGAAAAATCGTCGCAAGCCAAAAAAGACTCTTTTACAGAGGCTATTGTAATGTCCGGCATATTCCTTTGGGCGGCGATCTGCGCAATGGCGTTGCACAGATTCTCAAACGGCTCTGCGCCAAGCTTCGGCACACGCTCACCGCTTTTGTATCTACTGAATGATGCCCCCGAAATGCCGGATAAATTACCAAGCTCTCTTGCCGAGCAGGAGAGCTGCTCCATATATGCGTTTAGCTTTTCACTGAAATTCATAAACTCTACTCCGCAACGTTCGTTTGCTGCTATTATACAGTACTTTCCCTCAAAATAAAAGCGAGGAGCAAGACTGTTTTCCAAAACAGTCCATTGACATTTCAGGAAACATGGTGACTTGTATTTTGTTATATGCTATAATTATCGTGTTTAAATATATCGAGGCTTGTGTCGCAAGGAGAAGCGGCATGATACCGGGAAAGTGAATCTAAACTCCGAAAGAATTTTTATTGCGGTGACATCGCAGAAAGGAGCAAACCATATGCAAAAAGCAACCACAAAAACCAAGCTGCTGGCAGCACTGCTCACGCTGTGCATGATGCTGTCGCTGACTGCATTTACAGGGGATTCGACAGTCAGCAGTGAAGAGGAGTTGGAAGCAGCGCTTGAAAATGCGGACTGCGCAGAGATCAAGCTAGGCGGAAACATTGAGACCACTTGGTGGCTTGATGTGGAGCGCACCGTGACTATCGACCTTAACGGATATACCCTGAGCTGCAGCTTGACGGATGAGGATATCTTTATGGTGCGCAGCAATGGAAATCTGACAGTGAAGGACAGCGGCACCGGAGGCAAGATCGACGGGCAGAACAAAAACTGCGGATTTAATGTCAAGGGTGGCACACTGACCCTGGAGAGCGGCAGTATCGTGAACTGCAAGACCGACGGTGACGGCGCCGCCGTGGATGTTTCCAACACCGGTGTAACGGAAACGCCGATCAAGTATGGAAAATTCATTATGAACGGTGGTGCCATCATGGACTGCAAGGCCGAAGATGACGCCGGTGCGGTGGACGTTGGCAGCGGCTGCACTTTCATTATGAACGGCGGAACCATCGGTAATTGCAGAGCCGAAGATGACGGCGGCGCTGTATTTATTAAGCAGGGCGGCTTCTTTGTAATGAACGGCGGAACGATCGAAAATTGCTCTGCAGGCAATAACGGCGGTGCGGTGAATATATACGAAAACGGCAGCTTCACCATGACCGGCGGAACAATTAAGGACTGCGAGGTGGACTTGGGCGGTCTCGGCAATGCGATCTATGGCAAAAACAGCACGGCGATCGTTGCCATTTCCGGCGGAACAATTGAAAACTGCGGCGTGTTTCCGTGGTCTTTCGACGAATTCACCGTGACCTTTGACTCTGACGGCGGTAGCGCTGTGGCAGAGCAGAAGCTGCGGAATGCTCCGGCAGTCAAGCCCGCTGATCCGACGAAGACCGGGTATGATTTTGTCGGATGGTATCTGGGGGATACGCAGTATGCCTTTGACACCAATGTCGCCGAGAATATTACCCTGAAAGCCAAATGGACACCCACAAGTGCATCGAGCGCTATCACTGCGGCGGCGATCGAGAATGTGAAATTTAACTATCAGCCGGGCGATGCTCCGCAGGCAACGGCATTGGTTTCCGAGGTCGATACGGATAAATATGAGATCGCATATGAGTGCTGGCAGCAGTTTGAAAACAACCAGCCCGTTGCCGCGTGGTATTCCGATAACGGCTCACACGGTTCTTTGCCCACAATCACTGCCTTTGAAAGCGGCAAGACCTATGTGTATTCCCTTATGCTGAAGCCCAAAGACGGGTATTCCTTCAGCAGTGAAACAGTTGTTACCGTGAACGGGCAAAAAGTGTCGGTGCCTTTCGTCGGCGGTTCTATGTATATTCCCTCCGTTAAGACGATCACTATGCCTACCGTCACCGTCATTGATGTGGTGGAGATCAACGGCGTTACCGTCAGCTTCAAGGACGGCGACAAGCCTGTCTTCACCGGCAAGGTGCCTGACGGCGCAAACTACGCATATCGGTGTGAGTGGTGGGAGCTTGACAGCAAGACCGGTGCCATGTCTACCGACTTCGGCAATTTCTATGAAAACAAAATTACCGCTTTTGAAGCCGGAAAGACTTATCGTTACGGTGTGTATGTAACGACATATTATGGCGACCGCTATGTATTCGGACCCGACACTAAACTGAAGATCAACGGCGAATTTGTGAATTATACACGCTACGAAGGCGATACGAGCGACGGCTCCGACGGTACCATGTGGGTCATCACCGATCTCACTATGACGCCGCAGGCATCAGGTACGACGCCCGATTATAAAATCACCGAGGGCGCAAACGGCTCTTGGACGCAGAAGAGCGACGGAACGCTGAAATTTGTTGCCAATGGAGATTTTTCCAAGTTCACCGGCGTTAAGGTGGACGGCACATTCATTGCAGCGGATAAGTACACTGCCGCATCCGGCTCTACGGTGATCACGCTGAAAAAGGATTATCTTGACACGCTTTCCGTCGGCAAGCACACCTTGACGGTTGTTTATAACGACGGCGAGTGCAGCACACAGTTTGAGATCAAGGCTGCTCCGAGCGGCGGTGAAACAACGCCCGGCAACACGGATTCCCCCAAGACCGGAGATACAAGCAATCCCGCTCTGTGGATCACGCTGCTGCTTGTCAGCGGAGGTGCGCTCATCGGCACAACGGTTGTAAGCAGGAAGAAAAAGCACAACAGATAACAAAATGCTTTAAGCTCTGCGGCGGCTATCGGAAACGGTAGCCGCCGTGATCTTTCAGCCGCTTGCACCTTGTATAGCGCAACAAAGAGAAAACGGCGTAACCGCAAGGGTAACGCCGTTTCCAAAACTTATTGATAAAAAACAAAAGTTCCTTTTATCAATCCCGGTATAGAAATTCGAGATCGTAGATGCTGACGGTGTCGCCGTCCTGGATGCCCATCTGCTCCATGCGCTCAAAAACGCCGGAATCGCGCAGCATACGGTCAAAGTACATCACGCTCTCGCTGTCGCCGAAGTTGACGGAGGACACGAGCCTCTGAAGCCACGGACCCTCGACGACCCAAACGTCGTCGTAGCGGGTGATCTCCAGCGCCTCGCTGGTGTCGATAACGGGTTCGGGGGGAACATAGTCCGCCTCGAAGCGTATGACGGGCGGGAGCGTTGCGAGCCTTGCTGCGGCAGCCTGCACAAGCTTGTGTATGCCGACGTGCGTCGCCGCACTCAGCTCAAAGAACTCAAAGCCCTTTGACTCGACGTAAGAGCGCAGACGCTCGATGTTGTCGCTCCCCTCCGGGATAAGGTCGCACTTGTTTGCGGCGACTATCTGCGGGCGAGCCGCCAGATCGGGGCTGTACTCGGAAAGCTCAGCGTTTATGGCGTCGAAGTCCGCAACGGGGTCTCTGCCCTCGCTGCCGGAGACGTCCACAAGATGGATGAGCAGACGGCAGCGGTCGATGTGCCGCAGGAAGTCGTGACCGAGACCTGCGCCCTCGGATGCACCCTCGATTATACCGGGGATGTCCGCCATGACAAAGCTCCTGCCCTCATCGACGTACACCACGCCGAGGTTGGGGAACAGCGTTGTAAAGTGGTAGTTTGCGATCTTGGGGTGAGCCTTGCTCACGACGCTGAGCAGCGTGGATTTGCCCACGTTGGGGAAGCCGACAAGACCGACGTCGGCAAGCAGCTTCAGCTCAAGCGTAATGTCGTGCGATTCGCCCGGCAGACCGGGCTTTGCAAAGCGGGGGACCTGACGGGTGGGCGTCGCAAAGTGCTTGTTGCCCCAGCCGCCTCTGCCGCCCTTTGCAACGACATAGCGTTCGCCGTCGGACATATCGTGCATGATGGCGCCCGTTTCGGTGTCACGCACGAGGGTGCCTCTGGGGACTCTTATGATAAGGCTCTCGCCGTCCTTGCCGGAGCAGCGCTTGCCTGAACCGTCGGCGCCGTTTGCCGCCGTATATTTTCTTTTGTAGCGAAAGTCCATAAGCGTTGACATATTGTCGTCAACGACAAAAACGACGTCGCCGCCCTTGCCGCCGTCGCCGCCGTCGGGGCCGCCCGCAGCAACGTACTTTTCACGGTGGAAGGACACGGAGCCGTTGCCGCCGTTGCCCGCCTTGACACTTATTCTCGCCTTGTCAACAAAGGATTGTGCCATGCGTATCGCTCCTTTCCTAAATGTTTGAGATTAATGCAAAAAAGTCAATAACTTTTTGCACGTTGAAAAAATGCCGGACGTTTCGTCCGGCATTTTCAAAATCATTTACTGAGCGATGTCTTCGTAAACAGAGACCTTCTTGCGATCCTTGCCCATGCGCTCGAACTTCACCTTGCCGTCAATGAGGGCAAACAGGGTATCGTCCTTGCCTTTGCCTACATTGGTAC
>CAVDMS010000099.1:0-4458 GCA_963610045.1 Bacteroidaceae bacterium
TCCCCCGACAGCTCAGGCGATACGATCTTTATCGCAGTCAGTGCAATGAATATCCCGGCACAGACGTACACTTTCAGCTCCTTCATTTGTCCACCCCCCCTACTGATTTATTCTATGTGGCTCATCCGGGGATATTACAAATATTTATCTTGACAATTCCATTTCCTCTTATTATAATAAATGGGCTTAACGGGGTGTAGCGCAGATGGTAGCGCGCTTGGTTCGGGACCAAGAGGCCGGGAGTTCAAATCTCCCCACTCCGACCATAAGTCCACCGTAATTTTGATAGAATTTCGGTGGACTTTTTGTTGTTTATTGTTAATTATTTTGACAAACAAGAATTTGTACAGGTAGTTATGAAAAAGTTTTTGAATGATATAAGGAATCCGGAAAGTTCAATATCCAATAACAGAAAAATTATAAATACCATAGCTCTGTTCTTTCTCGGAATAGCTTTGGGCGCTTTTTCAAAATATTTGGATTTTCGTCAAGCTGAGCTTCCGAGTGTGCTTATGGCGATAGATGAAGCGTTAGATGTTAGTAATTTTCTCGGGCGTTTTGCAATATGGGGATTGATTGCACTGTGTATTTCTGTTTTCAGCAATTCTGCAACAAGAGCAAGCATTAACGTTTTTGTGTTCTTTGTCGCCATGGTCGCAACTTACTATTTGTATTCAAACTATATTGCAGGGTTTTTCCCACGAAATTATGCGATAATTTGGTTTGGATTTACAGCTGTTTCTCCATTATTGGCTTTTGTCTGTTGGTATGCAAAGGGGAAAAGCAAACCGGCATTTATACTGTCGGCGCTGATTTTGGCAGTATTGTTTAATATGTGCTTTGTATACGGATTCGGATATTTCGGTGCAAGGTCTCTTTTGGAAGTGATAGTCTTTGTTATCGGACTTATTGTTTTGAGGAGAGATACATTGAGGAGTTCTGCACTAATGGGAGCAATTAGTATAGTTCTTGCATTGCTGTTTAACATTGTTGTTCCGTTCCATTTCGGATAAATAGCTTCCGATTTGTAGGCACGGCTTGAACGCTTGCTAAGATTTTTATATCATTTTATTTTTGGGAGCGGATATGAACGACACAAAACAGGCTATACAAAATGCTTTTATCGCACTATACGGCAAGCAGCCATTTGACAAAATGTCGGTCAAAGCGCTGTGCGCCAAGGCGCCGATAGCAAGGACGACGTTTTACGAATATTACGACAATCTCGGAGAGCTGAAGTCCGAGATCGAGACCGAGCTTATCGGAGGGATATTGGAGATAGCCAAAAGCACCGTAAGGGACGATATTAAGGAAAACGATTTGCGTATTTTCTTCTCACGGACGCTTGACTACATCGGGGAGCATTGGGAAGAAAACTATGCATTTCTCAGCGCTCAGCCTAACATGAGCTATATTGCCAAGTGGAAGAATGCGATAAAATATCACTTTGAGCTTTGCTTCCCTGAAAAGGTCTCCGCTCCGAACTACGGTCTGATCTCGGAAGTCATTGCCTCGGCGGTCATCGGTGCGTACACCTACTGGATGGATCACCCAAACGAAGTGGATACGCAGAAGTTGGCGGGCATCAGCGTTCAAATGCTGGCTGCCGCAGGGCGTATCATATAGAAAAAAGCTGCGGCAGAGCCGCAGCTTTTTTATTTAAAAGTCCGAACACTTTTTGAATATATGTCGTTCCGTTGCGGGTGCTTCTCTGATATGATGGTATCAGATCAAAAGCGGAGGAATGTACCGTGTCGGAATTTAAGGTCCACGTTATGCACACCGGAGAGGTGTGCGTTGCGCCGAAGCTCCCCTTCGGCGGCGAGCATTGCAGCGTGATAAGCGCATCCGGTGTGTTTGCAAAAAAGTCCGAGAGGCTCTGGCTCCCGGTGTCGGCGTATCTGATCGAATGCAGTCACGGGAAGCTTCTCTTTGACTGCGGTTGGAGCCGGAGCATGAGTCCAAACGGCGTATTCGATAAGAAAGCGCAAATAAAGTCACTGGGGTCTCTGCCGCTGTACATGACAAATCAGGGCAGGATCGAAAAAGGCGCTGCCGTAAACGAACAGCTTGCATCCATCGGCACACGCAGCTCCGAGCTTTACGCCGTTTTGCTGTCGCATTTGGACTGTGACCACGCAAACGGGCTGAGATCGGTAGCGGACGCAGAGCGCATACTCGTGTCAAGGGATGAGCTGCTTTTTGCCCGGAATGCCTCGCCCGTTAACCGCATCCGCTACAATCCCGATTGGTGGAGCGGCACAAAATTGCAGGCCTTTTGTTGGAACGGCAGCTTAGGTCCCGTCGGCAGGTCTTACGACGTGTTCGGAGACGGAAGCATCGTAATGATAAACATACCGGGTCATTCCAAGGGCTTGTGTGCGCTGAAGCTCACCGCCGCCGACGGGCGCTTTGTACTGCTCTATTCCGACGGCGGCTATGCCAGGAGATCGTGGGAACAGCTTATAACATCAGGCATTGCCGACGATAAGGTCATGCAGAAGCGCTCGCTTGAATGGATACGCAAGCAGAGCCTAAGCGAAAAATGTGTGGCGTCTCTTGCAAATCACGACCCGGACGTACATCCGCAAATCATTGAATTTTAAGGAGAATGAATATGAAAAAAACCGCACTTATCACAGGAGCATCGGGAGGTCTCGGAGCCGAATTTGCAAAAATCTACGCCAGAGAGGGCTATGACCTTGTACTTATCGCCCGCAGCGAAAACAAGCTTTGCAGCTTAAAGGATGAGCTTGAGCGGCAATACGGCTGCCGTGTGTGGGTGCTGGCGCAGGACCTTTCGCAGCCCGATGCAGCTTTTGAGGTCTACAATTACACGCTTGAGCAAGGCATAACCGTAGACGCACTCGTCAACAACGCAGGCTTCGGAGACTTTGGGAACTTTTGGGAGGTCGATCCCCAGCGGCAGACCGATCTCATGTACCTCAACGCCATGGCGCCGGTGCAGCTCACACGCTGCTTTCTGCCGGGCATGGTGGAGCGCAGGAGCGGCAGCGTGCTGAATCTCTCCTCGGTCGCTGCGTTCAGTGCAGGGCCGAGAATGTGCCTGTATTATGCGACCAAGGAGTTCGTGCGCTGCTTCAGCGAAGCCATTGCCGTGGAAGTGCGTGGTACGGGCGTTACCGTGACCGCACTTTGCCCCGGACCTACCTCCACGGGATTTGAGCAGGCAGCGCAAATGAAAAACTCGCATATGTTCACGATGTTCAAGCCCGCAAGCCCCAAGGCCGTCGCCGAAGCAGGATTCCGTGCGGCGCAAAAGGGCAAAGTTCTTTGCTACCACAGTCTGCCCACTCATGCGGTCAACATTGCGTCACGGCTTCTGCCGAGAAGCGTATGCAGAAAGTTTATGAAAAAAGTTAACGGATAAAAAAGCTCCTGCGGCGTTCTGTCGCAGGAGTTTATGCTTTATGCAAATGTCTTTATTCCCTCAAGCTTGTGGAGACTGCGGGAATGCATTTTCTCTATCAGCTTTTCGGAATCGGGATCGGTCTTGCCGGTCAGCAGATACTCGTCAAGCTTTGCGTAGCTCAGTCCCATTTCGCTCTCGTCGGTCTGCCCGTCAAACAGACCTGCCGAGGGCGCTTTTTCAATTATGCACTCCGGCGCTTTGAGATAGCGCAGGAACTCGAATATCTCCTTCACGGTGAGATCGGAGATGGGGTTAAAGTCGTGCGCGCCGTCGCCCCACTTGGTGAAGTAGCCGACATACGCCTCGCTGCGGTTTCCCGTACCCGCCACAAGGCGCTGCTCCGCCGCTGCGACCGCATACAGCGTCATCATTCTGAGTCTCGGCGCAATGTTCGAGAGCGCCGCCGTGTTAAGTTCCGCTGCCTCGGATATCTGCCCGACGGCTGCCTCCTTCACGGGGCTGAGATCGACACGCCGTGTCTCGATGCCGTAGCGCTCTGCGACGGTCATCGCATCGGCGGTGTCCATTCCATAGTTGCGCTTGCTCGTGCAGGGCATGATAATGCCGACCGTGTTGTCACACGCCGCCTTGCAAAGAATACCGACGAGCGCCGAATCCTTGCCGCCGCTGTTGCCGTAAACGATGCCCTTCATGCCGCTTTTTAAAACAAGCTCTTTTATGAAAGCCACTCTGTTTTCAAATTCCTTTTCGTAGTCACGCATTTTCGCTCCTCCTTTTCGCTGCCGCTATGAATCCGCAAAACAGCGGATGCGGCCTGTTCGGACGGCTTCTGAATTCCGGGTGGAACTGCACTCCGACGTAAAAGTCACGGCCACTAAGCTCTACCGTTTCGACAAGTCTGCCGTCGGGCGAGGTGCCGCTGAAGCACAGCCCCGATTTTTCGAGAAGCTCCTTGTACTCGTTATTAAACTCGTAGCGGTGTCTGTGGCGCTCCGAGATCAGCTCGCTGCCGTAGCACCTTTCCATCGTGGTACCCGGCACGATCTTGCAGGGGTATGCACCGA
>CAVDMS010000100.1:0-4289 GCA_963610045.1 Bacteroidaceae bacterium
GTAAGCCGACTGAGGGAGAGAAATTTTCAATTTCCCTTGTGTTTTCAATGCGTTGCGGGGTTTCATGTCTTCTCTCCCTCCGTCAAAATCTTATGATTTTGACACCTCCCTCGTCAGAGGGAGGCATGAGTGCGGCGGTCGCTTTACGCTGCCGGGAGGCGTGAGAATTGCGATCATTTCTGAGCCTTTTTCAGCCTGCCTATCACATAGCACAGAGGGAGGATGAGGAGCAGGACGCCGGCGTTGAGGATGGGGACGACGACCTCGCTCAAGGTTTTGAGCGATTCTGCGTCCGAGGGGATAAAAAACGTCGTCGCAAGGGTCGCCGCAATGCCGGGAAAGATAAGCCAGCGCCCGTTTTTAAACGAGCTGCGGCGCTTGGGGTCGGAACTCGGACGGTAGCCGAAGGCAAGCTGCAAACACCGCATTCCCGACGCCGCCATGAGCGCAAAGGTGATAAAGTCGGGAAACAGCCAGATCGCAACGATGAACGCCTCGACACGTTCAAGCGAGCCGAACAGCGAAATGCCCCTCGTGAGCGTAAAAAACGGATACACAAGCTCGGCGCTGAGGGTTGCTCCGTAGCTGCCGACGATCGCCGCCGTCATGAGCGACAGCAGCACGGCGCAGAGCAGCATCCACCGTGCGTAAGCCCTAAAGCGCCCCGAACACACGGGTGCGCCGAAGTCGGCAAAGGCGGCGTACACCACGGCTCCGGTCAGAACGTCGGTGACGGGGAGTGTGCTTTTTAAAAGCGCCGAGGGCTTTTCGGGTATGATCGGCAAAAGCCGCTCAAGGCTCAGCGAGTCTATCGCCAGCACCACGACGATCAGCAGCACGGCGATGATGAGCAGCGCAAAGATCTTGGCGCTTCTGACGATCGCCTTCATCGGACCGAGCGCTGCGACCGTGCCGATGACGAGTGCGGTGTAGATAAACGGCTGCGGCGTCGCTGCGGGGTAGATGGTCGCCGTGAAGCGTGATGCGCCGCTGTGCAGCAGAAAGCCGCAGTAGAAAAACAAAAACGCAGCGGTGAGTACGAGCGCCGCAGGACCTATGGCGGGACCGCCATAGCGCAGCATAAGCTCGCCCGCACCCTCGCCCGTGCGGCGATTTTTCATAAACTCCGTCAGAAACAGCAGATACGCAAGCGAGATCGGCAGCGCAAGCAGAGGCGAGAGCCAGCTTGCGCTGCCGGCGGCGGACGCCGTGGTGACGGGGATGAGCCGCACCGCAGGGGCGAGTAAAATGACAAAGCAGAGGTACAGTAGCTGCCGTCTGTTGTAGTCCGGCTTCATTTTCCCACCTCCGGTCGGCTCAGCACAAAGCCCCGATCTATCTCGGTCTCTACATTTATATATATATACAAATTCGGCAGCAGGCGCTGCAGCTCCGTGTCCATGCCGGACATGGTCAGGGGCTGCTGCTTTTGCAGCAGAGCGCCGAGCTGCATGAAGTCGCAGCCCGTTTCACGGGAAAGCGTGAGCGCAGCGTCAAGGCGGGAGTGCAGGTCACGCTCGAAGGCACGGTTCAGCTCCGCAATGTCAGGCTCGCCCCGGTACTCGGAAAGTGCGGCGCTGACCTTGAGACTGACGCTCAGTCCGCAAAGCGTGTCCCCGTCGAAAACAGGCGTTATATCGCAGCTGCTGTCGTCGAGCTGGAGCGTCGCCGTGATATCCTCCGCTTTCACCGCTATCATGCTCGGACCCGAACGGTTCAAAAGCAGATTCACGGCAAGGGCGTCGTGGGCGTTCAGCTGAGCTATCGCCCTGCCGCCGCCGATGACGGTATAGCCGTCGAACACGGCGGTCTGCTCACCCTCCGATGCGTCCTTTATCGTGTCGCCGACCGGCACCGTCTTGACGGCACAGATGAGCGCCGAGCCGTTTACGTTGAGGTCGGCTGCGATCTCGCCTGCGGTGTAGACGTGAGCGTCGCCCCGAACGCCGAGGTTTCGCTCGATCGAGCGCAGCACGTTCACCGCATCGTAGCTGTCGCTGCCGGTGCCGACCACAAGCTCCTTTGCACTGCCGCCCGACGCCGCAAACACGGGAATGTCGAGCCGGAAGGTATCGTTGCGCTCGATGTAGTCGAGGTAGTATTCCAGACCGTCCGACAGGGCGTCCGAGCCGATGACGATGTACGAGGTGTGCGCAAAAAACAGCTCCTCGCTGGCGCTGTAGTCCTGGATAAGCTCCTGAGCGGTGAGCAGGGTCTCGGCGGAGGCGCTCATGCGGACGATCTGACTGCCGTCCTCGCTTTCGCCCTGTCCGGCAAGACCCCCGGTGCCGGACGACACCGAAAGCTCCACGCCGCCGTCGCAGCGGTCGAAGCCCATCGCCTGTATCATCATGAGCTGCTCCACCTCACGGTAGTTTGAATATATGCTGCCGCCGCTGCACGAGCAGAGCAGCAGGCAGTTTATCGCACAGATAAGTGCAGTCAGTTTTTTCATTTCTGATTTCTCCTGTCGGGGGTGTTAAGCTCCGCCTCACGGAATTTGTCCTCCTTCTTCGGCTTGCGCAGGAAGGCTCTTGCGAGCGCACCCGGTCTGCCGCCGGACAGCGGAGCGGTGTAGTTTACGCCGAAGCTGTCCATGGTGCAGAGGTACCACACGATGAAGCACAAAAGCGCCGTCACGCCGAACAGCCCGGAGAGTATCGCCGCCAGCACGAGCAGGAACCTGCCCAGGCGCAGCGCCGCACCGAGGTCCTGACTCGGCTGCGCAAAGCCGCATATGCCCGCAAAGGCGACGACGATGACGGCGATGGGCGAGATGACGCTCGCCTCGACCGCACTTTGCCCGACGATGAGCGCACCGATGATGCTCACCGTGTCGCCGATGGGGTTGGGCAGCCGAAGTCCCGCCTCCTGCAAAAGCTCGAAGGCGACGAGCATACCCAAGACCTCGATCGAGGTCGGAAACGGTACGTTTTTCTTCGACTCGATGACCGACACGAGCAGCTTTGTGGGTATCATCTCCTGGTGGTACATGGCGATGGCGACGTACATTGCGGGCAAAATGAGCGCAATGACCGTCGCAAACCAGCGAATGACCGACAGGGCGCTGTTTATGAGGAAGTGCTGCGAATCGTCCTGTGGGACACGGAGAAACTCCGCAAAGGTGACCGGCAGCAGAAAGCCGATGGGCAGTCCATCGACGATAAGTCCCACTCTGCCGTTTAGAAGCTGGCGGGAGAATCTGTCGGGGCGCTCGGTGTGAAGAAGCTGCGGAAAGGGCGAGCGGGGGCGGTCCACGATGTACTCCTCGATGCTGCCCGTGGCAAGAGCGCCGTCGATGTCGATGCGGGAAAGCCGGCGCTGCAGCTCCGCCACGACTGCGGGGTCTGCAACGCCGTCAACGTACATGACGGCGACGTTGGTGCGGCTCTTTCTGCCGACGACGCTGCTTTTGAGCTTCAGCGCCGGGTTGCAGATGCGCTTTCGCACGAGCGCCGTGTTGGTGCGCAGCGTCTCGACAAAGGAGTCCTTGCCGCCCTTGAGCGATTTTTCGATCGTCGGCTCGCCGATGCTCCGCTGCGCCGTGGGGGAGCGGATCTCAAAGGTGACGGCGCACGCCTGCCCGTCAAACACGACGGCGCAGCAGCCCTGTGTTATGTCGGTCACGAGGGAGTCGGTGTCGTCACGCCGTTGGGCGGTGCCGCTGTAAACGGCGCCAGAGAGCAGACGCTCAGGACTCGGATCGCCGCCGGCACGCAGAAAATCGGTGAGCGGGCGCAGAACGTCGGAGCTTAGGTCGCTGCCGCCGACGACGCCGTCGAGCCAGCAGAGCGTCACGGTGCTGCGTCCCAAGAGACCGCAGTCGACCTCCCTGGTTTGAAAATCGCCGCAGTCGGCAAAAATGTTTTTGAGCGTGTCCGTGCTTATGGGTTCGGGATATTCGGGACGGTGCCTCGGGTGAGGCTCATCGCCGGAGCTTTTCCGGCGGAAAAATTCGGTAAAATCAGACATATAGTTATTATGTCCAAGTCGCATCCACAATATTTAGTGTTGTAACAAAATAGTGAAAAAAGCCTGCGATTTTCGGCAAAAAACTGTTGACAAAGCACTAAAGCGGTGGTATTCTAACAAAGCACGTTGCGGGAGACAATGCAGCGCAAAAAAAGATTTGAAAAAATCCGAAAAAAGTGTTGACAAAGAGAACTCGACGTGCTATAGTAGACAAGCTGTCACCTTGAAGGCGGCAGCGGGAATTGTACCTTGAAAATTAGATAATGTAAGAACAAAGCTTATGCTAAAATAAGCACCGAAAAAGGGTTCAAAAGTCA
>CAVDMS010000101.1:0-4238 GCA_963610045.1 Bacteroidaceae bacterium
CCTCGAAAAGCACTGCCGACAGGTGCCTTGCAGTTTTGCCGGAGCGGATTTTTGTCCGGGCAAGGCAAAGCCCGCAGAGAATACTTGACGTATTGTCAAGGGATTTAACGCAGCACGGGCGAAAATCCGCCCGTCAAAACCGACAGGGTTCGGCTTCCGTCAGCTTTTAACTGTTGCGGCTTCCGCGGCAAGGGCTGCGACCATTTCTTTGAGCTGTGCATTTTCCGCTTCGAGGTGAGCGAGCTCATCCCGGTTTGCGCTTGAGACCGCTTCCGCAGCGGCGTTGACCGCCTCGGAGGAAGGCTCTGCGTTTTCCGCATCGTCCGCCTTGCCGCTGCGCTTAAAGGCACCTGCGACCATGGCAAATACGATGGCAACGAGGGTCAGTATGATGAGAGCGGGGACCTGAGCGTGGCTTGAGAACTCATACCCGGTGCGCTCGCCGCCGGAGTACAGGGCGATGGGGTAGATATAGCCGCCGAAGGAGGTGCAGAATCCGAATACCGTTGCAACGAGTCCGAATCCGGCGGAGACCCAAGCGACTACCGCACCGACTGCGCCCTTGCGACAAAACGCATAGACAAGTCCCATGATGCCGCCGATGAGAGCCAGCACGGAGGAGATAAGCTCAAGAGCGGATACCAAGTAGCGTGCAATGACTTCCTTGATGACGGTCTCGCACTGGCTGCAGGGCAGGGTGACGTCGTGACCGAGGTTCGAGTAGGTGATGTCACCGTCGGTGTGACCCATGCAGTAGAAAATCCTGCTGAAGGTGTCGCCGGTGATGTTGGGGTCGCCCTGATATGCGTTTATGTAGTCCTGTGCCGCAATTGCCGCCTGCTCGCAGGCATCGAGGTCGAGGTACTGGCAGCCGTTCTTGACGACTATCTCACCGTTTTCGTCGGTGAGCCAGTAGGTCCAGTCCTCACCGTAGCGCTCCTGAAGAATGTCCTTTATGCTGGGGCAGGCGATCTCCGTGGAGCTGCCTTCGTCGTAGTAGTAGATACCCGTGGTGTTTTCGCCCTCGGAGAGAAGCAGCTCAAGACCTGCCGCTATCTGAGCGGAGCCGTTTTCAAACTCAGCCAGCTGCGCCTTGCCGTCGGACAGCTTCTGACCGCCCGCTGCAAGATCCTTCTCGCCCTGTGCAAGCTGCTTTTCGGCAGCGGCAAGCTTTGCCTCGCCCTCGGCGATGTCCTTTTCCGCCTGACGGAGCTGCTCAAGTCCGTCCTCGTATGCCTTGAGCTGGACCTTGCCCTCTGCGACCATGTTCTGAATGTAAGCGGGGAAGTCGGTCACGTCGGCGGGTATATCAAGTCCCGCACGCTCCGCCACCGGGCGGACGACCGTGACAAACCACGCCTGAGCGCTTGAAAAACCGGGCAGATTGCCGACGGTGCCGTCACGGAACTTCACATACTGGTCGAGATAGGGCATGAGAGGCTCTATCTTTGCAAGGGTCTCCTTGCCTTCGTTGTATGCAGCCGTGTTTTCCTCTATCTGCTTTTTGCCGGCTTCATACTGTGCCTTGCCCTCTTCGAGGGTCTTTTTGCCTTCGTAATATGCCTGATAGCCCGCATTCAGCGTGCTTTTGCCTTCCGAATAGGAAATGAGACCCGCCTCGTAAGTGCCGACGCCCTCATTGTAAGCGTCCTCGTTTTCACGAAGCTGAGAGATGCCGTCGAGCAAAGTATCTACCGCCGCCAGACCGTCCTCGGAGTCCTCGGTCTTGTAGTCCTGAAGATTCTTTGCATCCTGTAAGCCCGCAACGCCCGTGAACATCCCGAACAGAGCGGCGATGACGAGGCATATGCTGCAAGCTATGAGAAATACTCGTTTCATAATGATCCTCCCTAAAATATCGTGTGCCGTATGGCGTTGTCAAATTTATATCACGCTTTTTTCAACTTATGTTTGCGTGAAGGTCAACAATAGTTGAGATAAGCGGATATGACTTGAAATTTGAGATTTCTGCTGATACTTTTTAAATGATAAAGCGGCAAAGACTTGCTTTACCGCTTTTGGAGCTTGTAGCCGATGCCCCGCACCGTGTCTATTTTTATGTCGTCGTTGTCGCTCAGCTTTGAGCGCAGACGGCTGATATGTACGTCCACCGTGTGGGTGTCCGCACCGTTATCGTAGCCCCAGATGTCGTCCATTATCTGCTGGCGGGTGATTATCCTGCCGGGGCAGGTGCAGAGCTTATACAGAAGCAGAAATTCCTTGAGCGGCAGCATGATGCACTTATCCTTATAGCTGACCGTCATTGCGTCGTAGTCGATGACCGTGTCCCCGATGACACGGCGGCGGTCGCTTATGAGCTGCGTCCGACGCAGCAGCGCCGAGGTGCGCAGAACAAGTTCGTTTATGCCGAGGGGCTTTACCATATAATCGTCCGCCCCGGAAACGAAGCTTTGGTGCAGGTATTCGTAGCCGCCGTTTTCCGAGATGAGCATGACGGGGATGTTTATCCCTGCCGCACGCAGTGAGCGCACGAGGGCGTAGCCGTCAAGCCCCGGCAGCATCACGTCGGCTATGATGACGTCGAGATATTCCTTTCCCGTAATGTCGAGCGCTTCATGGCCCTCTGCGGCGGTCTTGACCTCAAAACCGTTTTTGACAAGCGCTCTGGAGATCGTGCGCAGAAGCTCCGGGTCGCTTTCCGCAACAAGTACTCTGAACATTGTGCCTCCTTCCGCTCAGGAGGCGATGATACCCCTCCATAAGCAATTAAATAAACATACCATTTCTTTTGTGAAAGTGTCAGGGTCCTTGCATTCACCGTAGAGGTAGCGCTTCAGGTTCTGGATCATGCCGCCGACAAGAAACGAGGTTATCGTGTCGATGCTTCCGAGCAGCTCCGGCTTGGATTCCGTCAGATACGCACGGGAAGCGGTCAAGGTACTTGCAAACAGATGCTCGCCCAATATGTCGAACACGATCGGAAGCGACGGCGCCTTGAGGTTCTTGCGTATGAGATCGGTATGATCGTCAACGAACTTCATAAGCATACGCCACGAATGTTCGAAATGCTCCGACCTGCTGCCTGCGATCTCGTCCGATTCGCTCTCTATCCTCGACTGTATCTCATTTAAATAGAATCGCAGGAAGTCGTACTTGTCCTCGAAATGCGAATAAAAGGTAGGGCGGCGTACAAGCGCACACTGGCACAGCTCATTAACGGTGATATCGTCAAAGGTCTTTGTCGAAAGCAGACGCTCAAACGCAGCCATGAGCGCATCATAGGTTTTCCTGACTCTCAAATCACTCTTCTTTTCCATCATAACACACCTTTCAAACGACAAATAAAAAACCTTCGAAAGATAAATTACAAATCTTCGTTAATTGACATTTGTAATTTATCTTTTTTCAGTTTATCCTCAAACTCGAAAAAAGTCAATCATGAATTTCAGACAATAAGAAGGAAATGACCAATGGCAAAAATGAATACCCCGCTGCACAGGTTCGCAGAATTTGCAGTCGGCAAATACAAGCTGTTCTTTATAATTTTCGGCGCACTGTGTGTTTTCTCGGTCTTTGCGATGGGCTGGACCGAGGTCGAAAACGATGTCGCGCAATATCTGCCGGACTCCTATGAGGCAAAGCAGGGCCTTGATATCATGGATAAAGAGTTCAAGACCTACGGCTCGGCGAAGATACTCCTTGAGAATATCGACGCGGCTCGCACCGCGGAGATAAACGACGAGATATCCGCCGTTGAGGGCATCGAAAGCTGCGAGTACAGCCTCAGCGACAGCGGCAGTGCTCTGTTTGAGGTCACACTGAGCTCTTTCGAGGGTGAGGGCGAGGAAACGGTAAACGAGCTGCGCGATATGTTTGACGGCGAGAACGCCTACATATATTCCGAGGAGGGCGACAGCATCTCAGACCAGATAACGGGCGAGGTGAGGGGACTTATCGGCATCGTAGCCGTCATCCTTGTGCTCGTTCTGACCTTCACCTCATCGACCTATGCCGAGGTGCCCATACTGCTGGCGACCTTCCTTGCCGCGGCGCTCATAAACAAGGGCACGAACTTCCTGCTCGGCAGGATATCGTTCATATCAGACTCCGTTACGATAATCCTGCAGCTTGCGATGAGCGTCGATTACGCGATAATCTTCTGCAACCGCTATAAGCAGGCGCACAAGACCATGCCTGTGCGCGAGGCGGTCGTCGAGTCGCTGGCAAAGTCCGTCGTAGTCATAAGCTCATCGAGCCTTACGACCATAGCGGGACTG
>CAVDMS010000102.1:0-4206 GCA_963610045.1 Bacteroidaceae bacterium
CTCCCTCAGTCGGCTTACGCCGACAGCTCCCTCGTCAGAGGGAGCCATGAACTGGAGCAGGTCTCGCTGCGGTGCAAAAACAGACTGTTGTGCTATTTTGAAAAAGCAAATGAGAGTTACGACATATCTCGAAGCCTTTTTGCCGATGAAAAACAATCGCCATTCTCATGCCTCCCTCTGACGAGGGAGGTGTCAAAACCGTCAGATTTTGACGGAGGGAGAGAAGACGCAGAAACTTGCAACGCATTGAAATTGCAAAGGAATTGAAGGTTTTCTCTCCCTCAGTCAGCTACGCTGACAGCTCCCTCGTCAGAGGGAGCCATGAAGTGGGGCGTGTTTTGCTTGCTCGCTTAAAACGGCCAGGAGGGGAGCCAGCGCAGGAGGGCGCTTGCGGTCTCGGCGTTTATGAGCTTTCCCGACAGCACGGGGTAGAACATGAGAAACAGTCCGAGGCACAGTCCGGTAAAGCCGTAAAGCTTTATGCGCCAGTGCTTGGTGCAGGTCTGCATGAGCGCAAATATACGGCAGAGCGCAAGCGTCAGAAAGACCGCCGAGGGGAAGTAGTGATACTCAAAGGTGATGCGTGAGATGAACACCCACGGCAGAAGCTGCGCAAGGTAGCCGATGAGTATAAAGCCCGCAGCTTTGTCACGGCGAAACAGCGCAAGCCACAGCATGACGCACATCGCCGCAAGCCCGCCCCAACACAGCAGGGGATTTAAAAACGCACCGAAGGAGGAGCGGCTGCCGTCGCTGTAATATTGCAGGTAGTAAAGTATGGGGCGCTCGTCTATGAGCCACTGGTACCAGCGTGAGGCGTAGGGGTGTTCGCTGTGAACGCCGGAGTGGTAGGTGAACATGAACTCCTGATTGCCGCAAACGAGGTCGAAATACTCACGCTTAAAGAACATTCCGGGACCGTGAAGCCCTATCGCCTGCCCGTAGGGGAAGTAGCTCAGATAGTAGATGACAGCGGGGATGAGGACGAAAAACACGAGGCAGAACAGGCAGTTTTTCAGAAACGCTTTAAGCTCGAAGCGGCGTATGCGGTATATGAGCCATATGACCGCAAGCCCCGCACCGGCGTAGAAGCAGGTCCACTTGCAGGCGATGCCGATGCCGAAGGCGACGCCCGAAAGCGCAAGGTATCTGAGCCTGCCGCCGCTTATATACAGGTACATGAACAGGTACATAAGCAGGATGAAAAACACGGCGTAGCTGTCTATCGTCGCAATGCGGGTCTGCGTGAAATGCATGAAGTCGAAGGCGAATATCGCCGTGCCGCAGGCGGGAACGGACACGCCGCCGAACATCTTCTTCAGAAGAACGTAGAGCAGCGGCAGCATCAAAACGCCGATAAGCGTGCCGGAAAAGCGCCAACCGAAGGGGGTCATGCCGAAAAGCTCGATGCCGCCTGCGATGATGAGCTTACCTAGCGGCGGGTGCGAGACCTCGTAGGGGTAGACGCCCTCGATGTGCTCGTATGCGGTGCGGGCGTGATATATCTCGTCAAAGTAGCTGCTGTTTAAGTAGTTCGGATATTCGGGGACGGTACTCTGCTCGTCGAAAAGCTCGCCCCCGCCCGTGACGGAGATGAGCCTGCCGTCCGACGTGCGCAGCGCAAGCTCACCGAGCCACGGCGAGCCGTGGGCGATAATGCGGATACTCCGGGGCTTGTCGGAAACGCCGGAGTACAGCTCGGCGTTTTTCCATTTCAGCAGGGCGGCGTAGTTCTGATCGAGCAGCGCCGCATCGTAAAAGCTCTCGCCGTCGTCGGAATACTGCAGCGTGTAGCTGCCGGTGCCGATGCCGGTGTAGTACATGACCGAGGACACGCTCTCGTCCCCCGACAGCGTGACGGTGAGGCTCTCGCCGTCGGAAAAACGGTGAAAGCTTTGCGGCGCTTCGGTCGAGCCGAGATTATAAAAGGCGACGAATGCGTATACAATTACAATAAGACCGAGGGCGAAAAAATCCCTTGTGCCGTACTCATAGCCCGATTTGGGGATGCGGTCCAAGGGGCAGCGACGCAGCGACGGCATTCCTATAAAAAACAGGACGAGGAGCAGTATCGCAGCGACGGGGAAAAACCAAGTGACGGGATTCAAAATGCCGTACCTCCGTTAAGGGATTCTATACAAATTATATCCGCTTTGAAATTAAACGCAACAAAATTTTTAATAATATAGGAGTATTTGACTTGACATAACTTCCGGCAGGGGATAAAATAAATCGGATAACAAGCGGAAACCGGGGGAGGTTTCCGATGTTAGGGTTCAATTTTCCGGACAGATACGCTTGATGGTCTGTCTTGACTTAGATGCAAAAAACATCATTAAACCACCGCAAAATTCTTAAAGAATGGAGGTGTGTTTACTTTCTATGGAACTATGGTTAGCAATTGTACTGATCGTTGTTGCTTTTGCGGGCGCATTCGTGTTGGGCGTCACCTACCGCAAAAAGGTTGCGGAGAGGGAGATAGTCAGCGCCGAGGAAGAAGCAAAGCGGATAATCAACGAAGCCATTAAGAGCGCCGAGAGCAAGAAACGTGAGGCTCTCGTCGAAGCAAAGGAAGAAATACACAAAAACCGCTCGGAGTATGAGCGGGAAGAAAAGGCACGTCGTGCCGACCTGCAGAAGCAGGAGCGAAGACTTCAGCAGAAGGAAGAAAACCTCGACAGAAAGACCGACGCACTCGAACGCAAGACCGAGACTTTGAATCACAAAATTGCGGCTGCCGAGGCTCAGCAGGAGGAGATCGCACTTATCAAGAAGAGCCAGCTCGAAATGCTGGAGAAGGTTTCCGGCTACACGGTAGAGGAAGCCAAGGCGTACATGATAAACGCCCTCAAGGACGAAGTTACACACGAAATGGCCGTTAAGGTCAAGGAGATCGAGGCACAGGCAAAGGACGAGGCGGAGGAAAGAGCGAGAGAGATCATCGTCACCGCCATCCAGCGCTGCGCCGCAGATCACGCAAGCGAAGTTACAGTCTCCGTCGTACCTCTCCCCAACGACGAGATGAAGGGCCGTATCATCGGCAGAGAAGGCCGCAACATCAGAAGCATCGAAACGCTCACCGGCTGCGACCTTATAATCGACGATACCCCGGAGGCGATCACGGTGTCCAGCTTCGACCCCGTGCGCCGTGAGGTTGCAAGGCTTGCGCTTGAGAAGCTCATCGCCGACGGCAGGATCCATCCCGCCCGCATCGAGGAAATGGTCGCAAAGGCCCAGCGTGAGGTCAACGCAACCATCAAGGCGGAGGGCGAGAGAGCCGTTTTCGAGACGAATATCCACGGCGTCAATCAGGAGATCGTAAAGCTCCTCGGCCGCATGAAATACCGCACGAGCTACGGTCAGAACGTGCTTCAGCACTCCATCGAGGTCAGCCACATTGCGGGTCTTATCGCAGCGGAGCTGGGCGTGGACGTGAACACCGCAAAGAGAGCGGGTCTGCTCCACGACATCGGCAAGGCGATAGACCACGAGGTCGAGGGAAGCCACGTTTCCATCGGCGTCGATATCGCCAAGAAGTACAAGGAGAGCGAAGCCGTTATCCACGCCATCGAGGCGCACCACGGCGACGTCGAGCCGAGGACGGTCGTTGCCTGCATCGTTCAGGCGGCGGACGCAATATCGGCATCCCGCCCCGGCGCACGGCGCGAGAATATCGAGAACTACGTCAAGCGTCTTGAGAAGCTTGAGGAGATCTCGAAGAGCTTCCCCGGGATCGCCGGAAGCTATGCGATCCAGGCGGGTCGTGAGATCCGTGTCATGGTCAAGCCGGAGGAAGTGTCCGAGGATCAGATGGTCCTGCTTGCAAGGGACATCGCAAAGAAGATCGAGGAGGAGCTTACCTACCCCGGTCAGATCAAGGTCCACGTCCTCAGAGAGACCAAGGCAGTCGAATACGCAAAGTAAGAGTTATAATAACAAAAGAAACCGCCCATCGGCGGTTTCTTTTGTTATATGTATGGTAATTGCCGCAGCAAGTTTGCTTCGCCTCATGCCGCAGTTCATCTTTTGCGTCGCAGCGAGATTCGCACAATCTCATGGCTCCCTCTGACGATGGAGCTGTCGGCGCAAGCCGACTGAGGGAGAGAAAACGTCGGATTTCTCTTGCAATTTCAATGCGTTGCGGGGTTTTACGTCTTCTCTCCCTCCGTCAAAACCTGACGGTTTTGACACCTCCCTCGTCAGAGG
>CAVDMS010000103.1:0-4183 GCA_963610045.1 Bacteroidaceae bacterium
GGTCATGCCCGTGTTTATCTCGGTCTCCTTTTGACCGAGGAGTCCCTTCAAAAGATTTCTGATGATACCGCCCAGATTCTCAACACCGGGAAGCTCTTCGATATTCGCCCTGACGAGGAACTTGTCGGCGCTGACCTTCTTGTCGGGAACGTTCAGCCGCATGGAATAATCGTTATATGCGATCATGTTCACGGTAACGTCCTCGGTGCCGTTGTTGTTTATGATCTGCACCGTGGCAAAGTTGCCGTCTGCGTCAACGAGGAGCCTGCTGATGATGACCATCATTTGCGCTCTCGTGAGGTTGTTCTGAGGACGGAAGCTTCCGTCGGCATAACCGACGATGAGGCCGGTAAGCTCAAGCGCTGCGACCTCGCAGTCAAGCTTGGGGCTTACGCTTGCTTTGTCGGTAAAGCTTGTTGAAAGTCCTTCGGTGTGGAGCCTAAATGCTCTGCACAGCATGGCAGCCGCCTGCTCACGGGTGATAGGCTGCTTCGGACGCATCGTGCCGTCGGAGTAGCCGCCGAGAACGCCCGCCTTTACACACAAAGCAACATAGGGCGTTAAAGCTCCTTCGGGATCGACATCGGGAAATACGCTGACGTCGCCCTTCTCGGTATAGCCCATGAAGTTTGCGACCACCTTTGCAAACTGCTCTCTCGTAATATAATTGTCGGGTCTGAAGCTGCCGTCAACATAGCCGCCGACGATACCTGCCCTTGCGACCAGATCTATCTGGTGCTCCGCCCAGTGACCCTCCGTATCCGAGAAATCCGCCGCAAACGCAGGAACCGTAAGCGCCGAAATAAGCAGCACACACAGAAGAATGGAAATCAGTTTTTTCGCTTTCATTTTTTGCTCCTTTCTCATTTTGATTTTATTGTACAGTATACCGCAGAAAATCTCAAGTCAAAGCTTTGTAAATAAAGACAGGTCGGGCAAAATGTCCGACCTGCCCATATTTCTAATAAGCCAGTACCTCTTTGAGCGTAAGATCCCGCCCGGATACCGGAGTAAGCTTTGCTCCGCCACATTCGGGGCAGCGCAGCTCGTTTAAATCTGCGATAAACTCCGCACCGCAGTCCATGCACTGCGCCCTGCCGGGGAGCGTTTCGACGGTGAGCGTCGTTTCCGCAAACTCCGTTCCGTCGATGACCGCCTCCCAACAGTCGCTCAAATAGCTCGGTATCACGCCCGAAAGCGTACCGACCTCAACGGTAATTCCGCTTATGCCGTCGAGCTTTTCCTCCTTTGCGATGTTCCTCAGCATTTTCAGCATGGCATCGCATATCCCAAGCTCGTGCATTACTTCGTTACCGCACTCTTTACGATGCGTCCGGTGCGCTTTACAAGTCCCTCGGCAACCTTGATCGGCATCGTCTCGAAGGTGCCTGCGTGCCAGTCACGGACCTTCTTCAGGTGTATTGCGTCAAACTTGCACTTCGTCGTGCAGAGTCCGCAGCCGATGCACATATATCCGTCTACCTTCGTTGCTCCGCAGCCGAGGCAGCGAGCCGTTTCCTTACGCACCTGCTCCTCGGTAAAGGTAACTCTCGCATCGGCAAAAGTCCTTGCTTTTGCTTCGCTGTAGCCCGGCATCTGACGCTTGCCGTGGTCGAACTGCGCCGCTTCGAGCAGAACGTGCTCCTTATTGAGAGCGCTGTACACTCTGCGGTCACGTCCCATGGTGAGTGTCTGTCCGGGGTGGACATAACGGTGCAGGGAGATCGCCGCCTCCTTGCCTGCTGCAATGGCATCTATCGCAAACCTCGGTCCGGTATACACGTCGCCGCCGACGAAAATATCCGGCTCTGCGGTCTGATATGTGAGCGCATCCGCAAGAGCGGTACCCTTTGCGCTCTTTTCAAGCTTACCGGTGTCAAGCCCGCCCCAATCGACGGTCTGACCCACGGCGGCTATGACGCTGTCGATCGGGAGCGTCTCGAATTTTCCGGTGCCGACGGGCTTTCTTCTGCCCTTTTCGTCGGGTTCGCCAAGCTCCATGATCTCAAGCTTTATGCCCGTGACCTTGCCCGCTTCTCCGAGTATCTCGGTCGGAGCGCTGAGGTAGCGGAACTTAACGCCCTCCGCCATTGCCTCCTTCACCTCTTCGGGATCGGCGGGCAGCTCTTCGGCGCTGCGGCGGTAGATGACGTAGGTCTCCTCCGCACCGAGGCGCACGGCGGCACGGCACACGTCCATTGCGACGTTGCCGCCGCCGACGACGGCACATCTCGTTCCGATCTCCGGCTTGTTGCCGAGGTTCACCTCACGCAGGAAGTCGATGCCGCCCCAAACGCCGGAAAGCTCCTCTCCGGGTACGGAGAGCTTCTGCGACTTCTGTGCGCCGATGGCAAGGTAGAAGCCCTTGTAGCCCTCGCCTCGAAGCTGCTCTATGGTCACGTCCTTGCCGACCTCGACGCCGCACTTAAACTCAACGCCCATATCCTTGAGTATCTCGATCTCGGCGTTCAAAACGTCCTTTTCCAGACGGAAGGACGGGATGCCGAGCGTGAGCATTCCGCCGGGGACCGGGTTGCGGTCGAACACGGTGACGGGATAGCCCTTGTTTGCAAGGTAATAAGCGCAGCTCATGCCCGCAGGACCCGCTCCGATGATTGCGATCTTTTCGGTGTAGGGTCTGCCGATCTGATTTACCATCTTCGGCACAAAGCGGGTGTCCTCGTGCATATCGTGATCGGCGATAAAGCGCTTTACCTCGTCAATTGCGACCGCCTCGTCAACGCTTGCACGGGTGCATTCCGTCTCGCAGCGCTTGTTGCATATGCGTCCGCAGACCGCCGGGAAGGGGTTCTCCTTCTTTATAAGCTCCAGCGCCTCGGTATAGCGGCCCTGAGCAGCAAGCTTCAGGTAGCCCTGAACGGGAACGTGTGCGGGGCAGGCCGCCTTGCAGGGAGCCGTACCCGTGTCAACGGTGTCCTTGAAGTTCTCTCTGTAATCGGGATTGAATGTCTTTTTGACAAAGACAGTGTTGGTGAGCTTTGCGTAGCCCGGAGGCGTAAGATCGTCGCTTGAGCAGAGCTTTTGTCCGAGCCTGAGGGCATTTCCGGGGCAGGTCTCAACACACTGTCCGCAGGCGACGCACTTTGCCTCGTCTACCTCCGCAACGAAGTTAGAGCGTATTGCGTCCCTTGCGCCGAACATGAGTCCCGCTCGCAGTCCGAAGCAGGCACAGGCGCAGCAGTTGCATATTGCGGCGCTGTCTCCCGCTTCCTCGATGTTGGGGATGTCGTGCATCAGTCCGTTTTCCTCGGCGCGGAGTACAATCTCCAGCGCCTCCTCACGGGTGATGCGTCTTGCTCTGCCGGAGCGTATGTAATGCTCCGCTCCCTTGCCCATCTGCACGCACATTTCGTCGGCAAGATGACCGCAGCCGTCGTTTATGCTCGTTCTCGACGCACGGCAGGAGCAGGGCGACACGGAGAAGGTGTCGTACTTATTAAGATAATACGACAGCCGCTCGTAGTCGCTGACGCCGGGAATGTCCTTGATTGCACTCTCGACGGGGATAACTCGCATCAGTCCGTAGCCGTCCGGGAGGATAGGTCCCATGAGCTGCATACGGATCCTCGTGTACTCCTCGAAAGCTCTGCCGACTTCGGGATGCTCACGCATAAGCTCCTGATTGTTGACCATCATCTCAAGGATGCCGGGAGCGAAGATCTGCATAAAATAGACGTCCTCGCCGAGCTTCTCGTCAAAGGTCCTGCGGAAGATGCCGTAGTACACCAGTCGGTCGAGCGACGGTGCGATCTCCTCCGCGGTCTTGCCCACCTTCTTTGCAAGGTACTCCGCCGTGCGCTCCTTTCGAAGTCCCGCCGCAATGGCGATGTCCGCCTCGTCGTCGGAGACGATGTTCGCCATGCAGTAGTATTCGGGAGCATCCTCGGTTATTCTGACCACAGCACCCGACGCACCGCCGATGACCTTTGCCAGTTTGACTATCTTGGGTCTTAGCTTTGCCATACTCTCTCACCTTTTTTCTTAAAATTTGACTATCTGTTTACGGCTTTTGGCCGTTTTGCACATAATTATTTGCCTTTGGTTTTTGGTTCGACCAATATCAAATCGCTGTTTAGCGATCATGCCGTTAAATATGCAATAATACTGCAATTTTGCGGCACTTATTCCCCCTTCGATATTGGGCAGACCAATTGTATTACAT
>CAVDMS010000104.1:0-4121 GCA_963610045.1 Bacteroidaceae bacterium
ATATAAGTAAAAAAAAACGGTGTTGCCTTCATAAGAAGGCAGCACCGTTTTTCTATATAAGGAGGGTTTACTTTTTACCGATGCTCACGCTTGCAGCATAGGACAGACCGCCGAGTCCGATGACGAACAGTGCGATCAGCACCGCATCCCATGTGCGGGCGGAGGCGTTTATGCTGTCGATCTCCGCCTGATGGGAGCTTATTGCGGCATTTGCCATTTCGCCGTATGTTGCGCCGCTTCCGAGTGCCGTGACGCTTTCGGAGGCAGTGAGCTTGTCGGCCGCTCTGTTGAGACGGCTTCCGTCGGTGTTGTAGTCTGCAAGCCAGCGCAGCTCTTCGCCGAGTCTTTGAAGCTCCTCGGAGCAGCCGTCTGCGGACAGGGTCGTCTCAAAGCTCACGGGATATGCCTCGTTCTTGACGCCAAGCTCTTCGGAAAGCGTCAGCACCTCCTGCGCACTGTTTATGTACGCACGGTTTTCGCCGAGAGTCTCGACCTTGTTTGCCTCGGTCTTGTAAAGTCCGATGCCCGCAACGAGCATCACTGCCACGGATAATACCGCAACCCAAACGTTAAGATGTAACTTTTTCATAATTATCTCCTTTCATTTTTCAAAAAAACTTCTGTATAAAGTGCAGACATAAGGGCAAGCGCAAGTGCCGCCGCTATGATGACCGTTCCCAAGCCGAGGGCGGATGCGGCAGCCGCTCCGCCGAGAGACGCAAGCGATGCTATGCCGCCGAGCCAGTGGAGACCTGACGATGCCTTGCGCCGCAGTATTACCGCCACGAGTGCAAGCGCCGCTGCGGAGATCAGAACGATGCATATCGCCGCCTCAAGCACGCTCTCCCGCTCCGCTTTATCGGCGTCGGAATCGTAATGCTCCTTTGCTATGCTGCAAATGTCCGCATATGACGCATCCTTCCCCGCAAGCTCGGCTATTGCGTCGTCCGACATGAGTAGCCGGATGCCGTGTTCGAGGCGCTCCTGCTCGTCGCCGTACTTTTTTAGCTCCGCAAGCTCTTGGCTCATCTTCTGCCTGTTTGCATTCAGCGTCGCCTTTCCCGCTTCGAGCTGCTGTCCGGCTTTATAGAGTTCGGTCTGACCCTCGGAGATCCGGCGCTGCGCCTCGTCGAGCTGCTTCTGACCTTCGCTCAACTGCACCTCGGCAGCGGCAAGGCGCTGCTCTGCGTCGGCAATCTGTGCCGCAGCATCGCTTAATTGACTCTGCCCGGCTTCGTACTCCTGCACAAGCGACTCTATCGAATAGCCCGTGCCTGCGATCTTGTTTTCGTACAGCAGGCGCTGCGCCTCGACGCTTCCCCACAGGAGTGCCGCCTTGCCCATGTCGCCGTTTGCCACCGCTTCGTCATACTCCGCCTTCATTTCGAGGTAGCGACCGTATGCGGGACTTACGGTATCGTAGAGAGGCTTTATCTTTTGGAGCTTTGCCTCGCCTTCGGCGTACTGCTCCTTTGCCTCCGCAAGCTGCTTTTGCCCTTCGGCATACTCTGCCTTGCCCTGCTCAAGCTGCTTTTTGCCTTCCTCGTACTGTGCCTTTGCAGCAGAGAGCTTTTCGCTTCCGGCATTGTACTCGGACTGACCGTTATTGAGCTTCGACTGTCCGATGTTGTCGGTGACAACGCTTTCCGCAAAGCTGAGCTTTGTCTCGTCGTACTTTTCCTTCGACGCTCCGACCTTTGAAGCAAGCTGCATAAGCTCGTCTGCGCTTTGACTTATGCTCCTGTCGTCGTCTATTCTGTCGCCGTTGTCGCTTTTAATGTTAATGTAGGAAATGGGGACCGCTATCAGCGTGAAAGAGAGCGCTGCCGCAAGACCGATGCCCGCCACACGCTTCATTGCCGTGCCGAAGCTGCGTACGGGAAGCCGCAGAACCGTTTTTGCGATGAGCTTGTCGCCGAGCAAAAGCAGCTGCGGAAGAACGAACATGACGAGGAATATCGTTATGAGCGAGCCTATTCCGACGAAATGTCCCATTCCTGCGACCGCACCGGAGGACACCATCGCACCTATCAGCAGTCCCGCCGATACGAGCGCCGTGCCGGAGGTTATCACGGTCGGGAACGAGAGATTGAGTGCCTGCGTCATCGCCGCCTCCGGCTCGTGACCGGAGCTGCGCTCCTCGTTATAGTGCGAGGCGACCACTATGGCGTAGTCCACGTTGCAGCCCATCTGAATTGCGCTCGCAACGAGGTAGACCATGAACAGGACGTATTTCCCGGTAAATACCGTAAGTCCAAAGTTTATCCATATGCTGCCCTGTATGACGAGGGTCAGAAGCAGCGGCATTCCCGCCGATTTGAACGTAAACAGCAGCACGAGCATGACCATGAGTATGGACATCATGCTGACCATGACGTTATCCTGCGTGAAGGTGTCCTTAAAGCCGTATGCCGACATTGAGTTGCCGACAAGATAGCTGTCGTCGGGGTAATACTGCCGCACGACTGCACGGATGCGGTCAAGCAGCGCAAAGGTCTCGTCGCCGTCGTCGGGAACGCCGAGCGTCAGGACTATGCGGTCGTATTTGCTGCCTTCGAGCTGTTCGGCGGCAAAGCTCAGCTTTGCGTCCAAGGTCTCGACAAGCTCTCGCTGCGCATCGCTTATGGTCACGGTGCCGCCCTCGACCTTATCGTTTAAGAAGGTAAATATCTTAATCAGCGGCACCTTGAACGACGAAAGGTCGTTTGCAGCCGCCTCCGGCTCACCGTTTTCGGCGGCGTAGAGCGCAAACAGCGCTCTGGCACTTGTGCCGTCCACCCCGGCGAGCGAGGCAAATTCCGAGTACCCGACCTTGTCGGACAGCTTGTAGCCGTCTATCGCCTCTATGCCCGCAACGCCGGTCGCCGACTTCACCTTGTCGATCTCACCGAGTGCGGAGATAAGCTCCGCCTCGGTGTCGTAGTCGCCTGTGGGTACCACGACGGCGAGCGTCGTTTCGCTGCCGAACTCCTCCTCGATCTTATCCATCGCAAGCTGATTTTCGTTCCTCTTTACTGTGTCGAGCAGCGTTTCGCTGTATGCGTAATTTATGTTCTGAGAGCAGATGTAGGCTCCCGTCAGAATGAGGACGAACACGATGGGTACGACAAAGCGGGTCTTGTATGCCATATGTCCGACCGCCGAGATCTTCGGCACGAAGTTGCGGTGCTTCGTCTTATCCATTAAGCCCCCGAGCTTTAAGAGCAGCCCCGGCATGAGCAGGAACACGCTCAGCAGGCTTATGATTATCGCCTTTATAAGTGCGACGCCGAGGTCAAGACCTATGCCGAATTTCATAAAGGTCATGGCAAACAGTCCGGCGATGGTCGTAAGGCTCGATGCGCTTATGACGACGATCGACTTTTCGAGCGAGTACACGACCGCCTCCCGCACCGGCATCGTTGCGTGCGCCTGCTTGTAGCGGTTGCAGAAGATGATCGCATAATCGACCGACATCGCAAGCTGCAATATGATGGTCACGGAGTCGGATATGAACGACACCGTGCCGAGTAGGAAGTTCGTACCCTTGTTAATGATCGCCGCTGCGAGGAAGGTCACAAGCAGGATCGGCACCTCGGCGTAGGTAGAGGATGTAAACGTAAGCACGACGACAAGGATGACTGCGATAATAATGATCAGTCCCCTGACCTCGGAGCCTATCTGCTCAGAAAGGCTGTAGCCCTCTGCGGAATAAATGTAAGCGTCGCTGCTTTTAAACATATCCCGCAGCTCATTTACGGTCTCCTCCCCGTCTCCCGCAAGGCTCGACAGCGTGACCTTAAACAGCGCATAGCCGTCGTCCTTCATACTGTATTCACAGTCCTCGACGCCGGAGCTTGCTTTGATCTCGGCTGCGGTCTCCGCTGCCTCGGTCTCGTCAGAGACCTTTAGCGCTATGCTTGCGGTGCCGTAGGTCTTAAACTGCTCCGACATGATGTCGAGTCCCTGCTTTGCCTCGTAGGAGTCGGGCAGGTATGCCGCAACGTCGTTTTCTACCTTTACCCAAGACGTTGAAAACGCTGAGAAAACGCAAAGTGCGGCAAAAACGATAAAAAACAGTTTGTACTTGCCGACCACAAATTCTGAAAACCTGTGGAGCGGCGTTTGGGTCTTGCTCATTT
>CAVDMS010000105.1:0-4047 GCA_963610045.1 Bacteroidaceae bacterium
TAATAAGCATACACTTTATAATACCAAATTTCCGACATTCGCACAAGCCCTTTAAGGGCAATAATTACTTTGTCGAAAAAGTAAAAAATTGCTTGTGCTTTTACGGAATATGTGGTATAATGTGACAATAATTCTTGACGGAGGGAAATTACGCATGTTTTGTAAGAATTGCGGGGCTGTCATAGAGGAAGGACAAACGAGCTGTCCCGTCTGCGGAACGGCGGTGCCGGCGGAGAGCGAAAGAGCTGTATCGGCTCAGTATGCCTATCCGCCTTCCACGGCTTTGCCGATGAAGTGGTATAAGTTCCTTATCAATTTTATGCTGTTTTTCTCTGCGGCGATCAATGCCATTAACGGTATTAGGTTCATAATCGGAGACCAATACAGGGACGGAAATCTTGATTTGTCTGACTTGGTTTATTCGCAGTTCGGCGCATTGAAAACCGTCGATGTTGTTTACGGTATTGTGCTTATAGCCTTTGCGTTGTTTGCGCTTTATACGAGGTCTCGGCTTGCCGGGTACTGCAAAAACGGACCCAAGATGCTCCTGCTGATGTACATTTTGAACTTTGCGTTTACTGTGCTGTATACCGCAGCGGTATATATAACGCTTGCAAGCTACGGTTTTTCACCGAGGCTTCTTGAGTTCCTGACGACTGACGGCGCTACATTGCTGACGACTGCTGTGACCTCCGGCGTGATGATCGTGATAAATTTGGAGTATTTCAGAAACCGCAAGCACCTGTTCGTGTTTTGAGGGCTTGACATTGAAATGCACATAGGCTATAATGCCGCAATGTAGCTCGGAGGGCGAGTTGTTCATAAGAAACGACAGCCGGACAAGAGACAGACTGAGACGTCTGTTTCTTGTCCGGCTTTTTTGCGAAAAGGAGGAAGTGAAATGGATCTTTTAAACGCTAAGATTAAGTCGCTTTATTTTAAATACCTGTCGGCGGCGTTCGGCAGCGCCATAATCACTTCTGTCTACTCCATCGTGGACATGGCAATGGTGGGGCAGTATCAGGGACCCCAAGGCACGGCGGCGCTGGCGGTGGTCGCACCGATATGGAACATCATATACAGCCTCGGTCTGCTCATGGGCATTGGCGGCAGCGTTATCTTCAGCACTAAAAGGGGCGGAAGCAGACAAAGCGACGGCAGCGAAAATCAGTATTTCACGGCATCGCTTATCGGCTCTGCGGTGCTGTCCGTTTTGGCGTGGGTCGGAGTCGTGATCTTTGAGCGCCCGATCCTGACCTTTTTCGGCGCAGACGAGTCGCTGCTCGTGCTAGCAAGGAAATATATGCAGCCCATCAAATATGTGTTCCCGCTCTTTCTTTTCAATCAGATGTTGGCTGCGTTCCTGCGCAACGACGGCGACCCCGGACTTGCGACCGTCGGCGTGCTGTCCGGCGGTATATTCAACATATTTGGCGACTACTTCTTTGTGTTCACCTGCGACATGGGCATCTACGGTGCGGGACTTGCAACCGCTATCGGCTCCGCCATTTCCTTTGTCGTGATGCTGACGCATTTCATAAGACGGAGGAATACGCTTCGTGTGGCAAGACCGAACGGACTGCTTCGCAAGTTGAGTGAGATCTCCGTTACCGGCTTTTCGACCTTCTTTATCGACGTGGCAATGGGCATACTTACGGTGCTGTTTAACCGTCAGATAATGAAGTATCTCGGCGCAAACGCACTGGCGATCTACGGTCCGGTCATTCAGATCAGCACATTTGTTCAGTGCTGTGCATACAGCGTCGGGCAGGCGTCTCAGCCCATCATTTCCACGAACTTCGGTGCGGGAAATGGCGGGCGCATAAGGGAAACGCTTCGGCTGGCGCTGTGGACGACGGTGTTTTTCGGCGTATTCTGGACGGCACTGAGCATGATCTGTCCCAATCTCTATATCCGTATTTTTATGAGTCCTACGCAGGAGATACTGGAGATGGCGCCCGCCATAGTCCGCACCTATGCGCTGTCGTTCCTGCTGCTGCCGTTTAACATATTCTCGACCTACTATTTCCAGGCAATAATGAAGCCGAAGGCGGCGTTTGTCGTGTCCGTCGCACGGGGCTTGGTCATCAGCGGTATTTTGATCCTGCTGCTGCCGAAGCTTGCGGGTGCAAGCTCACTGTGGCTTGCCATGCCGATCACCGAGCTGATAGTGGCGCTCTATGCCGCAGCACGGATAAAAGGCAGCACGGGTGAGCCGGAGGAAACGCTCGAAAGCAAGCTGTGAGCAAACCCCACCGAAATGCAGGGGGAAAGATAAGGAAAAGTAAATATCTGCTTGTGCTTCCGCAAAATGTGTGGTAAAATGTTACAAGGCATATAAGCCGAGGGGGTCTGAGCATGTATTGTAAAAACTGCGGTGCGGTCATCGCAAGAAATCAGACGAACTGTTCGATATGCGGCGCAAAAGCACCTATCGAAAGCGAGCGCCCCGATTATATCTCGGCGGACACATATCCGCCCAAAACGGATATGTCGATGATTTGGTATAAATTCCTTATTTATTTTCTGCTCTTTTTCTTCGCTGCCGCTTATGCGGTGGACGGTGTGAGCCGATTGATCGAACACTCTGCGAATGCAGAGGAATACTTTGCGGAATTAAATACGTATGCTATGGCTTCGGGCATTGCGATGCTGCTTTTTGCGCTGTTTATAGTTTACACAAGGTTCCGCCTTGCAAGATACCGCAAACACGCTCCCGGCTTGCTCGCTCTCGTCTGCGTAATACCGCCTGCGCTAGAGCTGAGTGACACCGTTGCATGGATTGCAATATACAGGATCCACGAAGTGAAGCTCATGTTCGGAAGCGAATACTATATCGGCTTGGCGCTCAGCGTAATGCTCGGCATGGCAGCGCTTATAGCAAACTTGGCATATTTCGGAAACCGCAAAGAACTCTTTGTGTTTTGACGCAATATAAAAAGACAGCTCACCTTGGGCGGTGCAGCATAGGGATAAGCCGGTTTTGAGCGGCTCTTTTCCGCCCATACTACATAAAAAATCTCGGCAATACACAAAGTATTGCCGAGATTTTGTTATTTTGTCTGAACGAAAAATATCTCGCTCAAAACTGCCATGCACCCTGTAAAATTGGATTTTGTTCTGTGGCAAGGCGAAAAGCGCAGGAATAATGGAGATAATTTTACGCATTTTCAACGCCGCCACAGGGCAAAAGACTTTTTACAGGGCGGCTTATCCCTATGTCGCACCGCCCTTCGGGTGAGCTGTCTTTTTAGTCGCAATTTAAGTCCTCAAGCGCCGCACGGACAGCGGCAATCACAAAAGCGGAAAAGGTGCAGTTTTTTCCCCGTATCGCCTGTTCGACCGCCTCTACAACGTCGTTCGGAAAGCGTATCGTTTTGTTCGTCGTCGGGGGAATGGAGGGTATCCGGAAGCTACCCATATGCGTCACCTCGCAATGCGTATCAAAAATTCATAGCTGCAAAAAAACAGCCCCCTTATCCGTCTTTGGCAATAATGCCCTGAGCGATACGTCCGAAACCGCAGCGAGGGTGGCTGTTTGGCGATACTGTATCACAGACAGGTGTAGATGTCAACTTATGTAAGGGGAAACCGACTTGTAAATGCAAAAAACAGCCCGCCAAAGATGGACTGTTTTTTGTGACCCGTGCGAACTGCGAACTATACCCATGCAGACTGCACTGCAATAGGGAGTGAGATCAAAGTCCGCTACATAGTTTCAATCACAATTTAGGAGGAATATGGATATGAAAAAGCTGATTTTCTGTAAGTTCAATATGGATACTGCCTGTGCGGAGCTGAAATTCATCAAGGTGGAACCTTACAGGATCTGCACCTTGAGCATGCGGGTCTTCTCATCTATACTGATAAACCTCGTTTGGTAAGTGCATAATACTTTCAATCAAAATCCTGTTGACGGCACAGAAAATCCATTTCTTCAACTAAGCGGCTAGCCATTCCATGAAGTAACTTAAAGTTAACAGAACCGTTTTCATTTTTATAGGCGACCAATCGCATGTGTTTGAAGGGGGATTCTTGTGTTAATTC
>CAVDMS010000106.1:0-4040 GCA_963610045.1 Bacteroidaceae bacterium
GCTCTGCGATAAGCTCGCACTCGACAAGCACGTCTTTAGGCAGACGTGCGACCTCGACGCAGCTTCTTGCGGGGTACGGCTCTGCAAAATACTGTGCATAGATGGCGTTGATCGCCGCAAAATCGTTCATGTCCTTGATGAAAACGGTGGTCTTTACGACCTTGGACATATCGCTTCCGGCAGCCTTGAGCAGCTCGGTGAGGTTTTTGAAAACCTGATGTGCCTGAGCCTCAAGACCCTCGGCGACGGCTCCCGTTTCGGGGATGATGCCGATCTGACCGGAGGTGTAGACAAGACCTCCGGCGATGCGTGCCTGGGAATAGGGGCCGATCGCAGCCGGTGCTTTTTCGGTGGAAACAACTTTCATAACTGATCCTCCTCAATTTATCGTAATTTTAAATCCTTTGCTTTTAAGCTCGTTTATCACACGCTCCCCGTGGTCGGGACCTCCGACCTCGCAGGAGACGTGGACGTTCGTTTCGTTGGGGTTGAGTCCGGGGAACAGGCGGTCATGCTCAAGCGAGAGAATGTTTGCGCCGAGCGACGCAATATCGTTTAAAAGCCTTGACAGACTGCCGGGCTTGTCGAGCAGGGTGACGGTAAAACGCAGCCTGCGTCCTCTGGCGACAAGACCCTGTTCAATTATACACTGAACGAAGCTTACGTCAATATTGCCGCCGGAAAGAAGGCAGACGACCTTTTTGCCGGTGACGTCGATCTTCTTTTTGAGGATCGCAGCGACCGGGGTAGCGCCCGACGGCTCGACTATCTGCTTGCAGCGCTCCATGAGCAGCAGTATCGCCTCGGAGATCTCGTTGTCGTTGACGGTCACAACGTCGTCAACATAGCGGTTAATAAGCTCGACGGTGATGTCGCCGGGAGCTTTGACGGAGATGCCGTCGGCGATCGTTGCGGAAGTGTCCGCACATATGTACTTTTTCTCCTTGAAGGAACGGTATATCGGGTCGCAGCCCTCCGCCTGAACGCCGATGACACGGATGCGGGGGTTTATCTGCTTTACGCACGCCGCAACGCCTGCAAGCAGACCGCCGCCGCCTGCGGGTACGATTATCATATCGACGGTGGGCAGGTCGCCGACTATCTCAAGACCGAGAGTACCTTGACCTGCGATAACATCGATGTCGTTGTAGGGGTGCAGAAAGACTGCGCCTTCCTCCTTGCATATCTCAAGCGCCTTTGCGTATGCATCGTCGTAGCAGTCGCCGCTGAGTATGACCTTTGCGCCGTAGCCCTGAGTCGCCTGGACCTTGGCAATGGGAGCGGTGGCGGGCATAACTATGGTTGCGGGGATGCCGAACTTTGCGGCGGCGCAGGCGACGCCCTGAGCGTGGTTTCCTGCGGAGGAGGCGACGACGCCGGAGACCTTGCCCTTTGCGGCAAGCACGGCTATCTTGTTGGAAGCGCCTCTGATCTTGAAGGAACCCGTTTTCTGGCGGTTTTCGCACTTTAAGTAGATCTGACCGCCCGTTGCGGCGGAGAAGGTAGAGGACATATCAAGCTCGGTGTGATGCAGGGAAGCGCCGATCCTCTGCGCAGCAAGCTCAATATCGCTGAGTTTTAATTCCACGGTAACACACTCCTTTGCTTACTTCTGCCTTAATTTTAAATGTATTTTCCGAAATAATCAAGTAAAATGTCCGCACGAGGACAACAAATTTGCAATATGTCCTTGCTGCGGAGACGATACGCCGCCGCAGCAAAACATTTCAGTCAAGACCTGCGATACCGCTTACATAGGAGCGCATTTGACCTGCGCTGTCTATATCCTTTGCACCGTCTATGACCCGCTGCTGGCTTGCGGCGTCAAGCTTTGAGAAGCGGAAAAACGCCTCGGTGTTCTGAATGAGCGCCATGCCGAGACCGAGAGGGATCTCGCTGCCGTTTTTTGATACCATATTATCACCTCGGAAATATTTTCTCCCGAAGACAAAAAAGTATGCACCGTCAAAAGGCGGTGCATACAGTCATATCATTTTGAGAAAACAGAGCTTGCAGGGTGATCTGCGGTGACCCAAGTTCCGTCCGCTGCCGTGCCGATCGGGAGCCGGAAGGATGTCCCGTCGGAGTTTATGCAGTTGATGTAAGTTGCAAGGTCGGTAGAGACGAGACGCACGGAAGTGCCTGCCTTGCTGACGATACCGCCAACGCTGAGGTCGATAAGGAGCGTCAGCTCGCTGCCGCTTGCGAAGGTGAAGCTGTCAGATAAAGCCGTTAGAACCGGAGCTCCGCTTTCATTTCGCGTAAGGGTATATGGAGTGAGCAGGGTAAAATCCTTGACAAAACTGAAGCTGCCGGAGATCATCACACGGCTGCCGTTAAATTCGCCGATGCTGCCGGGAGCCTCATACAGTGCCGTAAGCCCGTCGGAGAAGTCATATCCGCAGCTAACGTCGGCGCCGTTTTCGTCCTTACCGGAAAGGAATATTTCAAAAGCGCTGTCGCCGTCAATGTCGTAAAGCGCAATGCTTTCCTTGGATGCAACGGGAGTTTCTGCGTCAAAGGTCTTTTTGCCGACGCTCACGCTCAACTTACCGGAGTCAAATTTGACCGAAGCGCTGCGACCGCTGCCGTCGAGATCGCCGGTATAGCCGGAGGAGATCTTGAGACCGGTGTCGCCGCCGTCGGGATCGTATACCACGGGATTGCCCGCCTCGTCAAGCGCAATGAGCCTGTTGTGGCGCTGACCGTCCGCCGTGGCAAAGCCGACGTACAGACCGGGCGTTGTGCCGAGCTCCGCCGCTATCGGGAAAGCGCCGCCCCGCGTCATATCGCTGCAATAACGAAGCTGAGAAACGGGAACATAGCTGCCGTCGCTGTAGTAGTCTGCGGTGTAAACGCTGAGATCAAAAATGTCGCCTGTGACGGTGAGGGATAGGACTGCGCCGTCAAGGTCGTTGCCAACGGTGATAAAAGAGCCGGCGTCCGATGCGGCTTTGCTGAGAGCGGAAACGTTTCCGTAGTCGCCGCTGTGTTCTTCGGGGAGGAAGCGCTCATAGAGAAGGTCGTCTATCTCGGAGTAGGGGATAACGAACTCAAAGAAGCCGGACTCTTTCGGTGCGATCTCACCGGGGTTTGCGGCTATGACCAAGCCCTCGCCGCTGAGGTACCAGTGACCGTCGGAAACGAGGGAGGAGAGGGTCTCGGTATAGCCCGTGTTAAAGACCATGCCCTCGGCTTTGAAGCGTTCCTCGTTGGTGGTGGCGATAAGAACGTACTCCGAGCAGAAGCTGCGCAGAGCGTCGCTGTCGGAGGAAAGGTCGTCAAAGAGCAGCTCCTCTCCGGTCTCGGCGTCGTAGGTCGCACCGAAGATCTTGAGGCTCGAATCGGTCGCAAGCGACGCACGGTCGACCATTCTGAAGGAGATGAGCTTTTCGTCGCCTCGCATGGCTCTCACCGTGCGGCTCATGGTAAAGTCGCTTATCTGAGCATCGGCGGTCGCAGCGGCGACGTTTGAGTCGTATGCGCTGCGGTAGGCATCCTTTTCGCTGCCGAGGAATACGGTGTTAAGCTGCGCAAGGGCGTCGTTTATCTTCTGCGCCGCATCCTGACGGTCGGCGATAGAGACGGTCGGAACGGCGACGGTGATACCGGCCTCCGGGGCGGAGTCGCTGATGTCAACGATGACGCTGCCGCCACAGCTCACGGATTCACCGCTGTAAACGATGTGGTGATCCTCGGTGACGGTGATGTTGATCTTCGCCATGTTGCTGAAATCGTCACTGAAGGAGGCGACGGCAAGGATTTCCATATTCTTGTCATAGACGCAAACGGTGTAATCAATGACGTAGGAAGCCTTCTTCTCGGCGTGCGTGCCTGCGGGATCAAAGTGAACGACTTCGCCCGACTTGAACGCATCACCCTTTGCGGGAGTGCATGACTCGGAACCGGAATCGGTGCCGAAGGAAACGGTGTAGACGTCGGTGGCTTCGACGGTGACGTAAAGCCCGCATTTGCGCCGCTTTTCTGTGTCGCTGCCGGAGCAGGCACACAGAGTCAATATAACGGATAATGCCATCAAA
>CAVDMS010000107.1:0-4001 GCA_963610045.1 Bacteroidaceae bacterium
GACCGTTGAGCGCACCGTGCTTTTCGGGCTTCTTTGAAGCGCCGGACGGCGCTGCGGCTTTGGGTGCGGCCGTTTTATCGGCAGGCATCTTTGCGGGCTTCTTTGCGGAAGCGGGCTTATCGGCGGCGGGCTGCTTTGCGGCGCTCGGCTTTGCCTGCTTCTTCGCGGGAGCGGACTTCGCCTTCTGCGTGGTTTCGGATTTTTTTCCGAACAGCTCGTCAAAATTTACTTCGTCGATCATTGCATATCTCCTTTGATCGGTTAGTAACCGGAATCCGTGGTCCGGCATAATATATCTCAGACGCAGAAAGTTCTGCGTATTCCGTTATAGCAACGCTCACAATTGTCCGCCGCACCGGACGGTGACACGCAATACATTGTGCGGGGAAAGGGTTATTTTATGTTCTGTGGAAACAATAACAGCTGCATCTGGATCATCATCATTCTCCTGATACTCTTCTTCGCCTGCGGCGGCTGCGGCAACGACGGCTGTGGCTGCGGCTGCGGCAACAACAACGGCTGCGGCTGCTAAAGCTCCAGTGCTTCTGAGACTCCTTCGGGAGTCTCAGTTTTATTTTAATGCGTCCATAATGACGGAGTATATCTCCTCATGCTTGTCCTCGATGCTGCGCTCGACGCCGTTTGACAAAAACGGTATCCTGTGCCAACCGTAATGCTCGGCGGCTCTGTCCGCAACACGGAGACAGTTTTTGAGATACTCAATGTCCTTCTCGTGGATGTCGGCATGAGTGTTCGTCTTTTCCTGACGGTGCTTCATCCTCGCAAGCGAGGTCTCGATGTCCACGTCGAGGTATATCACAAGGTCCGGGACAGGCAGTCCCATTTTATTATGCTCAAGATCGTACAGCCAGTCGAAAAACGGCAGCAGCTCGCTATCCGGCAGCTTTGAGCCCTGATGCACCGCATTGGAGGTCGTGTACCTGTCGGACAGCACAAAGCCGCCCGCAGAGTGATACTCGCCCCAGTCGTTTTTATAGGAGGCAAATCTGTCCACGGCAAAGAAGGTCGATGCCGTGTATGCATTGACATCCGTCGGATTTGAGCCGAACTCCCCGTTTAAGTACATACGGATGAGCGCAGAGCTTTCGTTATCGTAGCGGGGAAAAACTATGTGACGGTAGTCAATGCCGTCCTCCTGGAGTCTGGCGCAAACCCTTCTGTAATGTGCGGATTTGCCGCTTCCGTCTATTCCTTCAAATACTATAAGCTTACCCTTCGTGTCCATTGAACGTTCTTTTGATCCTCGTTTCTACGGCTTTAGTCATAAACAGCGGGAGCCTTGCAATGCGCTTAAAGCGCCACGGCTCCTTTATGCAGCGGTGGAGCCACTCAAGTCCGAGTCTTTGCCATATTCTCGGCGCTCTGTCGGTCACACCCGCAAACACGTCCAGCGATCCGCCGAGACCACCCATAAGTCCCACGTCGAGACGGGATGCGTTGTCGTACATCCACAGCTCCTGCTTCGGTGCACCGAGACACACCATCAGAAAATCGGGCTTTGCGGCGTTTATCGCCTCGACGATCGGTTCCGAGTCCTTAAAATATCCGTCCTGCGTTCCGCAGACAACGAGCCCGGGGTACTTCTTCTTGAGATTCTCCGCCGCCTTTTCCGCAACGCCGGGCTTTGCGCCAAGCAAGAACACGCTCCCGCCGACGTTCGACAGCCGCTCTATCACGGCTTCGCATATCTCGATGCCGGGCAGACGCTCTTTAAGCGGGGTGCCGAGGATCTTCGCCGCCTTTACGACGCCGATACCGTCCGATATGACGAGGTCGGCATTTTCCGCTGCGGTTTTGAGCGCTTCGTTATCCCAGCTCGCCATGACTATTTCGGGGTTTGGCGTTACCATATATGAGGATGCGTGCTTTTCTATAAGCTCCATGCACGCATTGACCGTTTCTTCCTTCGTCAGATTGTCGAACCCGACGCCAAGCACTTCTATCCTACTCAAAGTCTACCGAACACCCTTCCGATTTTTTCGTTTATCACAAGATCCGCCTCACTGTCATAAGGCGTGCTGCCGAGGTTAATGAGCGCAAGCTTATTGCCCCGGTAATAATTTATCAGTCCCGCAGCCGGGTACACGTTCAGTGACGTTCCCCCGATTATAAGCACCTCCGCCTCCGAAATGTAGCGGAGCGCCCGTGTCATTATGCTCTCATCTAGCGGCTCCTCATACAAGACGATGTCGGGTCTTATAACGCCGCCGCAGGAGCAATGCGGCACTCCCTCGCCGTGGTTCATCTTATCCGCCGGGTAGGGCTTTCCGCAGGCAGAGCAGTAGCTTCTTAAAATGCTTCCGTGCAGCTCAAGCACGTTTTTGCTGCCCGCCGCCTGATGCAGCCCGTCTATATTCTGAGTTATCACCGCACGAAGCTTGCCCTCACGCTCAAGCTCCGCAAGCTTTAGGTGAGCGGCGTTCGGCTTCACCCCGTCGATGACGAGCTTTTCACGGTGGAAGCGGTAATACTCCTCCGGATAGCGGACGAAAAAGCTGTGACTGAGTATCGTTTCGGGAGGGTACTTCCACTGCTGATTGTACAGCCCGTCAACGCTGCGGAAGTCGGGGATCCCGCTCTCCGTGGACACTCCGGCGCCGCCGAAAAACACCACGTTGTTACTGCTGTCTATCCAGTTTTTCAGGAGCTGAATTTTCTCGTCCATACTGCGGCCGCCCTTTCTGTTTGAATTATTTTATTATACTATATCGGCGTATCATAATCAAGTAATTATTCCCGTACCGCAAAGCATTTCGGCGCTTTTCGGAGCATTTGCCCCGTCGCCGCCGCTTCTTGCGTAGTAGAAGATATACTGCTGTGCAAGTCCGGCATACCTTCCGAGCGTTTCGGGGTCAAAGTCCGGCGGGAAATGCTCCTTGAGCGCACGCTTCATCCACACGTCAACAGGGAACGCCTCCGTGTGGTTAAGTCCAAACAGCACGACGCAGTTTGCGACCTTCTCCCCTATGCCCTTCAGCTTGCGAAGCTCCTTCACCGCCTCACGGCAGTCAAGCTCCTTGAGCCTTTGCAGGTCAAGCTCACCCGTGCTGACCGCTCTCGCCGCCGTGATTATATACTCCGCACGGTAGCCGCAGCGCAGCACCTTGAGATCGTCCTCACCGAGCGCAGCTAAAGTCTCCGCCGAAGGGAAAGTATAGCAGCAACCGCCATCAAAACGGACAGCTTTTCCGAAATTTTCGCAAAGCCGTTCGACGATGCCCTTGATGCGGGTGATGTTGTTGCACTGGGAGATGATAAACGAGCAAAGCGCCTCCCACGGCTCCTGCCTGAGTATGCGGATGCCCTTTCCGAACTCTCGGCAGCGCTCCAAGTATTCCCCCGTAAAGCCTGCGCTTGCAAGCTCATAATCGGTGTCCATGTCAAAGTAGCTGCGCCAAAAGCTCTCCGGCGCTTCTGATGTTATGTAAACCTTATTGCCCTTAACAAATACCTTTGCCGGGTTTTCGCCGGCAACGCCGTGGTACACTCCGTTTTCGTCGGCGTTCCAGCGGAAGCACTGCCCGCATTCAAAGGTTTTTACTATATCGAGCTTGTCTGTTCCGCACAGCTCAAAAGTGTTCATGGTCTCACCTCATTTACCCTACATTGTACTATGTTTGAGCCGATTTTACAAGCGTAAGCTCTATTGCCATTTTCGGCAAACTGTGCGATAATAACTGCATCAAATTATCGGAGGCGGCTATGGATCATTCGGCAGAATACGCAAGAAAGCTTCGCACCGCAGACGAAGCGGTCCGCTGCGTCAAAAGCGGCGACTGGGTGGACTACACCTCAAATCTCGGCTTCCCCGTGGCGCTTGACAGGGCGCTTAGCCTTCGGCGTGACGAGCTGCACAACGTCAAAATCAGGGGAAACCTCATTTTCGGGCCCGTCGAGGTCGCAGAATGTGACCCGACACTTGAGCATTTCGTCTACAACACTTGGCATTGCTCCGCCTACGAACGCAGGCTCATCGACTG
>CAVDMS010000108.1:0-3840 GCA_963610045.1 Bacteroidaceae bacterium
CGCGAGAGGTCAGCAGTTCGAGTCTGCTATTCTCCACCAAAAAAGCAGTTGCCCAAAAGGGCAACTGCTTTTTTGGTGGAGAAAGTCTTATCCGCTTCAATTAAGCTTGTTCAGAGCAAAAAGCTGTTGTTATACGGCGGCGGGCGTGTTATATTGTTTTATATTTATTATTGTAGGTGAGCATAATGGAAACAATAAAGATAAAGTATTTTACCGACATTGAGCCCGTAGCTCCGATGTGCAAGGGCGACTGGGTCGATCTTCGTGCGGCGGAGGACGTCACCATGAAAAGCGGTGAGTTTCGCCTTATCCGCCTCGGCGTGGGAATGATCCTGCCGGAGGGCTTTGAAGCGCACCTTGCGCCGAGGTCGTCGACCTTTGCGAAGTTCGGCATCATCGCCGCAAACAGCGTCGGTGTCATCGACAACTCCTTCTGCGGCGAGGAGGACGAGTGGCGTATGCCCGCCATCGCTCTGCGTGACACGACCATTCACAAGGGCGACCGCATTTGTCAGTTCAGAATAATGAAAAATCAGCCGACGCTGCGCTTTGAAACGGTCGAAAGCCTCAAGAGCGAAAGCAGGGGCGGTTTCGGCTCCACGGGGACGAGGTGATACACCTCTTCCCCGCTTTGATTTTTTGTGTATATTAAATACAAAACACGGCAAAAATAGAAGCAACCGATAATATTGGAGGTTGATTCTATGGATAACGGTAAAACCGGCGGAAAAATGGAGAAATTCTTTGCCGGAAAGGGCTATTACATAGTCCTTGTACTATGTATAGCGGTCATAGGCGCTTCGGTGTGGAGCCTTGCGTCAAGAGGCGACGACGCCGCAAAGACGAATCCCAAGATCGAGATTTCCGACGTCATCAAAAACGACGACGACAGTAAAAAGGATACGCTCCCCGTGATCGTCACCACGCCCTCACAGACGACGCCCGAAGTCAAGATCGACGATGCGGAAGTCACCGGCACCGTCGTGTCGGACACGGCTCCGACCTCGTGGGTGCGCCCCGTGGTGGGTCAGGTGGACCGTGCCTACTCGATCGAAACGCTCGCCTATGACGTGACGATGAAGGATTGGCGGACGCACGACGGCATCGACATCAGCACCGAAGCGGGTGCGGTGGTCCGTGCTGCGGCGGACGGTACGGTCGAGAGCATAAAGCAGGACGATCTTTACGGCACCACGGTCGTGATAAGGCACGGCGGCGGTATCAAGACCGTATACTCGAACCTTGCCGAGACCCCGACCGTGAGCGAGGGCGACACCGTGAGAGCGGGCGACGTCATCGGCTCCGTGGGCGACAGCGCCCTGTGCGAGATAGGACAGCCTGCGCATCTTCACTTTGCAATGAGCGTTGACGGTGCGAGCGTTGACCCCGATTCCTACCTCCCTCCGCAATAAATTTTAAAAAAATCGAAAAAACGGTTGACAACGTGGGCTGTTTCTGCTAAAATTCTCATTGCTCATTTGAGAAATGGCGGCATAGCTCAGTTGGCTAGAGCATGCGGTTCATACCCGCAGTGTCCCCGGTTCGAATCCAGGTGCCGCTACCAAATTTAAGGCGCAGCTTGCCTGCGCCTTTTATATAAGGCCCGTTGGTCAAGCGGTTAAGACACCGCCCTTTCACGGCGGTAACATGGGTTCGATTCCCGTACGGGTCACCAAGAATAAGAAAATCCCGAAGTCGTTTAAACTTCGGGATTTTCTTTGTTTATCAATGCTTTGACGGCTTTCTCGCTGCCTGCTTTTCTTTCATTCAATAAAGAAAAAGAACGCTAAAAAGGCGCTTTTAACCGCTCATTTTACGACAACTTTTACGACAAATTCTCTCCGTAAAGAGCGTGTCGTGAAGCTGCCCAGTCTTCGCTCATGTCGGGGACTGTTGCGCCGCTCATTTCTAAGATGCTTTTTATGTTCTTTGCGTGCTGCATTTCTTCTGCCGCTATGTCCGTAAGAATAGAGCCGTATTCGCAACGCTTTGCCATGTCGCAGTATTTGACCACGTCGTGAAGCTCGTCACGCAGCGCAGCTATAAGTTCATTGTCCATTGACTACCTCCTGTATGCGTTGGCTCAAGACGTCAATGTCCCGTGCTGTGAAAGTGAGCGTTTGCTCGTTTTTGCTGATAAGCGGGATAGGCGGTATTGTGATCGGCAAACCGCCGCCGCTTTCGGAAATACCTGCGTTCAAAATCGTACTGCCAAACATGAATGTTACAGGGACCATTGCTGAAAAAGTACCGGAAACAGCAGAGAAAACGCCGGTAGCAGTTACACCTCAGATGAACACGGTCATGGATTATCTGGCAGAGTATGGTGAAATGATAGATGAAGATTTGTAGGAATTATTAAATATCAAAAAGACGAGGGCATACTTGTCGGCTCGCCAGATGAATGAAAATTGGCTGATTGAAATTGTTAGCAGAGATTCGGGTAAGAAATATAAATTAAAATAATTGTGGGTATCGCAATGGAACAAGTATTTTTACCCGATACAGTTTGTGATCGTATCAAGGATTTGATGAAATCCAGGAAAATGACTCAATCAAAACTGGCCGTCCGTATCGGGATGGTAGAAAGTACACCGAGCCGTTTCATCAGCGGCAGTACTGATAAAATCTTCAATGAAAATATTTTCGCATTGCCCGTGTGTTCAATGTCTCCACCGACTTCCTGCTTAGTGAAGTCGATGTTCCTGACCGTCTGAACTACGACATTTCCTAGCTTGGTCTGTCAATGCAGGCGGTGAGAAATCTGTATACCCACAAAGTGAATCCGCAGGTGGTTAATGCACTGCTTGAAAATCCGAGTTCGCCAACACCACGAATCTGCTCTCCGGTTACTTGGATGATAAGCTTGCCAGAGGCTTTGCGGCACAGAATCAGCTGCTCACAACCCTCGCCGGTATGCTGAAAAATCAGTTAGAAGCTACCCTCGATGTAAAAAAGTTGCAGACTCCGACGACTCCGACATATTAGGACAGACCTGGCAGCTATCCAACGCTCGTTTATGGCTGCGGTGCATACAGTAAAAAAAGACGTTGGTAACGACTTATCCGCCAACCATGAATTGACCTCGTAGGCGGTGAAAAAGATCTATGCCGAGCTGACCAAGGACCAGAAAAAGCCAAACAGGAAAGAATAACAGTAGATCAGCTTGCAGAAGCGATTGCGAAATCTGTTTCTGATTTGCCGGGTATTAACGAAGAAATTATCAAGCAAATGTTCTTGACACCGATCGGCACGGTAACAGGCCATGAAAAAGAAAGAAATGACCAATGGGCAGCTCTGTATTGCCACTCTGGGCGGCAATAAAAATGCAAGAAATGCTTTTGTTGAGAATAGTATTCGCTTCATAAAGAGAACTGCCTATGAAATGTGGAGCGCACAGCGATAGCTGAATGTCGCTTTTGACATCGAAATCAAAGTTGGTGCAAGAGGGAGCTTTGGGTCTGCTAGATTATATCTCTGGTTATCGCCCGTATACAGGAAACAAGTTTCTAACCTGTGCAGTACCTGCGATTCACAATGCTCTGGTGAATTACATACGCAGTTACAATCTCACCTTTGAAGCACTGACAGAAACAGCGAAGCGTTTCCACCTGTCTGAAGACCGTGCAAAATCTACGGTGGTATTAGAAGTACGCCATTTGGGTGTTATCCTATATAAAGTGGATAACACCATTTACATCTACACATTTCAAAGCGAAAGAGTCACGACCAGTTAGGAGAGAACTGGTCGTGGCTTTTTCGTTGTAGTGCAAATTAAGCCGTTTAATCTCAAACAAAATATGACATTTAATTTTCCATATATCCAAGCATAGGTTACCT
>CAVDMS010000109.1:0-3654 GCA_963610045.1 Bacteroidaceae bacterium
CTCTTTCAGTGTGAGCTTCGGCTTATGGCGGCAGTCGCTTGTGATCTCTGTCCAGTCGCCTGCATCCATTGTGCAGCTTGTAGGCGAGACCTCATCAACCGCCAAATCCTCCGCAATGCGTTCTCCGCCGCAAAGCGTGAGTATCTTTGCATAGTTTTCATCGCCGATAAGCTCATACGGTATTTTGACCGCTTCATTCTGCTTCCACGAGGGATTAATGCGCTCGTCGGGATTACCCATGAGACCGTACTCGTGTTCTCTTGCGTCTCTCTTGCTGCGGTGCATGAGCGGCGTTTTCGCACAGGCAAAGGTTTTGCTGCTGTCGTTTTCGTTGCAAACGTCGCTATGTAGGCTATTGAACACTCCGATATAGACGCATTCATCCCAGGTCAGGAAAAGCCGCTTTCTTCCGAACACAAGACGGCTCACCCCACTCTCATCGAAAACATAGCTTGTACCGCACTTAACGCATGAATAGCTTATCACGAGCAACTCGATCGCCGTCGCCTCAATAGCAGTGAAGTATGAACCGTCAGATATCGAGATATAGTAAAGAAGCGCTACTAGCGGTATTAAAATTATGCTTACGATAATGTACGTTTTCTTCGGCGTAGTTATTGTTATCTTCATCTTATGTACCTTCCCTACTCCTCGATCCGTTCAGGCTCAAAAAGCTCGTATAAAAACTCAAACATCGCAGCCTCGTTCTGCTTCTTTGTCAGCCGCTCTGCGGCGATTTGTATAGCTGATATCACTGTCACAAGAAGCATTAAAAAGAAAAACGGATTAAAAAGCACATCATGAAAACTGCTTACGCCTTCATCAATTGCCCTCGCAACGCCTAAAACGGCAAAAAACAAGTAGAACGCAAGCGCCCATGCGCAGACCCACGGCGATAAGCAAGAGCAGAATTTGAGCTTGCATTTACCGTTTTCCAAGTCGGTAAAGCGCCCGACTGCGTGTCTCAATGATCGGGCAAAGGTGTTCCTTTTGACCCGCACTATCAGGTCAAAGCTCCTGCGAGACACTAGCCCGCAAGCATCCCCCTGTTTAAGAGCCAAGTCTTCGCCGAAAAGCGCTCTCGAAAAAGTGAACAGCTTCATGCTGCTTTTGAGTTTCTCCGCAGCCGCAGCCGCTGTCATGTTAAGCGTAAAGCTATGCTTCATCTGTTCACATCTTGCATACTGTGCAGCTCAAATTCCTTCTCGGTAAGAGCTGCTTCGTTTATCTTATCCGACTCGTCGTCTGCGGGCTGATCTGCGTCGGCAACTATCCACTTGGTAAAATGCTTTGCCGCAAGATAGTCCGCCGCAGCTCCTGCCGCTTTGCCGACAAACGCAAGCGCCAAAACAAGGGCCACACAGACTGCAAGCCTTACGGTCACGGGGGAATCGTGAGCCGCAAACACATCTTGCGCAAGGATGACGAGGCACGAAATGCCGAGAGCAAGTATCAGCACCAGCGGCAGCGAAGCAATCAGCCTTGCGAGTGCCGGTCTGCGCCCGTTTTCGACGCACAGCATCCGACCGCAGTCACGGCAGCGGCAGTTTTGGTTCATTCTCTTTTTGTTTTTTGAGAACGCATTCCTCATGTACTCTTTGAGAGTCAGTTCGGGTCTGTGTTTACATTCCATTGCAGCCTCCCCTTTATCGCACTAAAGACATTTTATTCTGTTGCTGTGTGACCGTCCTCCGCCACGTCTTGCTGTCGGGCCTCCTTGTAAAGCGGATTTTTTGCAAGCAGCTGCTTTCAACACATTTCCGTAATTATTCAGCAGCTCCATACGCTACCCCCTTTGTTGAACACCAAGCCGAGGATCACGAGAACAAGGCTCAAAGCTCGTACCGCAAAGCCGATCACATTGTATGTGCTTGGCAGTATGTTGTTAAACCAAAACGGCAGCAGTCTGATAACGAGGTCTGCGGCTATACACACTGCGATCACCGCAAGCCCCACACGCCTGTACTTTTTCGGCAGGTGCTGCCACGCTACGCTGAGCAGCACCGCAAACAGCACCGCAGCTATCGGGAACATCAGCTCGTTTTGCGTGGACGTGTAGAGCTTTGCGCAAAGTATCGTGAGCGCTCTCGGCATTGCTGAGATCGCCGTATTAAAAACCGGTGCCGTGACGTATAGTGCGGGATTTATCGCTTCGCCGATCATGAGCGGCACAGTCAGCAGAGCGGACACTTGGAGCAGTATGCGGTAGCCGTTAAAGCCTAAAAGCTTTTTGAGTTTTTTCATCCCCCGATCCCCTCCGTTCTGTATTCGTATATCGACTCATAGCTGAAAAAGTAGAGGTAGAGGAAGGGGTTATCCTTCGGCCATATGTCGTATATGGTGTCCGTGCAAGCCCCGGTCTCGGGGTCAAAGGATGCGTTTTTGTACGTCTCAACGCTCCCGGTGTTCAGGTCTTTGACCGTAACGTCTCCCGTGTAGTAGCCGAACAGCGTTGTGTGGACATTGAGCGTATACTCCTTTTCGCCGACCGTCACGGGGTCGTAGAGCTCCGACTCGCTTTCGCCGAATACGAGCTTCAGCACCATCGTAAGCGCCAGAACAAGTAAAACGCCGACGCAGAGCTTTGTCAGTCGATTATTCATTCGCTTCCTCCTTTTCGGTTTGTGGTTGGGATCAAACTTCCTTCCACGAGAGGAAACGTCCGTAGTGCAGGAAAAACGCAATAGGTATTGCAATTACAAGGAACAGGCATATCGGCGCCGAGATCCATGCACCGACGATCGCCCCGTCTTGCAGGTATTGCAGTCTCACATGGTCAACCGCCGCATATCTTACGGCTTTTGCCGTCAGCCCGTAGTACACCGAGATGTTCCAAAACGCTGAGTGGGCTTCAAACAGCAAGCATTGCTCGACAAAAATCAGAATAAGCGGAATGATCCTCGCAAGGATCGGGTGACGCAGCGTAATGCTTTTGCCGCATTTTCTGCAAACTCTGTCCTTTCGGTCAATTATGTATCTTGCGGAAAATTCCTTATTTACAATGTCCGTGTCGGTCGGTATGTGTCTGCATTTCATTAAAATCCTCCTCGCTTTTAAAAAAAGCGGATGCAAAACCGTTTTCATGTTTTCCGCATCCGCACCGTTTCTACTCTGATATTTATATTATACTTGAAGTGTTTCCAACAAGCAACATAATTCTGCCATTTTTGCTCTTTTTTGTGCAGAAAAAGCGATCGTGGTTTCCCGCGACCGCTTGTATACGCAACAAGTTTGCTCTTGTATAGGGCGTCTTGGCAAGTCGATTATCTCGTGAAATGTAGCCTTGGCTTTTCTGCACCGCACTCGTTGCTCTCATATATTTTTCGTATTTGGGCAACGGTATATTGTGTGCCATAATAGTTGTTTACTACTTGCTTAACAACTATCCAATCCCATCTGTACTCATCAACATACCGTTTTATACGACTTATAATGTCTTCAGATACTTGATTTTGCATTGCTAGGCTGCCTCCAAAGGAAAAAATCACAACAGCCAAAATATAACACTTTATTTTAAATTTTGCAAGTGGTATCGGTGGAATAGCAGCAAATTACTTCTTTACGAAAGGCAAAAAACACCACAGATTTTTGTTCCAAAAGCAAGGGATTTGCCTGCGCAAGCGCAACGTATGCGCTCGTCGCCGTCGTTCCCGT
>CAVDMS010000110.1:0-3585 GCA_963610045.1 Bacteroidaceae bacterium
GCGCTCATTGTGTACGGCGTTGCGTTCATCATCATCGAAAACTGGAACAAAAACCGCACACCGAGGGTTGCGACGCTGGAGGAGATCAGCTACAAGGATGCGCTCCTCATCGGGCTGTTTCAGGCATTGAGCATCGTTCCGGGAACCTCGCGCTCCGGCTCGACTATCATCGGCGGACTCATTATCGGGGTCTCCCGCGTCGCCGCCGCAGAGTTCACCTTTTTCCTTGCAGTGCCGGTAATGATAGGAATGTCGGTGCTGAAGATACTGAAGTTCGGCTTCAACTTCACCTCTGCACAGGCGATAGCGCTCATCATCGGCTGCGTGGTCGCATTTATCGTGTCCATCCTCGTTATTAAATTCCTGATGAATTACATAAAGAAGAAGGACTTCAAGGTGTTTGGTTGGTACCGAATAGCCCTCGGACTTGTGGTTCTGCTTTACTTCTACGTTATAAAGTAAAGCAAAAAATGCATCGTTCAAAAGAACGATGCATTTTTTATGTTTCTTATCTTACGGTATAGGTTCCTGCTGCAAAGTAGTTCAGAGGATCTGTCCTTGAACCGTTGAGCCAAACCTCAAAGTGCAGGTGCGGACCCGTTGACATACCGGTCGAGCCGACGTAGCCGATGGTCTGACCTCTGGTGACTTGCTGTCCGGTTGACACCGCACGGCTGCTCATATGAGCGTAAAGGGTTTGCAGACCGTTGCCATGGCTTATCATAACGTAGTTGCCCCAACCGCCGTTCCAACCGTCAACAGACTTAACTACGGTGCCGCTGTCGGCGGAAAGTATTGCAGTACCGTTTGACGCGCAGATGTCGATTCCGCCGTGGAGCTTGTTCTGCCCGGTGATGGGGTGGGTATAGTAGCCGTACTTGCGGCTTGAAATAGTCGTGCAGTAGGAGGGCCACATAAGCGAACCGGTGCCAATGACCTGACCACCGCCGTTACCGCCGTTGTTATTGTTGTTTTTCTCCTGCTCACGCCTTGCTTCCTCGGCAAGCTCCTTGGACTTTGCGCTTATCTCGTCGCGCAGAGCCTCGTCCTGAGCGTTGAGCTGACTTAAAAGTGCCGAGTTGGAGCTGATGTCGCTTTGCAGGGAAGTAATGAGTGCGGTCGCTTCCGCAATGTCGCTCTCAAGCTGAACGGAAAGCTTCGTAAGCTCCGCCTTCTGCTCCTCCATTTCAAGTTGAGCCTGTTCATATTCGGCCTTAGCGGCTTTGAGACTTGTAACGGTGCTCTTGTAGGAATCCTCAAGATCACGGTCACTCTTCATAATATCGCCGACATCGTCGATAAGACCGAGAAATTCGCCAATGGAGTTGGCGCCGAAAAGCACCTCTATGTAGCTGTATCTGCCGTTCTCCTCCATGCTGCGGATACGTCTCTTGAGCTTTACAAGCTGCTCGTCTGCAAGCTTCTGAGTTTCATCGACCTCTTTTGCCTTCTGAGCAATGAGGTCCTCATGCAGTGCGATCTGCTCCTCAAGGATCTGGATCTGCTGCAAGGTGACGGCGTTTTTCTCATCAAGCGCGGTTTTAAGCTCAATAAGCTTGTCCTGCTGTCCCTTCAGAGAATTTATCGTAGACTGAATATCTTTTTGCTGTTCCTTGAGACTGCTCTGCTGCTCCTTGAGATCGTCGATCTCGGACTGAGTAACGGCGTTGGCCTGTACCGGGATAAACGCAAGAAAAAGCGTTAAAGCAAGGATGAGTGCGAGGAACAGCGAGAGTACGGATCTGAATTTAGTGTTTGACATAATGTACCTCCGTTCACGGTAAAACATTATATCACACCTGTCAAGCCTTTGGTTAACATGTTGTAAACACTTGTAACAAGTAGAAAAAAGACGAGGACCAAGCCTCGTCTTTTTGACTGTTTAAGTTGTTATCAGCCGCCCCAAGCGGTGGGGGAGTAGCTGAAGCTGATACCGGGGTAGTAGCTCTGCGGATCGACACGGGAGCCGTTGACTCTGACCTCAAAGTGGAGGTGGGGACCCGTGCTGCGACCTGTCGAGCCGACGTAACCGATGGTCTGACCTGCGGAGACAGTCTGTCCGACCGTTACGGAGCAGACGCTCATGTGGGCGTACAGGGTCTGAATACCGTTGCCGTGGTTTATCATTGCGTAGTTGCCGTAACCGCCGTTATAAGCGCTGTTGTTATAAGCGGTGACGACGGTGCCACTGCCGGCGGCGTATATTGCGGAACCGTAGCTCGCTCCGATATCAGTACCGCCGTGGGTGCCGTACTGACCCGTGATGGGGTGGACACGGTTGCCCTGAACACTGGTGATGTAGGTGCAGTAGGAAGGCCAAACGGTGAGCTTACCGCTGCCGGAGGGAGTGGATGGGTTAGAGGGATTGGACGGATTCGAGGGCTTGTTCTGATCGTTAAGCTCCTTGATCTTCTGATTTATCTTATCCTGCATTTCCTTATCCTGCTCGTTGAGCTGGCTGAGGATAGCGGAATTGGCGTCGATGTCGCCCTCAAGCTCCAAGATGGCTGCGTTTGCTTCGGCAATGTCCTTTTCAAGTTGAGCGGAAAGATTCGTAAGCTCCGCCTTCTGCTCTTTAAGCTCAAGCCGAGCCGCCTCGTACTCCGACTTGACGGTCTTGAGATCGGTTACGGCCTCCTTGTATGAGTTTTCAAGATCACGGTCGCTCTTCATAATATCGCCGATGTCGTCCATGAGGCTGAGAAACTCGCTGATGGATTCGGCTCCGAAAAGAACGGCAACATAATTGTATCTGCCGTTTTCCTCCATGTTGCGGATGCGGACCTTGAGCCTGCTGAGCTGCTCGTCGGCGACGTCCTGAGCCTTTTCAAGCTCGACAGACTTTTGCTCAATAAGCTCCTCGTGGAGAGTGATCTGTTCCTCAAGATTAAGAATCTGCTGGAGGGTAATGGCGTTTTTCTCGTCAAGAGCGGTTTTAAGCTCAATAAGCTTGTCCTGCTGACCGCGAAGGGAATTTACGGTGTTCTGAATATCCTTCTGCTGCTCCTTGAGTTGATTGCGCTGCTCTTTAAGCTCGTCAATCTCTGCCTGCGTGGTCACGGCGTTTGCATTTACCGGGGCAAAGCACAGCACCAAGCTGAACATAAGTACCAGACTGAGCAAAACCGAAACCGCTGATTTTAATCGCTTTACAAACATATTAGTCTCCTGTAGTCGTGGGGTTTAAGTACAAAACATATCACTTTAACATTATACACTACTTGTCAAGGAGTTTGTTAAGATAGTTTTAATAATAAGCTGACAGGGGGTCAACTCCACTTATGCTTAAATGAACACAGGCACCGCCGAACGGCGATGCCTGTGATAAAGTGTCGGATTAGAAGTGGAGCAGACCGCTTCCGAATGCCGCTGCAAAAACGGTGGAAACAACGGTCATCAGCTTGATGAGGATGTTGATGGAGGGACCGGAGGTATCCTTGAACGGGTCGCCTACGGTGTCGCCGACGACTGCTGCCTTGTGAGCGTCGGAACCCTTGCCGCCGTGGTTGCCTTCCTCGATGTACTTCTTGGCGTTATCCCATGCGCCGCCTGCGTTGGACATGAACATTGCCATCATAACGCCGG
>CAVDMS010000111.1:0-3542 GCA_963610045.1 Bacteroidaceae bacterium
ACCGGGATGCCGTAGTGATGCAGAAGCATCATGCACGCCTCGGCGGTACAGGGGGCAAAGCCCTCGCCCGTGCCGGAGTATATCCCCGCCGCCGAGCCGGGCGACACTCCGTCAACGTCCTTGTCGGCTGCGATCTCGGCGCAGGCCGCCTTCTCGTCAAAGCCCTCCGGCAGCGGCAGCAGGAGCAATATCCCGTGAACGCCGGCATCAATGTTCAGCCCTCGTATCGCCGACATAAGCTCCGTTTGAGACGCAGACTGCGGCAATGTCACTTTTCTTACGGCGACGCCGAGTCTCTCACAGCGCTCCGATGCCGACCTTTCGTAATACACCGCATCCGGGTCGCTGCCGACACGGACGAGCGCTATCGTCGGCGTCACGCCCATGTCGCCGAGACGCTGCGCACGCCTTTTCGTTTCCGCATCCGCTGCGGCGGCGACGGGTGCGCCTCGCATAAGCATCGCCTCATGCCCTTTGCAGACGATCCCGTCCGCAATTTTTTCGCCGACGGCGGTCGCCTCGGCTGCGTTTTCCGAAAGGAGAGACCGCACCTCGTTTTCTATCTCTGTCGCCTTGTCCCTATTCGCAAGACTGCGGGTGTTTATAAACACGTTCATCGCCGCACACTCCATCGCCGCACGGCAGCAGTGCGCCGCACAGCCGACGTCGGAAACGAGCATGGGACCGCAATTTTCGCTCAGACGCCGCAAAAGCCCCGACAGCTCTGCGCAAAGGCGCAGCATCTCAAGCGGCGCACGGCAGGCGCCGAGCGTTGCGTTTTCCATGGTACGCCCGTAGTCGGGGTCGTCCTTCGGCATGGAGTATGCCGCCTTGAGCGGCAGAAAAAGCCTTGCGTCCTCGTCTATAAGCTCCAAAAGCCGCCCTCTAAGCTCCTCGCAGCGGGACAGTATCGGCAAAAGTGCATCCCTTCTTGCGGCATACCTTTTGCTTTGCAGCGTGATGCCGCCCGCCATGGAGCAGAGCGCCGCCGACAGTGCGCCGACGAGAGCAGCGGCTCCCCCGCCGCCGGGGGTCGGCTCCGCCGATGCAAGCGCCGACGCAAAGGTCTCAAGGCTCATGTCTTTAAGTTCCATCGTCTATCCTCCCTTCCGGAGAGTGTCTTTTAATTATAGCACCGCCGATGTATACCGCAAGTGCTTTCGTGTCATTTTCCGACGCAGAAGCGGCTGAATATGCGGTTTGTCACGTCCTCCCGCACCGTTTTGCCGCTGAGCTCGCCGAGGGCGAGCATCGCACCCTCGCTCTCGGTGAGGATGATGTCCGGCGTAAGCCCCCGCTCCATTGCGTCGAGCGCCGAGGCAAGATGCTCAAGCGCCCTTGCGACCGCCTCCGCCTGCCTTGCGTTCGTGAGTATCTCGCCCGCAGGCACGTCCGGCAGCGGAAACAGCGCCTTGACCGCCGCCTCAAGCTCGTGCAGCCCCTCCCCCGTGACGGCGGAGAGCTTAACGGTCGGAAGTTTTGTTTCCGGCAGTCGGCAGCGCTGCGGCAGGTCGGACTTAGACAGCACGACCACCGCCTTGGGCGCTTTCTCGGCCTCATGCAGGAGCGCCTCGTCCTCGGCGGAAAACTCACGGCTGCCGTCTATAACGAGCAGCACAAGCTCCGCACTGTTCATCGCATCAAGGCTTCGCTCCACGCCCATGCGCTCGATCTCGTCGTCGGTGCTGCGTATGCCGGCGGTGTCGGTAAGGCGCAGCAGCACGCCGCCGAGCTTGAGCTTTTCCTCGATGGTGTCCCTCGTGGTGCCGGGAATGTCCGTGACGATGGCACGGTCATAGCCCAGCGCAAGGTTTAAAAGAGAGCTTTTGCCGGCGTTCGGTCTGCCGATTATCGCAGCGGGAACGCCGCCCTGCATGATGCGCCCGTCGGCGTGACTGTCGTGCAGACGCCTCAGCTCCGCCGCAGCGGAGGTAAGCTTCGTGCGGTAAGCGTCAAGCGTAAAGTCCTCGATGTCCTCGTCGGGGTAATCCAGCACCGCATGGTAGTGTGCGCTTATGTCGGCAAGCTCGGAGTATATCCGCTCGATCTTCTTCGATATCGCACCCGCAAGCTGCCCTGCGGCGTTTTTTGCCGCCTCGGCGGTCTCTGCGTCGATTATATCCGCCACCGCCTCTGCGCTGCTGAGGTCCATGCGTCCGTTCAAAAACGCACGCTTTGTGAACTCTCCGGGCAGCGCCTGCCTTGCGCCGAGCTTAAACGCCGCATCGAGCGCCGCTCTGAGTACCGTGGGCGAGCCGTGGCACTGAAGCTCCGCCGTGTTCTCGCCCGTGTAGCTGTGCGGCGCTCTGCTCACCGTACACAGGCAGAGATCAAGCACTCTGCCGTCCGTGTCCCGAAGCTCACCGTACACGAGCTGCCTGTCCTTTGCCGCATCCATCGGCTTTCCCGACGAGGGGAAAAACATTCGGCTCACGATCTCTATCGCCCCGTCCCCGCTCAGGCGCACAATGCCTATCGCCGAGACGCAGCTTCCCGTCGAGATCGCCGCAATAGTATCTGACATAAGTATCTCCTCAAAGATCTCCTCAAAGTAAAAGCGCAGCTTTTCAGTCCTGCAAAAAGCTAATGCTTTTTTGCCGAACTGAAAAGCACGCCACGTTTTTGTGAAAAGCTTGTCCCCTCAAGCCCCCCTGCTGCGCCAAAATTTCGGCTTTGTCCTTTTGCTTTTCAAGCTCACTTATAAGCCGAAAAGCGCAGCTTTTCGGTGAAATACAGAAAAGCTGCGCTTTTTGACGTTTCTGCTTACTTGTTGAGTCTTGCCGCTCTTGCAGCCTTTTCGTCAATATCCTGCGCCACAAAGTAGCTGAGCGACAAAAGCGAATCCGAGAAATGTATATTCTCGACTATGGTGCTGCTTTCGGGTGCGGTAAGCTCCACATTCGTGAAGTTCCAGATCGCATTTATCCCGTGGCTCGTAAGCAGCTCGGTAATGGCGACTGCGTGCTTCTTGGGAACGCAAAGCACCGCAACGTCAACATGATTCTCCTCCAGAAACTGCGGCAGCTCGTCGATGTGATGGACCATGATGCCGTCATGCTCGTTGCCGACAAGCTCGGTCTTGACGTCGAACGCCGCCATAAGCTCAAAGCCCCACTGGCTGAAGGAAAAGTTGCACACGAGCGCCTGACCGATATTGCCGACGCCGATAAGTATAGCCTTGAAGCCCCTGTCCATACCGAGTATGGATGCGATCTCAGCACGCAGAGCGGTCACCTTATAGCCGTAGCCCTGCTGACCGAATTCACCGAAGCAGCTAAAATCCTGCCTGATCTGCGAGGGGGTAAGACCGAGCTGTCTGCCAAGCTCGCCGGAGGAAATGCGGCTCACGCCCGCCTCCGTCAGCTCGTCCAGCTTTCTCAAGTATCTCGGCAATCTGCGGATCACGTTATGGGATACTTTCACTCCTCGTTTCATTCAAAACCACTCCTTAAAATTCTGCGCAATAAGCTGACGGGAGTCGAACCCCCTGTCGGTTTTGACGGGCGGATTTTCGCCCGTGCTGCGTTAAAACCCTTGACAAT
>CAVDMS010000112.1:0-3518 GCA_963610045.1 Bacteroidaceae bacterium
GTAAGATCCATCTCAAGCCTCAAGATAACAAAATTACTTTACATAAAAACTTTACATAACGCTTGTTTAGTATATCACCTCATTTACGATTTTTCCATAATTTTTGTATAGAAAATTTAAAAAATTTTTGATAAAATTCGATTTGTAATTTAAATCTTGCGATTTCTTAACCACTTTGACGCCAATGTGATTTTAAATTGTAATGTATACAAATAAAGGGAGGCAACCGATTTTGACTGACACGGTTTCGGATAACGCCGTTGCGCTTATCCTTGCAAGCTCGGCACCCGATGCCGACGCCCTCAAGGGCAGGATACGAGAGGCTCTTTTGAGTGAGGGGCTGACCTCGTGGAACGGCATCGACGCTGACATTTTTACATACAACGGGCGCACGCTCGTGCTGGCAAGACCCGCTCCTCCCCTTCTAAGCCGACCGACGCTCTCGCACGCAAGGCTCAAGAGAGCAAAATAAAGCATCCGAAGTTTTACTTCGGATGCTTTATTTTATATAAGGTATCAGCTTATTTTTTCGACGGTGTAGCCTCTCTGAGTGAGCAGGTCGATTATGCCGCCGTCACCGATGACGTGCGCAAGACCGACGATGTAAAATCCCGTGCCGCCGCCTGCGAGATATTCCTCCGCCTTATCCGCCATGCCGATATTGCGGTCGCTTATCATCGCCTTGTTGTACTCCTCAAGAAGCTCGGCGGGGAGATCAGTATCGCTGTCGTCCCCGGCGGTCAGCGCCTTTATGAGCGTCTTTTCGTTTCCCTTGAGCCAAAGCTCATAAAGCTCCAAGCTGCTTTCGCCGGCATCCTCACTGCAATCGGATGCAAGCATCGCGTCCATCAGCTCGTCGGAAAAGCCGATGAGCATATTGAACTGGAACTCAACGGACTCAACTTCCCTTATCTCAAGACCGCTCTTGTGCGCCTTTTTAAGGAACAGGAGGTCGATGCCGGAATCGGAGTCCAGTCCCGCCTTCTCTGCGTTCAGCGTCTCAAGCGCCGACACCCACATTGCGGGCTTCATGTAGTCATACACATAGCTGTACAAACCGTTTTCTTCAAGTATCGCCTTCGCCGCTTCATAGGTCTCGGCGGAAATGTGGTCGCTTATCTTGCTCCCGTCGCTGTACACCACAAGCTCCGCAAGCTCTCTCTGTGCCGCCATGTCGCTATTAAACGCAAAGGTATCGCACTCCACACACAGGTAGTCGGACTCGTCATATGCATCGATCACATAGTCGGGCATATCCTTTGCCCTGTCGTCGGCAACGTGTATTGAGCCGAGAATGTACAGAACGCCGCCCTTTCCGTCGGTGACCTTGTACATCAGCGGTGTACATTCCGCTTCCTCCGGCTCCTCGCTCGGTGTCGGAGTTGGAGCTTCGGTCTTTTCCGGCTTCTCTTCCCCCGCACCCGTGCAGGCACACAGCGAAAGCAGCATAAGCAGGCAAAGTAAAAACGCTAAAAGCCTCTTCATTTTTCTCCTCCAAAATCACTCATGGCTTATGTTGTACAGCTCCTGAATGTCCTCAGGAAGCTTGTCGGGCAGCAGTTCCTTTATACTGTCCTCGCTGCCGTCCTTCATCGCCTTTTCGTAGTACCAACACTTAAAGCGCACCATGCACCGGGTCTTGTTTAGGCGCTCGATCTCCTCGTCAAGCAGCGCAAGCTGTGACTTAAACAGCTCAAGCCGCTGAGGATATGTTGAGCTTCCTTCACTGCACCACTCCATGAAGCACCGTATGCTTTTAATATCAAGTCCCGTCTTTTTGAGGCACTCTATAACTCTCAGCGCCTCGACCTCCCGCTCGCCGAAACGCCTTATCCCGGAGCTGCGTTCAAGTCCGGGAAACAGTCCCTCACGGTCGTAGTAGCGCAGCGTTGACACGGGAATATCGAACATCTCGGACACCTGTCCTATCGTGTACACAAAACACCTCCGAAATTTTTCTAAAAAATGCTTGACCTAAAGTCAGCTTTAGGTGTTAATCTGAGTATAACAGCACAATAATAATATGTCAAGCGCTGTATCAGGAGGTATTGTAATGGAAAAGCTTCATCTCACTCAGGAATGGGACAAGACGTTTCCGCAGAGCGGCTCGGTCGCACATAAGAAGGTCACTTTTCACAACCGTTACGGTATAACTCTTGCCGCCGATATGTATGTTCCGAAAAGCGGCAAAGCGCCCTACCCCGCCGTTGCGGTGTGCGGTCCCTTCGGCGCCGTCAAGGAGCAGTGTTCGGGGCTGTACGCTCAGACCTTGGCGGAGCGGGGTTTTCTCACTATTGCATTCGACCCCTCGTACACCGGAGAGTCCGGCGGTGAGCCGAGGTACGTCGCTTCCCCCGACATAAACACCGAGGATTTTCAGGCTGCCGTTGACTTTCTCTCCGTCTGTGAGGACGTTGATCCCGAACGCATAGGCATTGTCGGCATCTGCGGTTGGGGCGGCATGGCACTCAACACGGCGGCACTGGACACGAGACTCAAGGCGACCGTCGCCGTCACGATGTATGACATGAGCCGTGTCACCGCAAACGGCTACTTCGACGCCGAGGATAGTGAGGCGTCCCGCTATGCAAAGCGCTGCGCCCTCAATGCACAGCGCACCGAGGATTACAAAAACGGCTCTTACCTTTCGGCTGGCGGCGTTGTCGATCCTCTCCCCGACGGCGCACCGCAGTTTGTCCGGGACTACCATGATTACTACAAGACCGAGAGGGGCTATCATCCTCGCTCCCTCAACTCAAACAAGGGCTGGAACATGACCTCGTCGCTGTCGTTTCTCAATATGCCGATACTCAGCTATGTAGGCGAGATACGCAGTGCGGTAATGCTCGTACACGGCGAAAAGGCGCACTCGCTTTACTTCAGCAAGACCGCATTTTCAAAGCTCAACAGCGATAACAAGGAGCTTTTAATAGTGCCTAACGCAAGTCACACCGACCTTTACGACCAAACGGACATCATCCCCTTTGATAAAATCGAGGAATTTCTGAAAAAACACTTAAACTGAAACGGAGGTAACTATCATGTCAAAAACACTTGTCGCATATTTCTCGGTCGGAGGCACGACCGCCGAGGCAGCAAAAAGGATCGCCCGTCTTGCGGGTGCGGATATGTTTGAAATACGCCCTACCGTCCCCTATACGAAGGCAGACCTCGACTGGACCGACTCCAAAAGCCGCACGACTCTTGAGATGAAAGACCCCGCATCCCGTCCCGAAATCGAGGCTCTGCCCGAAAACCTCAACGCTTATGACCGCATTTTCGTCGGCTTCCCCATTTGGTGGTACACCGCTCCGAGAATAATCGCCAGCTTCCTCGACGGCGCTGACCTCACCGGCAAGACCGTCGTTCCCTTTGCCACATCCGGCGGCAGCGGCTTGGGCGGCACCGTCAATGACCTGAGAAAATGCTGCGATGCAAGAATCTTGGGCGGCAAAATGATAAACCGTAGAGTGTCAGACTCGGAGCTTGAAAACTGGATAAAAGAGTCCGTATAACGT
>CAVDMS010000113.1:0-3514 GCA_963610045.1 Bacteroidaceae bacterium
GTGTATGCTTATTATGATCGGAGGCAGACGATGGCAGCACACAGCAAGGGCAGGCGCCCCGCAAAAAAGTCCTACGCCGCATATATAATCATAACCGCAGTCGTTCTGCTTGCGGTGCTTATAGCCGTGCTTATCTACACCTCACGCATTGCGCCGGTGTGCAAGCTCGACGTTAAAGGGCTTTCCGCCGACTCCCCTGCCGACGCTCAGGCGATATGCAGAGCCGACTACGCAAAGTTCAAAAAAGCGTCCGAGGGTCATGAGGGCTGCGTTTGGGTCTGGTGCGGCAAGGGAGCCGTGTTCCTGACAAACGCCGACGACCTCACCATAATCGCCGGAAGCGAGTCCGGCTTTACCCGTGTAAGCTTTATCGACGAGGACGGTACCGAGATGACGGGCTACGTCATCGACCCGGAGTCTCCCCCGAACGAGCTTGGCAGGATAAGTCTCACCGGAGACGGTCCCTTCAATTACGAGGACGTCGGGATGAGCATACGTCAGGCGCTCCGTGCCGGAGAGCTTGACTACGACGGCGCCGTGTACCTTTGGAAGGTCGGCACAAACACGGTATTTGCCGTAAAGCCCGACGCTTACACGCTCATCGACGGTACGCAGGTGAGCTTTACGGACGACGGCGGTCAGCTTTGCTTCTGCCGCATCCTCGATACAGATATTTCCGAATAAGGACTGAGATAATGGCAAATTCGATGTATGACAGCATGGGCGGCGTAAAGCGTGTTCTTGAGATCGTGAAAACGCTCAGCCGCTACAACCTCGGCGAAGGGCTTACGCCCGACAGATTCTGCGAAATGCTCAAGGAGCTTGGTCCGACCTACGTCAAGATCGGTCAGCTTCTTTCCATGCACCCCGAGATCGTTCCGCCGGAATATTGCAAGAAGCTTGAGAGCCTGCGCACGAGCGCAACGCACCTCGTGACGGTGCAGATAAAGGAGATCATAAGCGAGGAATACGGCAGACCGTGGAATACGGTGTTCACACGCATAATGCCGATACCCCTCGGCTCTGCGTCCATTGCGCAGGTGCATGAGGCGTACCTGCCCGACGGCACCCGTGTTGCGGTCAAGGTGCAGCGCCCCGACATATACGACACGATGGAGCGTGACATCAAGCTCCTCAAATCGGCGCTCGGCATAGTGAAGCTCAAGAAGATAAGCGACGTCATGGATCTCGGCGACACGCTCGACGAGATGTGGCAGGTCGCTCAGCAGGAGATGGATTTTCTGCGTGAGGCGGAGAACATTCGCCGTCTGCGCAAAAACATCGAGGGCATAAAGTACGTCTACTGCCCCAAGGTCTTTGACGAGCTGACGACGAAAAACATCCTCGTCATGGAGTACATCGGCGGCTGCGAGCTCAACGACACTGAGGCGCTGCTTCGTGACGGCTACGACGTCTCCGAGGTCTGCACGAAGTTTATAAACAACTACATAAAGCAGTTTGCGGAGGACCACTTCTTCCACGCAGACCCGCACCCCGGCAATGTCCACGTCGAAAACGGCAGGATAGTTTGGCTCGACCTCGGCATGATGGGAACGCTCACCGAGGACTGCGCCGAGCTTATTAAGGTCTGTATGCGTGCCATCGTCACGAACGACCACGTCTCCTTTGCCGATGCCGTTTTGCGTATCTGCGAAACGCCGGATAACATCGACAGGGACGGATTTTTCGCAAGCATGCGCACCTATCTCGACAAGTACCGCATCATCACGATGGAGGAGATGAGCAGCACGGTCGAGATATTCTCCGACCTGTATCAGATCGCACGCAGCTACGGGATTCGCATCCCGAAGTCGATGACGATGTTCTGGCGCAGCATATCCATCATGGAGGGTACCGTCTCTCAGCTTGCGCCGGAGACCGATCTTTCGACCATCATTGGCAGGCACCTTGCCGCACAGTCCATGGTCGGCGGCATAGCCGGCTCCATAACGAAAAAGGTCTCGCACCGAAGGCTCGTTTCCGGCGAGGCGCTCTCGTATAACGACGCTCCGCACCCCGTCGAGGACGAAGTGCCGGACGAAGAATAACGAAAAGCCGCTCTCAAAGAGAGCGGCTTTTCGTTATGTATTCAGGAAATCCGACTTGCCCCGAAGGTCAAAAAGGCTTTGAACGAAGCTCTTGTAAAAGGGTATGAAGCGTCCCTCGTCCATCATCCGAAAGACCTCGTCCGCCGTCGCCCATGCGACCGACTTTACCTCCTCCGGCTGGAGGCGCAGCTTATGTATGTCCACGTCCCTCACGAGGATGTAAAAGTCGTCAAAGCCCTCGTCGAAATTGTGCGTAAAGGTCGGGCGAAGTGTTGTAAAGTCAATGTCGAGTCCCAGCTCCTCAAGCAACTCCCTGTGCGCCGCCTGACGTGAATTTTCGCCTAAAAGCGCACTGCCGCCGACTGTCACATCCCAATACTCCGGCCACGTTTTCCACGGCTGCCGCTGCTGAATAAGCAGCCGACCGTCGCTTCCGAATATGCAGATGTGTATAACCAAATGCATATCCCCCGGCGCAAGCGCCTCGCCCCGCACGGCGGTGCGTCCCGTTTTCACTCTGTCGATGTCGTAAACATCCCACAGCTCAGGCATTTTATCCATCTCTAACCTCACTTTTTCGTGATCGTCATTCCGTCGCAGAACAGCACGACGCTGCCGTCGAGGTCCGTTCTGTACACCGTGACGTCGGCATCGCTCAGTCTGCTGAGGACCTCCTCGTGCGGGTGACCGTAGCTGTTGCCCTCGCCGCAGGATATGACGGCGATCTCCGGCGACACCTCGTACAGGAAACGGTAGCTCGTCGAGGTCGATGAGCCGTGATGCCCAACCTTCAGCACGTCGCTTGAAAGCTTCACCCCGGAGTCTAACAGATCGTTCTCGGCTCCCCGCTCCATGTCGCCGGTAAAGAGAAAGCTCTTGTCGCCGTATGTAAGACGCAGGACAAGGCTGTTGTTATTCGTGTCGGAATACTCCTCAACGGGTCCTATGAAGGTAAACACCGCCTCGCCGAGCCTGTACTCAACGCCGAAGTCGGGAACGCAAAGCTCCGCTCCCACCTCGTCCGCCGCCTCGACGACCTGCTTATACTGGTTTATCTCCGTCGTGTAGGGCGACGTGAACACCGTCTCTGCACCGAAGCGCTCTATCGCCTTGTCAAGCCCTCCGCAGTGGTCGGCGTGGGAGTGGGTGCATACCGCATAGTCAAGCGTTTTGACCCCCTGCCGCTCAAGGTAATCGACGAGCCTGTCCGCCTCGTCCGCCTCGCCGCCGTCTATGAGCATTGTTTTTCCGTCGCAGACGATGAGCGACGCATCGCCCTGACCGATGTCGATATAATGGACGTACAGCCCGTCCATCGGCTCCGTCACTCTGTCCTGCGTAAAGTAATCTATCGCATAAACTGCGATCGCCGCTATCAGAATGACGATGACTGCCCACTTCGGCAGCTTTTTGCTTCTTCTCATATGCTTCACCCTTCCGTGTTCACTGCTTACATTTTCTCACAT
>CAVDMS010000114.1:0-3509 GCA_963610045.1 Bacteroidaceae bacterium
GCACCTCATAAAAAAAGGTGCGGCGATCGCAGGTTGGTCGGGACTTTTTGACATCGGCAAGAGCAAGCACATCATCATAAGCGACACCGATCTGTTTTCGAAATCCGCAATTCACGTTGACAAGACCCACATTCTGTCCGGCACAAGCGCCGAAAAGGTGCTTTCTCTTGCCGGCAGCATCATTTCCGCCTCCGGCTCCGCACTCGCTCCGGCGTTTATGGAGCTTATGCGTAAGGGCAACGGCTCTCTGCTTCGCATCGACGAATTTTCCTGCCACGAAAGCGGCGGTCTTGTCGCTCTCATAAACGGTGAGGAGGTACTTTGCGGCTCGTCGGGCTTCATGCAGCTCATGGGTATACGGCTTCCGCAGGCACTTTCGCTCAAGGACTGTGTGTTTCTCTCGGTTTCCGGAGTACTGCGCGCTTTCTTCGAGATCCGTTACACGCCCTCCAATTCCGTGCGTGACGCACTGGAGGAGATCATGCGCTCCGGCAGACATCCCATATTTGCTCTGCGTGACTTTAACATGACCCCGCAGATGCTCTCCCGTAAGTTCGACATTCCGACCGACGGCTTCGACTTTCCCTCCTTCGCGGAGCGCTACGAGATCTCCGCCGCCTCTCCCTCGGATGCAAGCAAGCCCGCAGCGCTGCTGTCAAGAGACGGTCTCGGCCCGCTCGTCTCGCTCGCACACCACAGCAAGAACCTATTTGGCGTCATCCGTGTGTGCGTGCTGTTGAGCATAATGTGTACCGTTCTCGGCGTGATCCTCGCGTTTTCGTATTTCTGCGGCGGCAACTTCACCGCAGTGGGCGCCGGAAGAGTTCTGGTATATATGCTTATCTGGCTAGTGCCGGAGCTTGTACTGTCTTTTGTTCTTTACAGGAAGCAGCGGTAAAAAAACTGTTGCCATGATATTTTAATTAGTGTATAATAAGCTGATTTCGATTTAACAAATTGATTTTAAATTAAACTTAATATATTTCAGAGAGGACGCAACACATGAGCTACGAAACCAAAAACATCCGCAACATTTGTCTCTTAGGTCACGGCAACAGCGGCAAGACCAGTCTTGCCGAGGGTATGCTGTTTGCAACCGGTGCAATCGACCGTATGGGCAAGGTCAGCGACGGCAACACCGTCTGCGACTACGACGCTGAAGAAATCAAGCGCCAAATTACAATTTCTACCGCCGTCGCTCCCGTAAACTTCGGCGGCTGCAAGATCAATGTTCTTGACTGCCCCGGCTACTTCGACTTCGTGGGCGACGCTCTTGCCGCCATCCGTGTGTCGGAAGCCGGCATCATCTTCTGCTCCGCAAAGGACGGCATCTCCGTCGGCGCAGAGAGAAGTTGGAAGTACCTCAGAGAGGCAAATGTTCCCGCAATGTTCTACATCTCCAAGATCGACGAAGAACACGGCGATTTCTATAACGTTCTTTCCGCACTTCAGGAGAAGTACGGCAGCATCGTATGCCCCGTCATGGCTCCCATGTCCGACGGCACCGGCGTTATCGACCTCGTTCACAACGTCGCATACCGCACCTCCGGCGGCAAGACCACCAAGGTCGCAGTTCCCGCAGAGGACGCAGACAAGGTCGCAGAGCTGCGTGAGACCCTCATGGAGACCGCAGCAGGCGCCACCGAGGAGCTTATGGAGAAGTACTTCGAGGAGATGGAGCTTTCCGAGGCCGACACCGTCGAGGGCATCAAGCTCGGCATGAAGGACCGCAGCGTCATCCCCGTGCTGTGCGGCGCAGCAATGTCCGGCATCGGCACCGAGGCTGTTCTGCAGGCTATCTGCGATTACGCTCCCGCTCCCGAAGGCAAGTCCGCAGAGCCCGTCTGCGCTTTCGTATTCAAGACCGTTTCCGATCAGTTCGGTAAGTACAGCTTCATAAAGGTCGTCAGCGGCAAGGTCACCGGCGACATGAGCCTTCGCAATATGCGCTCCGCTTCCACCGACAAGCTCGGCAGAATGTACACCATGTGCGGCAAGAAGACCACCGAGGTCAAGGAAGCCGTCTGCGGCGACATCGTTGCCATCGGCAAGATGGATTGGAAGACCTCCGACACCGTTTGCGATCCCAAGAACGAGGTCGAGCTTCCTGCGATCGAGATCCCCGAACCCTGCTACTCCATGGCGATCTCCCCCAAGACCAAGGGTCAGGACGACAAGGTCGCCGGCGGTCTTGCAAGACTCAACGAGGAGGACATCTCCTTCACTCTCGTAAACAACGCCGAGACTCATCAGATGGTCGTTTCCGGCGCAGGCGACATTCAGGTCGACGTTCTTTGTGCAAAGCTCAAGTCCCGCTTCGGCGTTGAGACCGAGCTCAAGCCCGCAAGAGTCGCATACCGTGAAAAGATCAAGGGCAAGGTCGAAGCTCACGGCCGTCATAAGAAGCAGTCCGGCGGTTCCGGTCAGTTCGGTGACGTTTGGATCCGCTTCGAGCCTCAGGACGAGCAGGACGACATGATCTTTGCCGAGGAAGTCTTCGGCGGCTCCGTTCCCAAGAACTTCTTCCCCTCCGTCGAAAAGGGTCTGCGCAACTCCGTCACCAAGGGTGTTCTTGCCGGCTATCCTCTCGTCGGTCTGAAGGCGACTCTGTACGACGGCTCCTACCACCCCGTCGACTCCAACGATATGGCGTTCCAGACCGCAGCACGTCTTGCATATCAGGACGGCATCCCCAAGGCAAAGCCCACCATTCTTGAGCCTATCGGTCTCCTGAAGGTCACCATTCCCGACGAAAATCTCGGCGATATTATGTCCGACATTTCCTCCAAGCGCCGCGGTACCGTTCTCGGTATGAACGCAGAGGACGGAATGCAGATCGTTGAGGCAGAGGTCCCCATGGCGGAGATGAGCTCCTACACCATCGACCTCCGCTCCATGACTCAGGGCAGAGGCTCCTTCTCCTGCAAGTTCGTTCGCTACGAGGAAGCTCCCGGCAACGTTCAGCAGAAGGTCATTGAAGAAGCAAAGGCTCTCGCCGAAGCAGAATAATCGAAACTACGGGCAGCAGCGTTTATTCGCTGCTGCCCTGAAAGTAAGGCTATGAAGAAAGAATCCTTTAAACGCAAAGCTAAGGCTCCCTCGGAGCCTCGGCGCAGCACCGCAAAAGCTCCTGAGAAAAACGACGAAGCGTTCCTGCGCACAGCATGGATGGCGGAGGCGGCGCTGGCTCTCCTTCTGTCCGTTTCGGCGGTCATTGTCGCAGCGGTGTACTGATATGGCAGACCTGTACGATAAGATCTCCGCCCCCGCAGAAAAGCCCAAGCGCCGGCGTGATTCCTTGACCGTCGTGCTGCTGCTCGTCGGTCTCGGTGTCATATGTATTGCCGTCATTTTGGTTTACCGGTGGTTTCACAACGACAAGCTCTATGACGATTACGTTGCCGACCTATCGAGAAGTACCGTGACCGTGAACGACACCGGCTGTCTGTTTGCCAAGATCGACGGCGAGACCTATATTCTCGACGTTGAACATACCTACAAGCTATATC
>CAVDMS010000115.1:0-1926 GCA_963610045.1 Bacteroidaceae bacterium
TCGTCATATAATTCGTAATACCAAAGACCGTCTTCCTTATACGCTTTAACTTCGTGGCTTGTTTTGTATGTCTCGCCCTCGTTGCCGTTTCCGTCGGAATATGTAGTCTTGCTCGTAAAAGCCGTCATATTATGCTTTCCGTCGTACTCATATGTAAAGACTCTCTTAGCATAAAGGGTTCCGTCGTCGTTGTAATGGTACTTCGTTTCCTTCGTCCAGTCGCCGTTGCTGTCAAATTCTCTTTCGATTTTCATCGAAATCACACCATCGGAATAGATGCAAACTTCGGTAACCTGCATAACGTGATTTCCGAAAATGTTCGTGACGAAGAACAGGGCAGCGGCAATGGCAAGCACGGCGGCGGCCGCAATAATGATTATCAGCGGAGTCTTGCTCTTTTTGGTCTTAACGGGCGCTTGGTCGTATGCCGTCGTCGGCGGGGTCTGATACGCATATGCGTTGTTTGTCGGCGCAGCAGCGGGGAATCTGTATCCGCAGCCTGAACAGAACGGGTGAATGTCATCCATCTGTTTGCCGCAGTTGGGGCAGAATTTCATTTGCATCTCTCTCTTTCTTCAATATGTAAAAATACTATCATGTTACATATATCGCAGTCAAGACAGTCTATGTTTTCGGCAATTATTTTGCATTATTGGCTCTTGCACAGCAACATTTTGTGTAGTATAATATTTGTGTAATAGTATGCCGACAGGGGACACCCCTTTTAAGAGCGTCCCCCCGTGCATATATAAAAGCCTTGGGTGCGCACCCTCCGCTGTAACATTCTATGCTTTTGCAATATAAGAGGTTAATCGCATGATAAAAATTGCTCCGTCCATTCTCTCCGCCGATTTCTCTCGTCTCGGAGAGGAGATCACCGACATCCGCTCCGGCGGTGCGGATTACATTCACTTCGACGTTATGGACGGTGAATTTGTCCCGAATATTTCGATAGGCATTCCGGTTTTAAAGTCCCTCCGCAAGATAACGGATATGTTTATTGACGTGCATCTTATGATAACGACGCCGCTTCGCTTCGCAAAGGCATTCTGCGATGCGGGTGCAGACCTTGTCGTGTTCCACGTCGAGGCGGATTCCTATCAGAACATATCCGATGCAATAGACGTCGTAAAGGCTCAGGGCAAAAAGGTCGGTCTTGCCGTAAAGCCCCGCACTCCCGCAGCCGTCCTCTATCCCTTTATCGAGCGCCTTGACCTCGTCCTTGTTATGACGGTCGAGCCGGGCTTCGGCGGGCAGAGCTTTATGCCCGATCAGCTTCCGAAGATCAAGGAGCTGCGCCATGAGATAGAGCGCCGTGGTCTCGACTGCGAGCTTGAGGTAGACGGCGGTGTCGATCCCGTCACCGCAAGGCTTTGCAAAGCCGCCGGTGCTAATGTGCTTGTCGCCGGAAGCGCCGTGTTCGGCAAAGCCGACAGAGCGGCACAAATAGCCGCAATAAGAAACGCATAAATCGGAGTTAACGCCATGTCATTTTTTCCTGCTTCACTCGAAACTCTTATAGATAAATTTGCTTCTCTTCCCGGCATCGGCAGAAAGAGTGCTCAGCGCCTGGCTTTTCACGTTCTTTCGCTGCCCGAAGGCGAGGCCGAGAGCTTTGCAAATGCAATACTCGACGCAAAGGCGAACGTCTGCACCTGTCGCATTTGCCACAACCTCACCGAGAATGAGATCTGCTCAATATGTGCAAGTGACCGCAGAGACAGAAGCACCGTCTGCGTCGTTGCCGAGCCTCGTGACGTGCTTTCCATTGAGCGCAGCAGGGAATATAACGGACTTTACCACGTTCTGCACGGTGTTCTTTCGCCCATCGGCAGGATAGGTCCCGACGATCTGCGCATTGCCGAGCTTGTTAAGCGTGTTGCCGACGAGGACAGTGAGATTTCCGAGGTAATAATGGCAACGAAC
>CAVDMS010000115.1:1973-3453 GCA_963610045.1 Bacteroidaceae bacterium
ACGAACCCCGACACCGAGGGTGACGCTACGGCAATGTATATCTCAAGACTTTTAAAGCCCTTTGACGTCAAGGTCACCAGACTTGCCTACGGTATTCCCGTCGGCTCGAACCTTGAATTTGCCGACGACGCAACGCTTCTGCGTGCGATCGAGGGCAGAATTGAAATGTGAATTTAGGGATATAATCCCTTTATAACGGAAATAAGCTACATACCGAAATATGTTGGGGGGGAGTCACCTCGCTGCACTGTGGGTGCATCGAGGCTCCCTTTGTTTTGCGTTTTTCGGAAAACTACGAAACGGAGTAATTATGACACCAAAAATCAAAATCATACCCCTTGGCGGTCTCGGAGAGATCGGCAAAAATATGACTGCATTTGAATGCGGTTCCGACATCATTGTCGTAGACTGCGGTCTCGGCTTTCCCGACGAGCAGATGTACGGCATTGATATCGTCATACCCGATATAGCGTATCTGAAGGCAAACGCCTCTCGGATAAAGGGCATCATTCTGACCCACGGTCACGAAGACCATATCGGCGCTATACCTTACGTTATGAAGGCGCTCGATGTTCCCATATACGCAACACCGCTCACCGCTGCGCTCGTTGAGCTGAAGCTTGAGGAGCATGACCTGCTTTACAATACGCAGATATTCACGAAAAAGGCGGGCGACAGCTTCCGTCTCGGCTGCTTTACGGTCGAGTTCATAAACGTCAACCACAGCATAGCGGACGCCGTGGCGCTTGCCATCAAAACGCCTCTCGGCACGATAATCCATACCGGCGACTTTAAGATCGACATCACCCCCATACAGGGCAAAATGATCGACCTGCCTCGCTTGGGTCAGCTCGGCAACGAGGGTGTGCTGGCTCTGCTCAGCGACTCGACGAATGTTGAAAAGCCGGGCTATTCCGTCTCCGAAATGAAGGTCGGAGAAACCTTTGACAGACTGTTTAAAAACTGCGACCAGAGGATCATTGTGACGACCTTTGCCTCGAACGTTTACCGCTTGCAGCAGATCATTGACGTTGCGGCAAAGTATAAACGCAAGGTCGGCATCACGGGGCGCAGCATGGAGAATATCCTCAGAGTTGCGACCGTTCTCGGCTATCTCAGTGTGCCGGAGGGCGTCCTCATGGACATAGCGCAGCTAAATAAGATGCCGAAAAACAAAGTGGTCATCATATCGACCGGCAGCCAAGGTGAAGCCATGTCCGCACTTTACAGAATGGCATTCTCCGAACACAGGCAGATAAACATAGAGCCGGGCGACAGGGTCATCGTGTCCGCATCCGCCATCCCCGGCAACGAGAATATGATAAGCAAGGTCATCGACGAGCTGTTCCACAAGGGCGCTGAGGTCATTTACGACCGCAACACCGACCTCCACGTTTCTGGTCACGCCTCGCAGGAGGAGCAAAAGATGATGCTCGCCCTCGTAAAGCCCAAGTACTTTATCCCCGTACACGGCGAGTAC
>CAVDMS010000116.1:0-3450 GCA_963610045.1 Bacteroidaceae bacterium
ACCGAGATTTTTTATGAAGTATGGGCGGAAAAGAGCCGCTCAAAACCGACTTATCTTTATCCGAGCCCGCCCGAGGGCAGTCTTTTTTATGCGCTTGACGGGGGATACAGGAAAATAATATAATAAAGAAAACAAAACCGAACGGAGGTCAGACCATGCCGAACGAACATATTCGCAGCGCAAAAGCCGCCGTCGGGAAGATGAGCGGCTTCGAGCTTCTCCGTCTGTGCGAGGGCGCAGACTGCTGGCACACCGCCGCCTTTCCCGAATACGGCATTCCGAGCGCCATGATGTGCGACGGACCCCATGGGCTTCGCCGCCAGCCGGACGACGCCGACAACCTCGGCATCAACGTCTCCGACCCCGCCACCTGCTTTCCCGCCGCAGTCTCAACTGCGTGCAGCTGGGACCCCTCGCTTCTGTCCGACATCGGCAAAGCGATCGGCGAGGAGGCGAGGGCGACCGGCGTGTCACTCGTCCTCGGTCCCGGACTCAACATAAAGCGCAACCCCCTGTGCGGGCGAAACTTCGAATACTTCTCCGAGGACCCGCACGTCTCCGGCAAGCTTGCCGCCGCATTCGTCAGGGGTATGCAGTCCGTCGGCGTCGGAAGCTGCATAAAGCACTTCGCCGCAAACTCTCAGGAGGAGTGCCGCTTCTTCTCCGACAGCCTCATGGACGAGCGCACGCTGCGTGAGATATATCTTGCGGGCTTTGAAACTGCGGTGCGGGAGTCGAAGCCGTGGGCGGTGATGTCGAGCTACAACAAGCTCCTCGGCGAGCATACCGGCGAAAGCCGTCGGCTGCTGCAAAAGATACTGCGCTCCGAGTGGGGCTTTGAGGGCTTCGTCGTTTCCGACTGGGGTGCGGTCTACGACCGCTGCGCCGCCGTGAAAAGCGGCTGCGACCTGATGATGCCCGGCGGCAGCGGCTACGGCAAAAGCGCCGTTTTGAAGGCTCTGCACCGGGGTGAACTCTCCCGCAGCGACCTTGAGAAAAACGCCGAGCGTGTCGCCGAATTTGCCCTGCGCTCCGAGAGCGTCACGCAGGCGCCCTGCGACATGATGGCGCACCACAGGCTTGCACGCAGGGCGGCGTCCGAAAGCGCCGTGCTGATGAAAAACGAGGGTGCGCTCCCGCTCCGGGGCAGCGCCTGCATGATAGGTCACATGGCAAAGGAGCTGCGTTACCAGGGCGTCGGCTCAAGCCACATAAACCCCTTTGACCTCAAAAATCCGATCGACTGCGCAGACTACCCCTTTGCCGAGGGCTGCCGCAGTGACGGCAGCACGGACGATGAGCTGATACACGAGGCGGTCGAGCTTGCGAAAAGCGTTCACACCCCCGTGGTCTTTGCCGGACTTTGCGACGCCTACGAGTCCGAGGGGCTTGACAGGCGTGATATGCGTATGCCGGACGGTCACCTGCGCATGATCTCCGAGGTGGCGGCGGCAAACCCCAACACGGTCGTCGTGCTGCTGTGCGGCAGCGTCGTCGAGCTGCCGTGGATAGACGACGTGAACGCCGTTTTGTACATGGGTCTGCCCGGCGAGGCGGGCGGTGAGGCGATAATCGACCTTCTGACAGGCAAGGCAAACCCCTCCGGCAGACTTGCCGAGAGCTGGCCCGTAAGGTACGGGGACGTCCCCTCCGCCGAGGTCTACGGCGAGAGGGACGCCGAGTACCGTGAGGGCATTTTCGTCGGCTATCGCTATTACGACGCCTCCGGCGTAAAGCCGCTGTTCCCCTTCGGTCACGGGCTGAGCTACACGAGCTTTGCCTATTCAGACCTGCGCTGCGACGGAAAGTCCGTCACCGTCACCGTCACGAACACGGGTGAGTGTCCGGGAGCCGAGGTCGTGCAGCTCTATATAGAGCCGCCCAAGGGGGAGATATTCAGACCGAAGCGTGAGCTTAAAGGCTTTGCAAAGCCGGTATTAAAGCCCGGCGAGAGCGCAAGCGTGAGCCTCCCCATAAGCTCCCGCAGCTTTGCCGTTTGGAACAACGGCGGCTGGGTCGTGCCGGAGGGCGTTTATCGCCTGTGCGTCGGCGGGCTGAGCCTCGACTACGCTCCCACGGCGTTCGGCAATGCGAAAAGCTCAGATCCGTCCCTTGCGGGGACGTGGTACGAAAAGCCCTGCGGCGCTCCGCCGCTTGCGGACTGGGAAAAGCTCATGGGCAAAAAGCGCTCGGAGCTTTCAAGACCCAAGGAGGGCTTCGACCTTGACAGCAGCATCGAGGAGATGATGCCCGTCTCCCCCGTGATGCGACTGCTGTACAAGGCGGCGGCAGCCCTGCTTGCAAGCAAAAACGGCTGCAAGCCGGATATGTCGGACCCCACCTTCCGCATGATGATGAGCTGCGCCGTCGGAAGCTCCATCCGCAACATCTGCATCTGCGGCGGCGTCCCGGAGGGACTTATACGGCTCCTCGTGCGCATCGCCGAGGCGCAGAGAAAAAGACAGAATTAAAATCATTGTTCTTTATGCCGTCTTAACTCTTGATATTGCCCGAAAAGCTTAGTATAATGCTGTCTATCCCGGAGGTGGCTCAACATGAACGATATGCAGAACAAAAACGACACGGCGCTTTCAAAGCGTGACTATGCGGAGGAGTTCCGCAACCGTGTGTGGTTTATAAAGGATATGCTCTCCCGAAGCACCGCAAAGGGCATTGTCTACGGCAACTCCGGCGGCAAGGATTCCGCACTCGTGGGAATACTGTGCAAGGCCGCCTGCGACGACACCGTGGGCGTCATCATGCCCAGCGCAGACCAGTCCTTCGAGCAGAACACGAAGGACGCATACGCCCTCGCCGAAGCCTACGGCATCGAGACGAGGTACGTCGATATAACCGAGGTCAAGGCGTCCGAGCTGAGAGCGCTCAAAAACGTCGTCGAGCTGAGCGAGGTCGCCGAAGCGCACGTTGCGCCTAGGCTTCGCATGACCACGCTGTACGCCATCGCAGGCTCCGAAAAGCGCATAGTCGCAGGAACCGGCAACCGCAGCGAGCGCTTCCTCGGCTTCTTCACGAAGTGGGGCGACGGCGCATACGACTTTAACCCCATATCCGACCTCACTGCGACCGAGATCTACGAGTTTCTCGCATTTCTCAAGGCGCCCGACTTCATCGTGAACAAGGCTCCCTCGACCGTGAAGTACGACAACGAGACCGTCGAGGGCGGCATAAAGTACAGCGAGCTTGACACCTATCTGCTGCACGGCGAGGTGTCCGAGGAAGCGCTTGAGAAGATCGGCAGGATGCACGCAAAAAGTCAGCACAAGCGTGACCTCAGCCGCACCTTCTCCTGAATATGACACCCTCCGGGCATTCTGCCCGGAGGGTGTGGTTTTTTGTTGTTCGGCAAAGGACCGTGCAGTGCAGCCCTCGTCCTGCGTCTTCTCTCCCTCCGTCAAAACCTGACGGTTTTGACACCTCCCTCGTCAGAGG
>CAVDMS010000117.1:0-3407 GCA_963610045.1 Bacteroidaceae bacterium
GAGCCTTGCACTTTATCTCCTCGTCGATGAGGCGGAGGAAATAAGTCCTGAGGGTCTCGACGTCGGTCGCGGCCTTTTTGACTTCGGGGTCCGATTCATCGCTGCCGCCCAGCGCAAGCAGGATCATGGCTGCGGAGGTCGCTGCAGCCTCTGCGGCGGCGGAGCCTATCCCGAAGGGCGATTTCTTGTCGGCGAGAAGCTGGTTGCATACGCTGACGGATTTCTGCGAATAAAGCTCGGCCTTGAGCGCAGTAACGTTGATTTTTTCTGCCATGGTTACGTCCTTTCAGCTCCGGTTGACACGGAGCGCTGATGATTTTATAATTTTCTTGTGAATTATTTTACAACATTCGCACATTATATTCAAGTGTTCATGCGACAGGAGCGGCAAAAAATGAAAATTCTTATTTGCGGCGACGTTCATGCGGGCAAAAGCACGCTCATCCGCCGCCTTATCGACGATATGAAGCGACCGGTGTACGGCTTTAAGACAAAGCGTATGCCGCAGGATCCCGACGGCGTTTCACGTGTATATCTGATCCCGGCCTCCGAAACGGACTTCCGCTCCGGCTGCGTTATAATCGAGATCGACGCAAACGGGCGCTACACCGGGCATCCGGAGCTTATGGACAGCCCCGGCGCCGACTACCTTGAGGGCATCCCCGAAGGGAGCCTCGTGCTGTTAGACGAGCTGGGAACGTTGGAGAGCGCCTCGCCCCGCTTTAAGGCGGCGGTCATGCGCATACTGTCCGGGAACTACGATGTGCTTGCCTCGGTCAAGGCGCAGAACACGGACTTTCTCCGTGATGTGCGGCGGCACCCCGACTGCGAGCTGTACATCATAACGCCGGAAAATCGGGATGCGCTGTATGAGCAGCTCAAGAGGGAGTACGGCATCGCAACATAATGTTGCACAAATTTAAAGATGAAATTTCGGCGGATAATCGGCAGCATATTTTACGGTATTATGTTGACCAAATGAAATTTTGATATATAATAAACGTACCAGTTAAAAGGCGGATATAGCAATGATAAAGAGACTCCTTTGCCTGCTGCTTGCGCTTGCGACGGTGCTTGCACTGTGCGCCTGCGGCGACAATATTAATATAAACAAAGACAAAACCGAATACCCTGCGGTCGGCGCGAGAACGCTTGTTGCCGCAGCTCAGCAGGAGAGCGGGGAAAAGACGGCCGCAAGGCTCGTCGGCATGGAGGACACGGACTTCGGCGCAATGGTGAAGTCGTACCTCGGCGTTGACTCCTCCGAGCTTCACGACGGCGCTATGGCGCTCTCCGAGGACACCGCCGCAAACGAGATCATCGTGCTTGTTCCCAAGGACGCAGCTTCGATGAAGAAGCTCATCTCGGCGCTTGAGCAGCACCGTGACGACAGAATACAGAGCGACGCAAACTACTTCCCCGAAAACGTTGAGCTTTTAAATAACGCGCGCATATACGACAAGGGCGGCTATGCCGTCATGGTGGTCGATAAAAACGCAGATACTCTCTGCGGCAGCATAGACAGTCTCATGTCGAGGGCGGATGATGCGGAAACGCTTGCCGCAGCGTATGACGAGGCGGCGCAAAACCCCGCCTCGAGCTACGATTACACAAAGCCTGTGCCGGAAAGCGAAGCGGTCGATGCAAGTTGGTTTTCCGATGCCATGTTCATCGGCGATTCGAGAATGAAGAGCATAATGAATTTTGCAAAAACGAACGGTTGGTTCAGCTACGGAGCGGATCTCTCTGCGGTGAGCCTTACCGTGAGCAAGATCTACACTGCGACCATCACATACAACGGCACCGATATGACCATTGCCGACGCCATCCGTTCCGGCGGCAGCTTTTCTAAGTGCTACATAATGCTCGGAGTGAACGAGCTGGGGTGGAAAAGCGTAAGGGCGTTTATCAACGGTTATATTGCGCTTATAGACCTCGTGCGCGAGTCGCACCCCGAGGCGCAGATATACGTCATCGGCATCATGCCCCTCGGCGACAAGGCGCTCCGCAGCGGAGATTGGCTCACGAATGACAACGTGAAGCGCTTTAACTCCCGCATACTGGAGATGTGCGCACAGAAGCAGGTGTACTACATCGACGACTTTGACCTGCTCGCACCCGACGGCAAGCTTGCGCCCGGTGCAGCGGTGGACGGCATCCACGTTCAGCCGGAGTACAGCAAGATGCTCGTGGGCTATCTTCTGACCCACACCGTGAGCGAAACTTAAAGGACGATAAAAACCCGTGGAAAGCAAAGCTTTCCACGGGTTTTTGCTGCGTATTATCGGAGCGGGGCGTCATTCCTTATGCTTAACACAAAATTCATAAAACGCACGCCGAGTCCTTGAGCGGGCAACATTAACATACTTTGTCCACTGAAAACGGACAGATTTATGAACAAACCGTTAATCTTAACGGAATCTTAATATCTTGACGAATAATTAACATTGATTTTTTGTGCTCGGCGCAGTAGAATGCCTTTGTCAGGGCAACAGAGCCGACGGGGATAGTGACTTCGTCGGAAAAGCCCGCATTTAATCGAATAAGGGAGGATATTCGTATGACTACATTTATCATCGGCCTTGTAGTCCTGTTCGTCGGAGCTGCGCTGTACGGCAAGTTCTGCGAAAAGGTCTTCGGACCGGACGACAGAGAGACCCCGGCGTACACCAAGAACGACGGCGTCGACTATGTCCCCATGAAGGGCTGGAAGAACAGCCTTATCAACCTTCTGAACATTGCCGGTACAGGCCCCATTCTCGGACCTATCCAGGGCATCCTGTTCGGACCCATCGCATTCATCACCATCCCCATCGGCAACATCATTGGCGGTGCAATGCACGACTACTTCTCCGGCATGATCTGCCTGCGTGACGGCGGCACCCAGATGCCCGACATGATCAAGAAGTACACCAACAAGGGCGTATTTACCGTTTACAACATCTTCCTCTGCGTGCTGCTTCTCCTCGTCGGCGCAGTTTTCATCTACACCCCCGGCGACATTGCGGCAACTCAGGTGTTCGGACTTGACGGTGCAGTCAACAACGTTTGGACTTGGGTCATTTACGGCGTTATCTTCGTTTACTACCTCGTAGCGACCGTATTCCCCATCGACAAGATCATCGGCCGTATCTACCCCATCTTCGGCGCAATCCTTCTCTTCTCCGCAATCGGCATTTTCGTCATGATCTTCGTCAAGGGCTACCCCCTGGTCGAGATCTGGAACAACACTTGGAACTACGACAACGGTCTCATTTCCGTTGCTTACGGCGACTACTTCAAGGCCGGACACTTCCTGCCCATCTTCTTCGTTACCGTCGCCTGCGGCATTCTCTCCGGCTTCCACTCCACTCAGACCGCTATCATCTCCCGCACCATGAAGAGCGAGCGTCAGGGACGCAACACCT
>CAVDMS010000118.1:0-3400 GCA_963610045.1 Bacteroidaceae bacterium
CTGTTGCGTCGTTTCTGATCTCTCTAATTTGATACAAAGCAGGGTACTCTTTGCAGAAGTTTATGTTCTTATTCAGCAGAGAGCTAGAAATGCCTTTTGCAGCATCCTGCTGTAAAAACAACGCTTGGAGCAAGCCGTATGTATATAAATACTTGCCCTTAACATTAGAGGGATATTCAAGCTCAACGTAGGCATCAATGGCGCTTTGCGCATCCACAATTGCATACAAGGAGGCGCAAAGCTGACTCCATTTCGGCTTGTCTGCTAAAAGCAAGTAAAAATTCTTGCCTCGCTCCATCTTTTTGCGGATCAAATCAACTAAATCATAAAAAGTGGCTTCCATCAATATATCCCCCTTATCATATCCAAGTGCCGTTTAAAATCGGCGATGGTGTCTTTGTGGCCGATGAGCTTGACTTTTTCGCCGAGGCCACAGAGCTATGCAAAGAACTGTTCGCTGATCTCCACATTCGTTGTCACCGTGAAATGGTCGTCGCCCATCATACCGAAAACCTGCTAGTTGTGTTCGCCTATGTTTATACTGTCAAATATCTTATTTTATCGTTGCGTCAGAGACCGGCTCTCTGAAATCTCTGCGGCGGTCTAGGCAATTACTCTCCTTGGCCTTTTCGTCCGCATAAAAAGTATATTTGCCCCGCTCTTTTAGGTTGATTATATATCACCTTATCACGCTTTCCGTAACTTGGTCAAGTGATATTCAGCTCCTCGCTGCACCATCGCTCAAAGAGCCGCAGCGTGTGCTCGTAGCGTTCCCATGTCTTTGTCCACAGCTCCCTGCTCCTGCAATAGATCATGAACTCGTCAATCAGAAAATCAAATCCTAAATCGTACAAAACTAACACTTCCCATCGTTGGATTATTACATCCAACTGACAGGAAGTGTTATTCGCTTCAGCCAAAACAACAGGTCTCCATAACTAGTCGGCAATCATTGAAAGGCTGAACTATAGGTCGGTTTTTCTACAGCAAAGAAAAAGGCGCAGAGCCTTGTGATCTCACGCTTTTTCTCACCTCACGCCTTGCTTCTGACGCAAACTCAGGCAGTCGGCGATCATTGCGATGAACTCGGAATTCGTCGGCTTGCCTTTGATGTTCGACACGGTGTAGCCGAAGAACTTCTGCAAAACCTCGATGTCGCCTCTGTCCCATGCGACCTCGATCGCATGGCGGATCGCACGCTCCACACGGGAGGGCGTCGTGTTGAACTTCTTTGCGACGGTGGGGTACAGCACCTTGGTCACGGCGTTTATTATGTCCATGTCGTTTATGGTCAGGATTATCGCCTCACGCAGATACTGATAACCCTTTATGTGAGCGGGAACGCCGATCTCGTGGATGATGTCCGTCACCAGCGCCTCAAGGCTCGGCTCGGAGCGGTACAGTGCGGGATTTTCACGTCCGGCAGCCTGCACTCCGGCGCTCGCAGCCGCCTGACGCACACGGCTTAAAAGGGTCGATACGTCGCAGGGCTTGGGCATGAAGTAGGCGACGCCCGCTGCGGCGCAGTCCGAAACGATCTTGTCGTTTATAAAGCCGGACACCACGATGGGCTTCGTGCCGGGGCTCGCCTCCGGCAGACGGTGCAGCACCTCAAGTCCGTCGAGCTTCGACAGAACGAGGTCGCAGATAAGTACATCCGGCTTCTCCTCCGAGGCCTTGGAGAGCGCTTCGATGCCGTCGCCCACGGCGCCGACCACCTCCATGTCGCCTTCCTCTCGTATAAGCTCCGACAAAAGGCTGCGAAATTCTTCGTTGGTATCTGCAATGAGTATTCGGGTCTTGGTTTCCATAACACATATTCCTCCACTAAAATGCTTGCACGGCACTTCGTACTTTTTCTGAGCAAAACTACCGCTTTGTGCATTAAATTTATCATATTATGCACCGTTTTGGCGCACGAAAAATGTCGCGGGTCAGGTAATTATGTTGACATAATTCGACGCAGTTTCTGTCGCTGTCCGGCGGCTCGCGTCGGAGGCCGCGAATTTTTGTCGAATTTTGTCGAAACTTTTTGTAAAATAAAAGCCGCCACGCTTGTGCGGCTTTTAAGCTGACGGGAGTTGAACCGTTGTCAGCTTAAGATCTGAAAACGAGCACCATCATGGTCGTCCACGCGACAAAGGCGAGGAGCATGGCGCAAAGGATCAGGGCGCTGCGGTCATGGCCTTCCTCATCCGCCGCCTGCAAAGCGCCGGAGAGGTAGGCACGGTACATTGATATGAAGTGCCTGCCGTCGGAATAGCCTGCCGCCCGGCTTTGCGCAGGGGTTCTTCTGAAGATGTTGGGTACTCCGTTCATTTCGATCCTCCGATATTTTCTGACATAAGCCGACAGGAGTTCGGCTAGTATCAGCTTGTATTTTAGTACAACGCCCGTCGCATTTCAAGAGGGAAAACACGGAACCTTCTTTCCCATCTCTATCCTGACCTCGTGTCTGTCGGGATCGTCGTTTGAATACGAGTACATATCAAAGCCGATGATCTCAAAGCCGTGCCGACGATAGAAGGCTATCGCATTCTCGTTGCAGGTCTGCGTCTCCAAAACGATCATCCGTGCGCCCGTTTTTGCCGCCTCTGCGCATATCGCCTCCATCAGCGCAGAGCCGACGCCGCTGCCTCGGCGGGAGGCGTCGAACACGCAGATGTTGCTGATGCGAAAGCGATTGTTCCATTCCTCAAGCGCACCCTCGGAGTAGCCGATAAGCAGGCCGTCCTCGAAAGCGCCGTATGCCACCGGAGCGCCGAGCCAGTCGGAGAAAAATTCGTCGTCAAACGACCTCTCGACGGGCAACGGAAACGCCTTGCGCTCCATGCGAAAGCCGTCGGGCGTGGGGGCAATGTCAATGTACCCCGTCGTCGTGTACCGTGCGGTGAAGCGTTTGCCCTTGTATTCTTCCCGGCTTAAAGCCTTTATCTCCATCGTTTCGCCCCCTTTGCCCCACAATAGCACATTTTCGCCCACGTTACAAGAAGCGCCCGGGCGGCTCATTGCCTCTTGTCTATGTATGGGAAATGTGGTAATATAAAATGATTATGTTTTGCCGGAAAGGATCCAAAGCATGAACATTGTGATTGTCGGCGGCGGCAAGATCGGATTTTCCATTGCGCAGGAGCTTGCGATGGAGAATCACGACGTCATCGTCGTTGAAAAAGACCCGGAGAGGGCGGCATTTATCGAGGACACCATCGACGTTATGAGCGTCTGCGGCAACGGCGCCGTGATGGACGTTCAGCGCAGGGCGGGAGTCCCCGACGCCGACCTGATGATCGCCGTCACCGCAGGGGACGAGCTGAATCAGCTCGCCTGCATGATAGCGAGAAAGCTCGGCTGTCAGAACACGATAGCCCGTGTGCGTGACAGGGAGTATTCAATGCAGCTC
>CAVDMS010000119.1:0-3377 GCA_963610045.1 Bacteroidaceae bacterium
TCGGCAGGGCGCTGAAACACATAGGCGACCACGATTTTCTTTTCGATATGCAGCCCCGCACCGCCGCTCTGACGAAGGTCCTTAAAGACGAGCTTCCGAAGTACATCCTCCACGAGCCGTATGACGCAAGCTACCGCTTGCCCCTCGGCGCAGTCGAGTGCTGAAGCGAGATTCGGCTTTCCGCCTGCACCTTCGGCGGGGAGACCCCGAAGCTGCACCTTGACTGCGGAAATGCTCATCTTGAGCTTGAGCCGCAGGGCGGCGATCTTGATTTCCGCTTTACCCCCGACACAAGCGGCGACTGGCGCTACCGCTTTGTGTCCGGCAGCGGCAAAAGCGAGGAGGCACGCCTCACCGTGTACAAAAAGGGCTTTGCCACCCCCGACTGGGCAAAGGGCAGGGTCATGTATCAGATATTCCCCGACCGCTTCGGCTTTGGCGACTGCGCTCAGGGCATTGAATACCACCGCAGCCTCGGTCAGACCCCGGAGCTGCACGGGAGCATCGCAGACCCCGTGCGCTGGCAGGCACGCAGCTTTGAATCCGATTATTCGCCCGACGATTTCTACGGCGGCACCCTCGACGGCATCCGCAAAAGGCTCCCATATCTGCGCTCCCTCGGCGTCGGGATCATCTACCTAAACCCCGTCGTCGAAGCGAGATCGAACCACCGCTACGACTGCTCCGACTACACGAAGGTTGACCCCATCCTCGGCAGCGTTGAGGATTATGTAAACCTATGTGCCGAAGCAAAACGCCTCAGCATTGCGGTGATATCCGACGGCGTGTTCTCGCACACGGGCGCAGACAGCGTATATTTTAACCGCTACGGCTCATACCCCTCGCTCGGCGCATGGCAGAGCGAGGCGTCGCCCTATCGCAAGTGGTACGACTTCGGCGACTATCCGCAGGGCTACCGCTGTTGGTGGGGCTTCCGTGAGCTGCCGGAGGTGCGGGAAAGCGACCCCGACTGGCAGGACTGCGTCATAAGCGGCGACGACGCCATTGTGAAGCTTTGGCTGCGCAGGGGCGCTTCCGGCTGGCGGCTCGACGTTGCGGACGAGCTTCCCGACGACGTTTTGGAGCTTATCCGACGTTCAGCAAAGGAGGAAAAGCCCGATGCGCTCATCATCGGCGAGGTCTGGGAGGACGCCGTCTCAAAGGTGAGCTACGGCAGCGCCCGCAACTACGCCCTCGGCTACTCGCTCGACAGCGTGATGAACTACCCCTTCCGCAAGGCGGTGACGGACTTTGTGCTGTCGCATTTAAGCTCCTTCCGCCTGCGTGATTTTCTCCTGTCGCAGAAATTTAACTACCCGAAGCCCATGTACGAGTGCCTTATGAACCTCCTCGGCTCGCACGACGTTGAGCGCCTGCACACGCTGCTCTCCATCGGCGTCGGCATTGCCGACATGAGCCGCCCTCGGCAGGCGGAGCTGCGCCTTACGCCGGAGCAAAGCGAACACGGCACACGGCTGCAAAGGCTTGCCGCTGCGATCCAGTACAGCGTCCCCGGCATCCCCTGCCTGTACTACGGCGACGAGGAGTGTCTCGACGGCGGGCGTGACCCGTTTAACCGTGCGCCGTTTGAGCCGCAAAAGCGTGGGCTTTACTCCTACTACGCAAGGCTCGGCAAACTTCGAAACCTCCACCCTGCGCTCATGCACGGAGACATGGAGCTTTGCTGCCCCTCCAAGGACGTCATTGAAATTTACCGCAAAACGGAGTCGGAAACGCTCGTCTGCGTCGTGAACCGCTCCCGCTGCGATCTTGCGCTCGGCTTTGCGGGAACGCCGCTTTTGGGCGTCGGCACGAAAACTACGCTCCCCGCCATGTCTGCGGAGCTGTATCTGCTGTGATATAAAAAAGATGACTGCACAATGCAGTCATCTTTTTTATATCACGGTGGGTTCGTGTTTTGCGTAAATTAAAAACTTATAGACCACGTCGTCCGTCCGCAGCTTCATATAGCCCGTCGTAGTTCCGTCGCTGCACCCGTAGTATTCCTCGGACAGCACGTCCCTGTCAAGCACGACCCGCACCCTGTTTTCACGGTCAAGCAGCGTACCGAACACGGTCGCAGCGCCGATCTTTGTGCCGAGCATCGACTCCATCAGCTCGGCGGGCGCAAACGACACACGGGCAACGCCCAGTGCGGAGCTGAAATCCTTCGAGCGGAACGCCTTGTCGCCGCAGGTGACGAACAGATAAAACTCCGTCTGCTGCCGGTTGCAGAGAAACAGCGTTTTCACCATCTTCATATTGAGCTTTTCATCCACGGCGGCGCAGTCCTCCATCGTGATGACCTCGTCCGTATCGACTCGCTCGAAGTCTATCCCCAAGTCGTTCAGCACCCCGTATGTTCTCTCCTGCAGCTCCGTTTTGAAGCTCTGCGGAGCGGTTTTTTGTATTTCACTGACACTAATCACTTTTTTACCTCGCTCTTGATTTTATTGCGGGTTCAGTGTATCATAAAGCTATCCATACTAAAAGCGAATGTTTGTCATGCTTTAGGTGACAAATTCGGATGCAGAAGGAGCCGCAGCTTATGGACATGAACATTCAAAAGTACCTGTCGTTTGTGAAAACCGTCGAATACGGGAGCTTTACCAAGGCGGCAGAAATCCTCAACTACTCGCAGTCCGGCATAAGCCGCATGATCGGCGACCTCGAAAAGGACTGGAAGGTCGTGCTTTTGGAGCGCGGCAAGGGCGGTGTCAAGCTCACCTCCGACGGGCTTACGCTGCTGCCCTACGCACGGAGCCTCGTTGCGGAGTACGAAAAGCTTCAAATGCAGGTCGATGAGCTGAACGGTCTGCAATCGGGGCTTATTCGCATCGGCACCTTTTCGAGCGTCGCAACGCACTGGCTGCCGAATATCATCAAGGAATTTCAAAAGGACTACCCGCACATCGACTACGAGCTTCTGCTCGGCGACTACGGTGAGATCGAAGACTGGGTGCGCGAGGGGCACGTCGACTGCGGCTTCAGCAGCCTGCCGGACGAGTCCGACCTCGACCTCATCCCGATAGAGAGCGACAGCTTCATGGCCGTGCTGCCGAAGGATCACAGGCTCGCGCAGCTGGACACGGTGCCGATAGCGGAGCTCTGCTCCGAGCCCTTCCTTCTGCTCGAAAAGGCCGGGACGCACGAGGTGTCGGAGCTTTTTGCCTCCAACGGACTGCGCCCGCGCGTACACTTCACGACCTGGGACGACTACGCGATCATGTCCATGGTCGAGTGCGGCCTCGGCGTGAGCATGCTGCCCGAGCTCATACTGCGCCGCATACCCTACGACGTCGTCATCCGTCCGACCGACAAAACAGCCACGCGCCGTCTCGGCGTCATGCTCCGCGACCGGGGCAGCAGCACGGCTG
>CAVDMS010000120.1:0-3300 GCA_963610045.1 Bacteroidaceae bacterium
ACGATAGCCCGTGTGCGTGACAGGGAGTATTCCATGCAGCTCCACGAGCTGAAGGACGAGCTGCGTCTTTCGATGGCGATAAACCCGGAGCAGCTTGCCGCAAGAGAGATATTCAAGCTGCTGCAATTCCCCGCTTTCGTAAAGCGTGACACCTTTGCGGAGGGCAAGGCGGAGATCGTCGAGCTTGAGGTCACGGAGGGCAGTCCGCTTGACGGGCTGAGGCTCATGGATATGTACAACAAGATCCGTGTGCGTGCGCTCGTCTGCGTCGTCGTGCGAAACGGCGAGGCGGTCATACCCGACGGCAACTTCCTCCTCTCGGCGGGCGACAGGATATACGTCACCGCTCCCGCAACGGAGCTGGTGCGGCTCACGCATGCGCTGCGTCTGCGCAACAGGAAGTCGAAAAACGTCATCGTCGTGGGCGGCGGCAGGATCGCAGAATACCTCATCCCGATGCTGCTGCGTTCCGGCACGAGGGTGAAGGTCATCGAAAAGAACCGCCAGCGCTGCAACTACCTTGACGAGTACGCCCCCGATGCGGACGTCATCTGCTCCGACGGCTCAAGCCAGTCGGTGCTGAAGCTCCACAACATCGCCGCCATGGACGCCGTCGTCCCGCTGACGAATATGGACGAGGAGAACATCCTCATTGCGATGTTTGCCCGCAAGATAGGCGTTCCGCAGGTGCTTACGAAGCTCAACCGTGTGGAGTACGGCGAAATGCTCTGCGACCGAGACGCCGACAGCGTCATAAGCCCCAAGCTTTTAAGCTCGCACACCATAGTCAGCTATGTCCGTGCGATGGAGAACACCGAAGGCTCCGCAGTTATGACCATCCGCAAGCTTGCCGGAGGCAAGGCGGAGGCGCAGGAGTTTGCCGTCACCGATGCGACGAAGAATCTGGGCGTACCGCTCATGGATCTGAAGCTCAAAAGCGGCATACTCATAGCCTGCATACACCACGGCGGCAAGGTCATAATCCCCGGCGGCCACGATATGCTCCAAAGCGGCGACACCGTGGTGCTGGTCACCACCGCCGGGCGCTCGCTGCTCGACCTGAACGATATTTTTGGCAGGGAATGACGTTGACTTATGAACTTTAAAGCGATCGGAAAAACGATAGGCGTTATACTCAGCATTGAAGCGGGCTTCATGCTGCCGCCGCTTTTCATGGCGCTTGCCGACGGCAACGGCGATATCGCAAAGGCGTTTGCGATATCGGCAGCGGCGGCGCTCGCAGTCGGACTGCCCTTCGTGCTGAACAGGAAGTGGCAGGACAGGCTCGGCGCAAGGGACGGCTTTGCAGCAGCGGTGCTTGCGTGGCTTGCAATGTCGCTGTTCGGCGCGCTGCCGTATCTCCTCGGCGGCGTCATCCCGTCTGCGACGGATGCTTTTTTTGAGACCGTGTCCGGCTTTACGACCTCCAGCGCCACGGTCATATCGGACGTCGAGGCGATGCCGAGGTCGGTGCTGCTCTGGCGCAGCATCACGAACTGGCTCGGCGGCATGGGCGTGCTTGTGTTCCTGCTCGCCGTCACGCCTGCGGCGAAGGAGGGCGGCTCGATGTACCTCCTGCGGGCGGAGTTTCCCGGCCCGACGGCGACAAAGCTCGTGCCGAGGATGCAGAAAAGCGCAAAGCTTCTCTATAAAATATACATTATAATGACGCTCATTATGATCGTGCTGCTGTGCTTCGATATGCCGCTTTTCGATGCGGTGAACATCTCACTGTCAACGGTCAGCACGGGCGGCTTTGAGATAAAAAACGACAGCCTCATGTCATACAGCCGCTATGCACAGGCGGTCACGACGCTGTTTATGATACTGTGCGGCATGAGCTTCAGCATCTTCTACTGCCTTGCGGTGCGGGACTTTTTCCGCATAAAGCGCAACGCAGAACTCAAAGCCTTTGCGCTGATCTTCGGGCTTTCGTGCCTTATAGTCGGGCTGAGCTCCTACAAAAGCTTTGACGGCTTCGGCGAGGGGCTGCACTACACGCTGTTCGAGGTAAGCTCCATAATCAGCACCACGGCACACACGGCGGTCGATGCCTCGGTGTGGTCGCAGCTTGCGCTGTCGCTGCTTATGCTGCTGATGATAGTCGGACCCATGTCCGGCTCCACGGGCGGCGGTATGAAGATCTCAAGGCTGATGATACTGCTCAAGACGGTAAAACGGACGATCGGGCGCATCATCATCCCCAACTCGGTCCACGTCATACACCTCGGCGGCGATGCGGTGGACGAGGAGACGACGGCGACGGTCAGCACCTTTTTTGCGGTGTATCTGCTGCTCATGCTCGTGACGGCGGCGCTGCTGTCCTTTGACGGTATCGCCTTCGGCGAGGGCGTGACGGCGGCGATCTCGTCGCTGAGCAACATCGGCGTCACCGAGATGAGCGGCTACGGCGCACTCGGAAAGCTGCTTTTGGCGCTTGACATGATCCTCGGCAGACTTGAGATATTCCCCGTACTAGTGCTTTTCGCACCGCAAACCTGGCGCAAGTAAAGCAGCGGCTATGAGCGTAAAATAGCCGAAAAACAGCTATTCCTCCCATATTCGCCTTATAGGAGATGTAATTTTGCAGATGTAAGCGCTATTCTTACAGCGAATAAACAAAGGAGGTCAATATGAATCAAGGCACGATAGGAAAGTTTATTGCAAAAAAGCGCAAAGAACAAAATTTAACCCAAGAGCAGCTTGCCGAGCGCTTGGGTGTTTCAAACAAAACCGTTTCAAAATGGGAAACGGGAAAATGTATGCCCGATTATGCCGTAATAAACAGCTTGTGTGAGGAATTAAAAGTCTCGATTTCCGAATTGATGGACGGCGAGGAAGCTGAAGATAAAAGTGTTCGCGTGTATGATGATGAGCAGATCCTCGATTTGTTGAGACGGACGCAAGAATTGGAAAAGCAAAAAGTAACGCTGACCGGTATTATTCTTATCGTTATGGGAATTGCTTTTCAGGCATTGTCACATACCTTGGGCGGCTCAGATGTCAAAGACTTTTTTGCAGGGCTTCTTTTGGGGCTGTCTGTCGCCGAAATGCTGGTAGGTGTTTTTGTAATCGTCAAAGGCTCCAAGAGAAAATAGCATATGGGCAAATAATTGTTACAGAAGCAGCTGCGCTCAGGCAACTACGCACGGCGCAAGTGAGATATAAAAAAACGCATCCGACGAAAAATTTCGTCGGATGCGTTTTTGTGTTGGGCAGGTTTAAATCCACATCGTCTTTGTCGCACGTTTTCTCTCCCTCCGTCAAAATCTTACGATTTTGACACCTCCCTCGTCAGAG
>CAVDMS010000121.1:0-3249 GCA_963610045.1 Bacteroidaceae bacterium
GTTATATACTGAACAACACAAATGCCGGTGTGATGGAATGGTAGACGTAGCGGATTCAAAATCCGCCGATGGCAACATCGTGTGGGTTCGAGTCCCACCACCGGCACCACGTCGGAGTGTTCGTAAGAGGCTTAACTTATGAACACTCTTTTTTTATACACGGTTGCCGCAGACAGATATTATACCAAAAACCCAGGGAGGAAACAAGAATGATACCCGAATGGAAGATATATCCCCGCTCTCAGGGACACAGCACCGTGTACCTGAAAAACGTCGTACATTCCGACAGCATCGAGGTCGGGGAATATACTATGTACGACGACTTCGTGAACGATCCGAGGGACTTTCAGCGCAACAACGTGCTTTACCACTACCCGGAGTGCAACGGCGACAAGCTGAAGATCGGCAAATTCTGTTCGATCGCCTGCGGGGCAAAGTTTTTGTTTAACGCCGCAAACCACAGCTTGAGAAGCCTCTCCACATACCCGTTCCCGATATTCTTTGAGGAGTGGGGACTGCCGACAGACCCCGTCTGGATCTCGGAAGCGTGGGACAATAAGGGCGATATCGTTATAGGCAACGACGTTTGGATAGGCTATGAGGCGCTTATACTTGCGGGTGTGACCGTGGGCGACGGCGCCATAATCGCGGGGCGTGCCGTCGTGACGAAGGATGTACCGCCGTATACCATCGTCGGCGGGGTACCCGCAAAGTCCATCCGCAAGCGCTTTGACGATGACACGATCGCCGCTCTTGAAAAGCTCCGCTGGTGGGACTGGGACGAGGAAAGGATAAGAGAAAACCTCTCCGCCATTCAAAACGGAGACATAAATGCCCTGAAATAAGGCTTTGCAACCGCCGGTTGACAAATTTCAAGGCTCTTTTGCTGGTATTCTCACCTGAACTTTGCTATTATTGACACACAGTAAACAATGTTCGGAGGAACGAAAAATGATATTGGCAGACAAAATAATCGACGAGAGAAAAAGACTCGGACTGTCTCAGGAGGAGCTTGCGGAAAAGCTCTCCGTATCGAGGCAGGCGGTCTCCAAATGGGAAAGCGCACAGTCAACGCCCGACCTTCAGCGTGTGCTGCAAATGGCGGAGCTTTTCGAGGTCAGCACCGACTACTTATTAAAAGATGAGATCGAGGTGCCGGACGGCCGCAAGAGCGATACGCAGGGCGGCACGGATACCCCCGTAAGGCGGGTGAGCTTGGAGGAAGCTAACGACTTCATGTGCTTTAACCGTGAGGGCGGCAAAAAGGTCGCCATCGGCGTTATGCTGTGCATCCTGTCCCCGGTGCTGCTGATATTCCTTGCGGGGCTTGCCGAGTCGGGTGTGTGGAACGTGACGGAATCCCTTGCCGTTGCGATAGGTATGGCGGTGCTCTTTTTGCTCGTTGCTGCGGCGGTGTTCATATTCGTGTCGTACGGGCTTGCATCCGAGCGCTTCAAATACATTGAAAAGGACGTTTTTGAGACCGCATACGGGGTCACGGGGCTTGTAAAGGAAAGAAAAGCCGAGTTTGGAAAGCGCTTTGCAAGAGGTATCGCCCTCGGCGTTATACTCTGTGTGCTGTCGGCTTTGCCGCTCATCGTCGCTGCGGCGATGGAGGCTCCCGACTATGTCGCCACCTCGCTCACATCGCTGCTCCTCATCATGGTAGCCGTCGGCGTGTATATTATTGTCAGGGTCTCGATGATAAAGTCCGGCTTTGATATGCTGCTTCGGGAGGGCAACTACACCGACATCGAAAAGAAGGGCGACAAAGCGGTCGAGGCGTGGTGCGGAGTGTACTGGTGCGTCGTCACCGCAGGATACCTTGCGTGGAGCTTTATAAGCCGCAAGTGGGACATGACTTGGATAGTCTGGCCCGTAGCGGCCGTTCTGTACGCCGCCGTTTCGGGCGCACTGAAGGCTTACGTCAGAAACAAAGAAAGGAACTGATAATATGTCAAAAAGACTGTATAGGATCGAGCAGGGCAAGATGCTTGCCGGCGTGTGCGGCGGTATAGCCGAGTATTTTGACGTTGATCCGTCACTCGTTCGCCTTGCGTGGGTGCTGTTCTGCGCCGTGGGCGGCAGCGGCGTACTTGCGTACATCGTTGCGGCGATAATCATTCCGAGAAAATCCGACATCGGACTTTGAGGAACACGGTATGAGCGACGAAAAAGTAATTGAGATAGAAGGACTTAGCAAAAGCTTCGGCGATATCAAGGCGGTGCAGGAGCTGAGCTTCGACGTTCGGCGGGGAGAGCTGTTTGCATTCCTCGGCGTAAACGGAGCGGGCAAATCCACCACGATCTCGATAATGTGCGGTCAGCTCAGGAAGGACAGCGGCAGCGTCCGAATATGCGGGACGAGCATCGACGAGGACATTTCGGAGGTCACCCGCAGGCTCGGCGTTGTGTTCCAAAGCTCGGTGCTGGATAAGCCGTTGAGCGTCAGGGATAACCTTAAAAGCCGTGCCTCGCTCTACGGGATCACGGGCAAGCGCTTTAATGAGCGCCTCGGCGAGCTTGCGGAGCTGCTCGACTTTAAAGACCTGCTCGACCGCCCCGTATCGAAGCTTTCCGGCGGACAGCGCAGACGCATCGACATTGCCAGAGCCTTGCTCCACAAGCCGGAGATACTCATACTCGACGAGCCGACCACGGGTCTTGACCCGCAGACGAGAAGGCTGCTGTGGAGCGTTATATCGGAGCTGCGCCGGAGCGAGGGGATGACGGTGTTCCTCACCACGCACTACATGGAGGAGGCGTCGGACGCCGACTATGTGGTCATCCTCGACGCAGGCAAGGTCATAGCGCACGGAACGCCGCTTGACCTCAAAAACAGGTACACCGCCGACTACATCACGCTGTACGGTGTGACGGAGGAGCAGGTAAAGGCACTGTCTCTGCCATACGAAAAGCTCAGAGACGGCTTTCGGGTCTCGGTGCCGAGTACCGCCGATGCGACAAAGCTCATCACGGATAAGCCGGAGCTGTTTTCCGACTACGAGATAGTGAAGGGCAAAATGGACGACGTTTTTCTTGCCGCAACGGGCAAGTGTCTTGCGGGAGGTGACGGGCTTGAAAACGCTTAAAATACTGACACGGCGAAACAGCAAGCTGTTTTTTAAGGACAAAGGGATGTTCTTCTCCTCGCTCATAACACCCGTTATCCTGCTCGTGCTTTATGCAAGCTTCCTGCTGTCGATATACCGTGACAGCATTTCCTCGGCAATACCCGACGCCATCGGC
>CAVDMS010000122.1:0-3097 GCA_963610045.1 Bacteroidaceae bacterium
TGACACCTCCCTCGTCAGAGGGAGGCATGAGAATGGCAGTCGTTTTGCACTGGCAAAATGGCTTTAAGATGCACAATAATTCTTGCATTCCGCACTAAAAATGGCACAGCAGCAAAGTCTTTCTACTCAGTAAGATATGCTCCGGTTCATGGCTCCCTCTGACGAGGGAGCTGTCAGCGAAGCTGACTGAGGGAGAGATTCTTCGCAAACCTTTAGAATTAAAGGAAGTGATCGAGACGAACGATACGGTAAATTTACTGCTTAACCCCGCAAGGCTCAGGATACTCGGCTGGCTTGCGCAGAACGGTGAGGGTACCGCCGCCGACATGATCTCGGCGCTGGGCGAGATACCGCCCGCAAGCCTTTACAGGCACTTAAAGCTCCTGACGGAGGCGGGCTTTGTGAAGGTCACGGCGGAGGAGAAAAAGCGGGGAACGGTGCAGAAGACCTACGCCGTGAACCAAAAGGAAATGCCCGATAACGACGACTGCCGTGAGGTGATATACGGAGGGCTTTTGAAGCTGCTTTCGTCGTTTAGGGAATATTTTGAGGCAGGGAGCCGAGACCCCGCAGCCGATATGCTGATGTACTCGACGGCGGCGCTGCTGCTCAGTGACGAGGAGTTCGGCGAAATGATCGGTGAGCTTGGGACGACATTTGAAAAGTATTTAAACAGGGCGCCGGGCGAGGGACGCAAAATGCGGCTCATGACGCTCATTTCATCGCCCTGTAAGGAGGATATGCAATGCTGAAGATAAGTAATTTCACAAAGCTGTATGACGGAAAGCCCGCCGTTGAGGGACTTGACCTTGAGGTCTCCGCCGGCGACATTTACGCCTTTATCGGACACAACGGCGCAGGCAAGACCACGACCATAAAGGCCTGCTGCGGCATAATGAATTTTGACGAGGGCGACATTCTCATCGACGGAATTTCGATAAAGAAGGACCCCCTTGAGTGCAAAAAGCGCATTGCCTACATACCCGACAACCCGGAGCTGTACGACTACCTCTCCGGCGTAAAGTACCTGAACTTCGTGGCGGACGTGTTCGGCGTCGGCAAGGCGGAGAGGGAGGAGCGCATACGCAGGTATTCCGACCTGTTTGGGCTGACCGACGACCTTGCGCAGCCCGTCTCCGCATATTCCCACGGCATGAAGCAGAAGCTTGCGATAATCTCGGCGTTCATCCACGACCCGAAGCTTATAATCATGGACGAACCCTTTGTCGGGCTTGACCCCGTGGCGAGCCACCAGCTCAAGCTCCTGATGCGTGAGCATTGCGACAAGGGCGGTGCGATATTCTTCTCGACTCATGTGCTTGAGGTCGCCGAAAAGCTCTGCGACAAGGTTGCGATAATCAAAAACGGCAAACTCGTCACGAGCGGTACGATGAGCGAGGTCAAGGGCGACGCTTCTCTTGAGGCGGTCTTCCTTGAGCTGGAGGGTGAAAATGCTTAAAAGTCTGCTGAAAATTTACTTTGCGTCCTACGGAAAGCTGTTCCGGGGCAAGACAAAGGCAAAAAGTGCAGGCAAGGCGCTGCTGTATGCGCTGCTTCTGATATACGCCTTCGGCATTTTTATCTTCACCTACTACCAGATCTTCAATAGCTTTGCTCCCGTGCTGTACGGCATGGGCCACGGTTGGCTCTACTTCGTGTACACGGACATAATGGCGTTTGCACTGATGTGCATTTTCTCGGTGTTTGCGTCGAAAACGACGCTTTACGAGGCAAAGGACAACGACCTTCTGCTGTCGATGCCGATAAAGCCCGGCACCATCCTGCTCAGCCGTATGGTGTCGCTTGAGATAGTGAACCTCGTGTTCGGACTTGTTGTGATGATTCCCGCAGCCATTGCGTGGTATGGGCAGATGCCCTTTACCGCACTGTCGATCGTGGGCTTTGCCGTCACGGGACTGCTGCTCAGCCTGCTTGCACTGGCGCTGTCGTCGATCTTCGGCTGGCTGCTTGCGGCCGCATCGTCGAAGATGCGCAAAAAGGTGCTGTTTGAGACCGTGTTGAGCGTCATATTCCTGGTTGCATACTTTGCCTTCTTTGCTCAGCTCAACGGCATCATTGAGGACCTCGTCAACAATGCCGACGCCATCTCCGAGCGGCTCGACTCCGTGTTCCTCTTCCGCTGGATAGGCGACGCCTGCGCCGACGGCTCCGTGTCGTCGATGCTGCTTGCCGCTCTCTGCGAGCTGCTGCCCTTCGCCGTCGTCTATGCGATACTCTCGGCGACCTTCATCAAAACTGCGACCGCAAAGCGCGGCGCTGCGAAGGTCAAGTACGTTGACCGCGGGCAGAAGGTCTCAAGCCCCATGGCGGCGCTGCGCCGAAAGGAGTGGCGGCTTTTCCTGTCAAACTCTACTTATATAATTAACTGCGGCTTGGGCGCAATATTCATCCTTGCGGCGGGCGTAGCCCTGCTGATATACAGGGAGGACGTGTCGTATTTTGTCGAGGTGCTTTGCGTCATGGCGCCTGAGATAGGCGACTATGTTCTGCCGCTGTGTATGCTCATCATCGGATTGCTTGGCTCCGTTTCCGTGCCGAGCATCGCCGCCGTGTCCATGGAGGGGCGCAGTCTGTGGCTTCTCCAGACCGTCCCCGTTAGACCGCAGAGCATTCTGCGGGCAAAGCTCGGCGTCAGCCTGTGGCTGTATATGCCGCCCGTGCTGCTGTGCGTTGCGGCGCTGCTCCTGACCGTCAAGGCGGAGCTTGTCCTCACCGTGCTTTCGGCGCTGTTCCCCGTGCTTTTGGTGACGCTCATCTGCGTTTTGGGACTCGTCGTGAACCTCCGTCACCCGAATCTGTCGTGGGAAAACCCCGCACAGACCATTAAGCGTGACCCGGCGGTGCTTATTGCAATGCTGCTTGACTTCGGCATCGTTGCAGCGTTGGGCGTCGGCGGTTGGCTTTTAATAGATAACGGCATGAGCGCCCGAAACATTATGATAATTTTCGATGCGGCGCTAATTATAGCAGACCTCGTTCTGCTCCGCTACCTAAACGGTGCGGGCGCAAAACGCTTTGCGTCCTTGAGCTGACGGGAGCCAAACCCCTGTCGGTTTTGACGGGCGGATTTCTGCCC
>CAVDMS010000123.1:0-3088 GCA_963610045.1 Bacteroidaceae bacterium
CCGACTTCTCCAAGAAGGAGTCCTGCGGCAAATGCACCCCCTGCCGTGACGGTATTCCCAAGATGCTGGCGATACTTGAGCGCATAACGAGGGGCGAGGGCGAGCTTGAGGATCTTGACAAGCTGGAAAAGATCGCAGACCTCGTGCGCAACTGCTCGCTGTGCGGCCTCGGCAAGATGGCGACGAACCCCGTCGTCAGCACGCTGAAGTATTTCAGAGAGGAATATGTGACTCACGTCGTTGACAAGAAGTGTCCCGCAAACATCTGCAAGGCGCTCGTAACGCTGAGGATAGACCCCGAAAAGTGCATCGGCTGCACGAAGTGTGCCGCATACTGCCCCGTCGGAGCGATAAGCGGCAAGCTTAGAAAGGTTCACACCATCGACCTTGACAAATGCACGAGATGCCGCAACTGCAAGGATGGCTGCCCCATGGAAGCCATTAAGGAGGTTTGACCATGAGTACAATGTATATCGACGGCGTAAAATGCAGCATCGGAGACGAATCAAACATACTGGAGCTTGCGCTGAATAACGGCATTGACATACCCAACCTCTGCTATTGCGACAGCCTTGCGCCCTACGGCGGCTGCCGTCTTTGCATCGTCGAGGACGAAAGAGGCGCCATTGTCACCGCCTGTACCGTGAAGCCGAAAGAGGATATGCGTATCCGCACCAATACCGCAAAGCTCAGAGAATACCGCAGAAGCATAATCGAGCTTATGCTCGAATCGCATCAGACCGAGTGCAACTCCTGCAAAAAGTGCGGAAGATGCAAGCTTCAGGCATATGCAAAGCGCTTCGGCGCAAAGGCGGGAGCGCCCGCAGACTGGAATCCCGGTCCCGTTGACGACTCCTCGCCGTCCATAATCCGTGACCCGTCCAAGTGCATTTTGTGCGCAAAGTGCGTTAGAGTGTGCAAAAACATTCAGGACGTTGCGGCAATCGACCTTGCGTGGCGAGGTGCAAACGCTGCGGTCACCTGCGGCTTTGGCATGAAGCTTGCCGACACCGACTGCGTCGGCTGCGGTCAGTGCGCAGCCGTGTGTCCCACCGGCGCCATCACCGTAAAGGACGACACCCGCAGATTCTGGGACGCTCTGCTTGACCCCGACAAGAAGGTCTATGTTCAGGTCGCTCCCGCAGTCCGTGTCGGACTTGCCGAGGAGTTTGAGATACCCTCGGTGCAGTCGGTCGGCGGGAAGGTCGTTTCCGCACTCAGACTCATGGGGGCGGATAAGGTGTACAGCACCGCAGACTCCGCATTCCTGACGCTTGAGGAGGAAAGCCGTGAGCTTTCCGAGCGCATGAAGTCCGGCAAAAAGCTTCCCATGTTTAGCTCCTATTGCCCCGCATGGGTGCATCATGTTGAGAATAAGCACCCGAAGCTTATGCCGGAGCTTTCGGCAGCGGCATCCCCCATGGCGATACTCGGCGGTCTTATCCGCAAGCAGTTCCCGGAGGAGAACGCAGTTTCCGTGGCGGTCATGTCCTGTACCGCCGCAAAAGCCGAGGCGCTGCGCCCTGAGCTTACAAAGAACGGACGCAAGCTCGTTGACATCGTGATAAGCACTCAGGAGCTTGCTGCGATGATCCGTGAGTACGGCATAAAGCTTCAGTCCCTGCCCGACACGGAGCCGGACAAATTCTTCGAGAGAGTAAGCGGCGACGGTGAGCTTAAGCCCGCCGTGACCCTGACCATCGACCCGAACAAGTGCATCGGCTGCACCAAGTGCGCACGAAGCTGCCCCGTTTCGGCGATAAGCGGAAGCCCCAAGAAGGCGCACAGCATCGACCCCGAAAAGTGCATCCGCTGCCGCACCTGCAAGGTCGGCTGCCCCGCCGGAGCGATAAGCGACACCACCGGCTTTGACGGTGAGCTGCGCATTGCGGTCGCAAACGGACTTGCTAACGCCGACGGGCTGCTCAAAAAGATAGCCGACGGCGAGGCAAGCTACGACTTTGTCGAGGTCATGGCGTGTCCCAACGGCTGCATCGGCGGCGGCGGACAGCCGGAAAGCTGCGGCTCGGTTAAGGCGATGCGGAAGCTTGAGCTTGACCCCGATCTTCTGCCCTCCGCCATTGAGCTTGACTGCAAGGACGGTCTGTGCAGCGTAAGAGAGATCCTCGGCGACGTCAGAGACGAGATCCTCAGAGCAAGATAAATGCATACAAAAAAGCATTGGAAATACTGTGTATTTCCAATGCTTTTTTAAATTTTACCGCTCCTTTGAGCCTTTGAGCGCACACTGCATACCCGTGTTGTCGATAGTGTAGTCGCCGCTGAGAAGTATCTGCGAAACAGGGACTATGGTGTAGCCGTCGGCAATGAGTCCCTCGATGATCTTCGGCAGCGCTTCTGGCGTGTTTTCGGCGGCATTGTGGAACAGGATTATGCTGCCGGACTTGACGTTCTTAAGTACACGCTCACTGATCTCATCCGCACTCAGCCCCTTCCAGTCGAGACTGTCGACGTCCCACTGGATAGCGGTCATGCCCATGCCGTTTACGGTCGAGATGACCGTGTCGTTGTACTCACCGTAGGGGCAGCGGAAGAGGGTGGGTCTTACGCCGGTCACGGCTTCGATCTTGTCGTTGCTGGTGTTTATGTTCTCCTTTATCTGATCGGCGCTGAGGCTTGCAAAGTGAGCGTGATCGTCGGAGTGGCTCATCACCTCGTTGCCGGCGTCGTGCAGCGCCTTGACGGAGTCGGGGTACTTATCGACCCATGTGCCGACGACGAAGAAGGTCGTGTTTATCTTATACCTTGCGAGAATGTCGATAAGCTGCTGCGTGTCCTCATTGCCCCATGCGGCGTCGAAGGAGAGCGCAACGACCTTATCCTCACGCTGCACGCAGTAGATGGGAAGCTCTCTGTCGCCTGCGGCGGCGCCTACGACTGCGGGGCTGTTCACCGCCCAAAATATCAGCGCCACAAAAAGCACGAGCGCCACACCCGACACGACAGCCTTTCGGGATTTTATCTTTTTTATAATGCCATTCATACCGTCCCTCCGAAAATAGAATTGAATTTTAAGCTGACGAGAGTCGAACCCCTGTCGGTTTTGACGGGCGGATTTCCGCCCGTG
>CAVDMS010000124.1:0-2935 GCA_963610045.1 Bacteroidaceae bacterium
CGTCTTCTCTCCCTCCGTCAAAACCTGACGGTTTTGACACCTCCCTCGTCAGAGGGAGGCATGAGTGCGGCGGTCGCTTTGCATCGGCGGTAAGGCTTCAAGATGAGCAGTAATGCTTGGCTTCCTCGCCTAAAAATTGCTTGGCAGCTCGTTCTTTTTGCCGCAGCAAAATTTGCACCGATTCATGGCTCCCTCTGACGAGGGAGCTGTCAGCGTAAGCTGACTGAGGGAGAGAAAACGTCGGATTTCCCTTGCAATTTCAATGCGTTGCGGGATTCTACGTCATCTCTCCCTCCGTCAAAATCTGACGATTTTGACACCTCCCTCGTCAGAGGGAGGCATGAGTGTGGAGGTCGTTTTTCGCTGTCGGAAAGCATTAGGTGCATAGTTTGTCTTACGCTCACTGTATGAGAAAGGCGAGTGTTTTGTCCGGCAAAAGACATTAAGTGTGCCGCTTATCCGCCGTTCGTTTAAAAATCACCGTATCTGCCGATACGGTGATTTTAATATTTTTTACTTCATCAGCTCTTCCATCTCGTCGATCAGCTCGCCGAAGAGGGACAGCGCCTCGTTTACGGGCTGCGGCGTACTCATGTCAACGCCTGCGATCTTCAGCAGCGAAATGGGATCGGTGCTGCATCCGCCGGAGAGGAAGCGCTTGTAATCCTTGACGGCGCTCTCGCCCTCCTTGAGTATGCGGTTCGCTATCGCAACTGCGGCGGAGAAGCCGGTCGCATACTGGAACACATAGTAGTTGTAGAAGAAGTGCGGTATTCTCGCCCACTCAAGCGCTATGCCGTCGTCGGACACCATGTCGGGTCCGAAGTACAGCTTGTTGAGCTCAAGGTACTTTGCGCACAGTGCGTCGGCGGTGAGGGACTCGCCAGCTTCGCTCATTCTGCCCATCTCAAGCTCAAACTCCGCAAACATCGTCTGGCGGTAGACCGTTCCCTTGAACTGGTCAAGGAAGTGGTTTATGAGATACGCACGCTCCTTCTTGTCCTGCGTCTTGCCGAGGAGGTGACGCATGAGCAGCACCTCGTTGCAGGTGGAGGCGACCTCTGCGACGAATATCACATAGTCGGCGGTGCATATGGGCTGGTTGCGGCAGGTCAGGTAGCTGTGCAGCGCATGACCCATCTCGTGCGCAAGGGTGAACTGGCAGTCGAGGTTGTCCTTGTGGTTGAGCAGGACATAGGGGTGCGGACGTGCGGCGCCGGAGGAGTAGGCTCCGCCACGCTTGCCGACATTCTCGTAAACGTCGATCCAACGGTTCTCAAAGCCCTCCTTGAGCATGGCAACGTAGTCGTCGCCGAGGACGGCAAGCGCCTCAAGCACGGTCTCCTTCGCCTGCTCGAAGCTTATCTCCGTTGCGGCGTCGGACACGATGGGCGTGTACACGTCGTACATATGAAGCTCGGAAACGCCGAGCAGCTTCTTGCGCAGGGCAACGTAGCGGTACATCTTGTCCATGTTGGCGTGGACCGCTTCGATGAGGTTCATGTAAACGCTCACGGGGACCTCGGTCGCATCAAGCGCCGCTTCCAGAGTGGAGGAATACTTCCTCGCTCCGGCGAAGAATCTCAGCTGCTTAAACTGAGCGTCAAGCGTTGCGGCGATAGTATTTTTGAACTCACCGAGGCGATCGTAATAGGTCTCGAAGGTCTTTTTGCGAAGGTTCACGTCGGAGCTTTCGAGCAGCGGAACAAAGCTGCCGCCGGTCAGCGGGTGCGCCACACCGTCTGCGTCCACAACGTCGGGGAACTTGAGGTCTGCGTTTCTGAAAACGCTGCCGATGCTGTCCGGCGAATCCGCCATCTCGCCTGCGGAGGCAAGCAGCGTCTCGCATTCGGGGGACAGGATGTGTTCCTTTCTGCGGCGCATCTGATAGATGCTGCGGCGATAGTTCTCAAGATCGGGACACTCGGCGTAGAATTTGTCGAGGGTCTCGTCGGGGATGCTCATGATCTCAGGCACGGCAAAGGCGTTTGCGCTGCCGATCGCAACGTACACGCTCATCGCCTTACTGCGCATATCCTGATAGAAGCTGTTGCCGGTGTCCTCGTCACCCTTGCAGCTTGCGTAGCCGTACAGCTTGCCGAGGCGGACGGAGACTTCGTCGCTCAGACGGAAGTAGCCGAGCAGCATCCCGGCGCTTTCACCGAGTCTGCCCCTGTACTTGAGGATGCTTTCGGGTGCGGCTTTGAGATTTTCGTATTCGCTGCGCCAAAGCTCGTCACTTTCAAAAATATCGCCGAGGTTCCAGGTGTCCTTTTCGGCGACCTCACTGCGCTTCAGTATGGGCTTGCTCACGGTCGTTCCTCCTTTGAATTTACTTTTTGAACGCCACGGCGTCGGTCAGCACGAGGTCGAGACCCGACGTCGAGGTGTAGTGGTTGAGCTTTCTGCAAATGTCGGCCGCCTTCATGTTGAGGAATTTGACGGTGAGCGCATCCTTCTGGGACTGGCTCATCGCAGAAACGACGCCCTTAATGAGCTTCATTGCAAGCTCAGGCTTTGCGGAAACGGCCTTGCGTACAATTATATTGGTACCCTCGCCCTCCTGGAGGATCTTCATTATATCCGGCAGGAACTTGTCGATGGTCTTATCGTAGTCGATATCTCCGACCCTAAAAGTCATTTCAACCATAAAAAATATAACCTCCGATGAAAAAATACAGGGAAATTATATAGCACGGGACGGTATTTTTCAAGCGATATATTATAAGTAATGCGGGCGAAGGCGGACGAAAGCTGCGTCATTAAAGGAAAATTTACAAATTGAAGCTTCAAAACGAAAAAAATCGGGCAAAAATATTGACAATCGGCTTTGAAACTGGTATTATCTTAAAGCTGAACATAGGGAGCGCCCGTGCGGGCGTAGTTCAATGGTAGAACACCAGCCTTCCAAGCTGGATACGTGGGTTCGATTCCC
>CAVDMS010000125.1:0-2833 GCA_963610045.1 Bacteroidaceae bacterium
TCTGCTGAATAAGAATATAAACTTCCGCAAAGAGTACCCTGCTTTGTATAAAATCAGGGAGATAAGAAACGACGCAACAGGGCATCCTACCGGCCGAAATCACAAGGATGGCTGCAACCTATCATATGTTCAGATCACGCAAATTTCGATGCACAAAGACGGTTTCAGATATGCGATATACAAGGATACCAATAATTTTGCGTTCGAGGAAGAGCATGTCGATATGCGCAAATGCATTGAAGAACAAAGTAAAAGCATCCAGTCGATCCTCACTGAGATATGCGACCTGCTTGATGAAGAATGGAGAAAACACTTGGAGAAATTTAAAGACGAGAAAATGGTGGACATTTTTAAAGGCCTGAATTATGCAAAGACAAAGGTACTTGAAGACGATATTTTGGCCGAAGTCGGCCTCAAAGAGGCGGCAAACATGGTCAAGCTCTGCAAAAAAGCTCTTAATGAAAGGTATGGAGATTGGAGAAATATAGACTGCTTCAGATTTGAAATTGAGGACATTGAAGAAATTTTCTCACTGCTTGGAGATAATGATGTTGCAATATCCCGTGTACACCACTACCTTTCAGAACTCCTGTTTATTAAGATGGCGGAGTTAGAAGAATGTGCAAAAGAGATAGATGAGAAGTTTAAATTAGACGCAGAACAACAAGACGCATAATCCCGATAGTCTGCTACTATTGAGATATAACTAAATCACATCCACTGATTGGTCGTGTTTAGTCCAACCGATTCGCAGACTGATCGTTTGCTTTAGCGTACGGCATTTTTCCACAAGTTCAACACGACGCCCTCCCGTGTGGAGCGTGCGATCCGCCATGCGATCGAGGTCGCATGGGACAGAGGCGACATCGAGGTTTTGCAGAAGTTCTTCGGCTACACCGTGTCGAACATCAAAGGCAAGCCGACAAATTCAGAATTCATCGCAATGATCGCCGACTGCCTGAGTCTGCGTCAAAAGCAGGGCGCACTGCGCTGAAAATACGGACGGCTCCCCGCTGTCTGCGGCGCAGTGTTATAAATGAAAAGACTGAGGCGTACAGGGAACCTGTACGCCTCAGTCTTTTATATACTGCATTATGTCCTCGACATTGCAGTCGAGGATGCGGCAAAACACGTCTATCGTGTGCGTGCTGACGCTTTCGTTGCGCTTGAGCCTTGTTATCTGAGCGGGGCTTACGCCGTGCGTTTTAATGAGCGCATACTGCGTCACGCCCTTTTTCTTCATCGTCTCCCAAAGTTTTTCGTAAGAAATCATCATTTCCGCCTCACTTCACACTTGAATGTTAACCGAAAATGATGTATGCTAACATTAACCAATATCGGTTAATGTTATAATTTAATTGATGAGACAGAGATGAAAAAGCGTATTGTTTCATTTATTTTAGCGGTACTGCTGATATGTACGCTGCTGCCGACGTCCGTCTTTGCAGCAGACATCGTTGCAAGCGGCACCTGCGGTGCGCAGGGCAACAACCTCACATGGACCTTAGACAGCGACGGCACTCTCACCATCAGCGGAACGGGAGAAATGCATGACTATAATTACTATTATTTAGACAACAGAACTCCGTGGTTTGACTATGCCGAGCAGATCAAAACCGTTGTCGTAAAGAGCGGTGTAACGAGTATCAGCACTTATGCGTTCTATGACTTCGGGGCTTTGACGCAAGTAGATATAGCCGACACCGTGACAAGCATAGGTGATTATGCGTTCTTCGAATGTTGGGTATTGTCGAATGTCGTTCTGCGCAACGGTATAACGAGTATCGGTGATGCTGCTTTTGGCTCCTGCCGTGTTTTGTCCGATATAACGCTTCCCGCAAGCCTTATAAGCATTGGAAAGAGCGCATTTTCGAGCTGTGACAAGTTGGAGCAAATTATAATACCGAACAGCGTTACAAGCATTGGAGAATATGCATTTAGTGGTTGCGGCGCTTTGAATAGCGTAAGCATACCTGCAAGCGTGACGCATATCGGTGACGGAGCATTTGCTTATTGCAGCAATCTTTCGACGATCAATGTTGCGGAAAACAACCCCAATTACTGCGTATATAACAGGGCGCTCTTTAATAAAGACAAGACCTGCCTTTTGCGCAGTGAAGTCCATCAATATGAGATCATCTATCAGATCCCCGACGGCGTTACGAGCATAGGCGCATATGCGTTTTCGGGCGATAATGAATTGGCTGTTATACTCATACCCGACAGCGTCACAAGTATTGGGCGCTTTGCTTTTTCTAACTGCACAAATCTCTCCAGTTCGGACATACCCGACAGCGTTAAGAGTATGGAGTGGGGTCTGTTCATAGGCTGCACCGAATTGACGAAAGTGACACTTCCAAACGGCATAGAAAAAATAAGTTATGCAATGTTTGACGGATGCAGCAGCCTGAAAGAAGTGAAGATACCCGATTCGGTTACTGTCATTGGCGATTCCTCATTTCAATGCTGCAAAAGTCTTACAAGCATCAATATTCCACGCAGCGTAAAAACCATTGGAAAATATGCTTTTCACGGCTGCAACAGTCTGACGGATGTGTACTACGACGGAACCAAACAAGAATGGAGTCAGATCCAGTTTGAAAGCTACAACGGAGGGATAGACGGCGCAACCAAGCATTTTGGCGTTGGTATCTACAATCTCGGAGAGGAGACCTACAGCTTTCCCAATTTCGGTGACACAGACTCACGATATGGCCACTGCTTCGGAATGTCCATGACAAGCTCGGCTTATTATATGGGTATTTTGGACGAGGGTCAGGTCGGCGCCGTAAACGGGAATGTATATGCCCTGAGCAAAACAAATACGGTTAAA
>CAVDMS010000126.1:0-2684 GCA_963610045.1 Bacteroidaceae bacterium
GCGTCGGCGACGATGCACTTAAGTACCTCGACGAGAGAGGCATTATCTGCGTCGGCGCAGAGGTCCGTGCCGGAGACATTCTCGTCGGCAAGGTAACGCCAAAGGGCGAGACCGACCTCACCGCAGAGGAGCGTCTGCTCCGCGCCATCTTCGGCGAGAAGGCGAGAGAGGTCCGTGACACCTCGCTGAAGGTGCCTCACGGCGAAAGCGGCATCATAGTTGATGTAAAGGTCTTCACCCGTGAAAACGGCGACGAGATGAGCCCCGGCGTAAATCAGGTCGTCCGTGTTTACATCGCCCAGAAGCGCAAGATCTCCGTGGGCGACAAGATGGCGGGACGCCACGGCAACAAGGGCGTCGTATCCCGCATCCTTCCGAGAGAGGATATGCCCTATCTGCCCGACGGCACTCCGCTCGATATAGTGCTTAACCCCCTGGGCGTTCCTTCCCGTATGAACATCGGACAGGTGCTTGAGGTTCACCTCGGCTACGCTGCCCAGGCGCTCGGTTGGAAGGTCGCCACCCCGATATTCAACGGCGCAAACGAGGAGACCATCCGCGCAACGCTGCGTCAGGCGGGACTGCGTGAGGACGGCAAGAGCGTGCTTTACGACGGTCGTACCGGCGAGAAGTTTGACAACGACGTTACCGTCGGTTGGGTCTACTTCCTCAAGCTGCACCACCTCGTTGACGATAAGATCCATGCCCGCTCCACCGGACCGTACAGCCTCGTTACTCAGCAGCCTTTGGGCGGCAAGGCTCAGTTCGGCGGTCAGCGCTTCGGCGAAATGGAAGTTTGGGCGCTTGAGGCATACGGCGCCGCGCATACCCTTCAGGAAATACTCACGGTCAAGTCCGACGACGTTACCGGTCGTGTACGCACCTACGAGAGCATCGTAAAGGGCAATAATATCCCCGAGCCCGGCGTGCCGGAATCCTTCAAGGTTCTCGTTAAAGAGCTTCAGTCTCTGTGCCTTGACGTCCGCGTTCTTGACAAGGACGGCGGCGAGATCGAGCTTAAAGAGGACGATGATGACGATTTCATCCCCGGCATGAAGGATGAGGTGTACAACGACTTCAGCGACGACGATTTTGCAAGCGAGGGCTACACCGTTGAGAACGTGCCCGAACCCGAGGACGATGACTTCGGCTTCGACGGCTTTGACTTTGACAGCGAGGAGGACGAGTAATTATGAGTTATACACCGTTTGACGCCATTAAAATAGGCATTGCCTCCCCTGAAATGATCCTTTCGTGGTCGTCCGGCGAAGTGACCAAGCCGGAGACCATCAACTACCGCACGCTGAAGCCCGAACGTGACGGACTGTTTTGCGAGCGGATATTCGGACCCACCAAGGACTGGGAGTGCCACTGCGGCAAGTACAAGAAGATCCGCTACAAGGGCAAGGTCTGTGACCGCTGCGGCGTTGAAGTTACCAAGAGCAAGGTTCGCCGTGAACGCATGGGACACATCGAGCTTGCGGCTCCCGTGTCGCACATCTGGTACTTCAAGGGTATCCCCAGCCGTATGGGTCTCCTGCTTGACCTCACGCCGAGGATCCTCGAAAAGGTTCTGTACTTTGCAAATTATATAGTGATAGACCCCGGCTTCACTCCGCTTGAAAAGTGCCAGATACTCAGCGAAAAAGAGTATCGCGATATGCGTGAAAAGTATGAGGACGACTTCGAAGCTGGCATGGGCGCCGAAGCAATAAAGAAGCTCCTTCAGCAAATCGACTGCGAGAAGCTTTCCGCTCAGCTTCGTGAGGAGCTCAATAGCGCATCGGGTCAGAAGAAGGCAAAGCTCGTAAAGCGTCTTGAGGTAGTCGAGGCGTTCCGCCAGAGCGGAAACAAGCCCGAATGGATGATCATTGACATCCTGCCGGTTATCCCGCCCGAGATCCGCCCCATGGTACAGCTCGACGGCGGCAGATTTGCCACCTCCGACTTAAACGACCTGTACCGCCGCGTAATAAACCGCAACAACCGTCTCAAGAGACTTATACAGCTCAATGCGCCCGACATCATCGTGCGCAACGAGAAGCGTATGCTTCAGGAAGCGGTCGATGCGCTTATCGACAACGGCCGTAGGGGACGTGCCGTAACGGGTGCAAACTCCCGTGCGCTCAAATCCCTGTCCGATATGCTCAAGGGCAAGCAGGGACGCTTCCGCCAGAACCTGCTCGGCAAGCGTGTTGACTATTCCGGACGTTCCGTTATCGTCGTGGGCCCCGATCTGAAGATCTATCAGTGCGGCGTTCCCAAGGAAATGGCGATAGAGCTGTTCCGTCCCTTCGTTATGAAGAAGCTCGTTGAGGACGGCGTTGCGAACAACATCAAGTCCGCAAAGAAGATGGTAGATAAGCAGCGCACCGAGGTGTGGGACGCACTTGAGGTCGTTATTAAGGAGCATCCCGTGCTGCTCAACCGTGCGCCTACGCTGCACCGTCTCGGTATTCAGGCGTTTGAGCCTATCCTCGTCGAAGGCAGAGCTCTCAAGCTCCACCCGTTGGTATGTACCGCATACAACGCCGACTTCGACGGCGACCAGATGGCGATCCACGTTCCTCTGAGCGCCGAAGCTCAGGCGGAGGCACGCATACTCATGCTCTCGGCAAACAACCTGCTCCGTCCGCAGGACGGACACCCCGTCACCGTTCCCACTCAGGATATGATCCTCGGCT
>CAVDMS010000127.1:0-2610 GCA_963610045.1 Bacteroidaceae bacterium
ATTGTCAAGGGATTTAACGCCGCACGGGCGAAAATCCGCCCGTCAAAACCGACAGGGGTTCGGCTCCCGTCAGCTTATGGAAAAGCGGGGCTACTTTCGGGCGCTGTACACGGTCTCGGAATAAACTTTGAGCGGATCTTTTCCACCCATGCTTCATAAAAAATCTCGGTAATACACAAAGTATTGCCGAGATTTTGTTATTTTGCCTGAACGAAAAATATTTCGCTCAAAGCGCATTTTTTTGTTTTTCAGCCGAAGAAGTGGGAGTGCAGGATGCGAAGTGCGGGCAAGAGATCAGCCTCCGAGGTAAAGACCGCCGCCTCGCCCGGCTCAAAGTTTGCCGGAACGGAGGATATGTCCGCATCCGCCAGTACGGAGAGCATCTCCGCCAAGGAGTCAAAGCCCACCTCGCTTCCGACGAGCGTTATCTTGTTCTGCGTCTTATCCCTCGTTATGCCGCAAAACGGCGGAGCGGGGGTGTCGGCGCTCATGAGCGTTCCCTCGGACTCGCAGAAGCTTGAGAGCATGAGCATCGGCACACGCCGCAGCATGGCGATCTCCACCGCCTTTTCATGCAGCACCTGCGAACCGCTGCGGCTCAGGCGCAGCATGGAGAGGTAGTCTATCCGGTAGAGCTTTTTTGCGTTCGGGACGAGACGGGGGTCGGCGGTGTAGATCCCGTCCACGTCGGAATATATCTCGCACCTGTCGGCGTCGAGCGCAGCCGCCAGCGCTGCGGCGCTGGTGTCGGAGCCGCCCCTGCCGAGCGTCGTTATGTCGTCGCCGCCGCTTATCCCCTGAAAGCCTGCGACCGCAACCACTCTGCCGAGGGCGATCTCACGGCGTATCCTGCGTGTGTCGATGTCCTCGATGCGGGCGTCGCCGAAAACCGAATCGGTGCGTATGCCTGCCTGCCGTCCGGAAAGCGAGATCGCCGGTATCCCCATGCTCTCAAGCTGCATGGACATGAGCGCCACGCTTTTAAGCTCCCCCGTGGAGAGCAAAACGTCCATCTCACGCTTTGGCGGCGACGAGCTCAGCTCCTTCGCCCCGGAAATCATCATATCCGTTGAGCCGCCTCCGGCAGACAGTACTGCGACCGGCGTATGTCCGGCGCTCAGAGTGCGGGCGATGATGCCTGCCGCCGCTCTGATCCTTTCGGCGTTTGCAAGCGAGCTGCCGCCGAATTTCTGTACTATCAGCATTGTTTTCCTCCAAATTAAAAATGAAGCAGACCTTAGGGCGGACTCAGATAAGGATAAGTCGGTTTTGAGCAGATCTTTTCCGCCCATACTTCATAAAAAATCTCAGTAATACACAAAGTATTGCCGAGATTTTGTTATTTTGTCTGAACGTAAAATATCTTGCTCAAAACTGCCATGCACCCTGTAAAATCGGATTTTGTTCTGTGGCAAGGCGAAAAGCGCAGGAATAATGGAGATATATTTCGAGCATTTTCAACGTAGCCACGGGGCAAAAGACTTTTTACAGGGCGGCTTATCTTTATCTGAGTCCGCCCAGTGTCTGCTTCATTATATTCGGATGGGTCTTATCCCGCCATTATATCGACGTTTATAACTCCGGGAACGCTGCGGAGATTTGCCAGCAGCTCGTCGGAGCTGACGATGAGGTTTTCCGCCGTGACGGACACGGTGACGAGAGCGACGCCGTTTGCGGGAATGCTCTGATTTATCGTGAGAATATTCGCCCTCGATTCGGTAAAAATAGAAAGCACGGAGGCAAGCATACCGGGCTTGTCGTGCAGCATGACGTGGAAGGTCATGATGGAGTCGCGGCGCAGGTCACGGAAGGGCGCTATCGCATCCTTGTACTTATAAAAAGCGCTGCGGCTGAGATCGACCCTGTCCACCGCCTCGGCGACCGTGCGTGCTTCTCCGGTTTCGAGAAGCGACTTCGCTTCCGTCACCTTCACAAAGACCTCCGGCAGAGCGCTCGCTTCCACGAGATAATATTTCGGCTTCAAGGGGTTCATTGGCGCATATCCTCCGTTTGGTCCGCCACAGACGGGCGAATGTATTCTATATGCGGATTTTATCACACAAATTGCGGATTAGCAAGAGCCGCAGCAAATTTTCGGGAGGGATTTTCGTGCTTTGGGGAATAGTTTTCAGCATAGTTGCGGGAATGGCGATGAGCGTTCAGGGCGTCATGAACACCCGCCTCGGCGAGGGCATCGGCAACACGGAGGCGAACGTGTTCGTTCAGGGGACCGCCTTCCTGCTTGCGGCGGCGGTGCTGCTGTTTCACCGTGACGGAAGCTTCACCGAGCTTGGGCAGGTGAATAAGCTCTACTGGCTCGGCGGCGTTTTGGGCATCGTCATAACGCTGACCGTAATGCTCGGCATAAAGAGCCTCGGCACGACGGTGGCGATATCGGTCATACTCATATCGCAGCTTCTGGTTGCGGCGCTCATCGACGCATTCGGGCTTATGGGGAGCGAAAAGCTCGCCTTTTCGTGGACGAAATATGCGGGGCTTGCGCTGATGATAGGTGGTATGCTCCTGTTCCGCTACATGCCGAAGGCTTAAAGAAATCTCTCCCTCAGTCGGCTTACGCCGACAGCTCCCTCGTCAGAGGGAGCCATGAAC
>CAVDMS010000128.1:0-2311 GCA_963610045.1 Bacteroidaceae bacterium
TGTTCTTCGTCACGAACATTTTCGGAAATCACGTTATGCAGGTTACCGAAGTTTGTATGTATTCCGATGGTGTGATTTCGATGAAAATCGAAAGAGAATTTGACAGCAACGGGGACTGGACAAAGAAAACGGTGTACCATTACAACGACGACGGAACCCTATATAATAAGAGCGTCATTACATATGAATACGACGGAAAGCATAATATGACGGCTTTTACGAGCAAGACTATATATTCCGACGGAAACGGCAGCGAAGGCGAGACATACAAAACAAGCTACGAAGTTAAAGCGTATAAGGAAGACGGTCTTTGGTATTACGAATTATATGACGAAGACGGTACACTGTTAGCTACCGATGTATATGACAAGCACAGAGAGTTGATCCAAGAGCTTGAGGACGGCGAAATAGAATCAGAGACCGAATATGAATACGATTTCTTTGGCAGAATATTAAGCGAAAGAACAACATATGAAAGCGGCTATTGGTATGAGATCACATATGAATATGACGGAAACGAGATGATCGGCAAGTATTCGGACGCATCCGATTGGGATGAAGACACTGGCTTCTATGAAAATTACGAAGAAGTCTACGAGTGGAACTTCTACTACTTCTGGTAACGAATAAAAAATAAGCGGAAAGCATTTGCTTTCCGCTTATTTTTTATTCGGATGCTTCGGGCAGCTTGCACACGTCGATCCATTCGACGGCGTTTGAATACTTAAACAGCTCGTCAAGGTTAAGCTCTATTGCGCTGCTCGGACTGCCTACTGCGGGGAAAACGGTCTCGAAGCGCTTGAGGCTGTCGTCAAGGTATACGTCGATACCCTCGTTTATTCCGAACGGGCACACCCCGCCTACGGGATGACCCACGAGCCTGAGGACCTCGTCGGGAGTGAGCATTTTCGCTTTCATGTGGAACTTTTCCTTGAACTTGTGGTTGTCGATCCTCGCATCGCCGGCAGCAAGGATGAGTATGCAGCCGTCGCCGCTCTTAAAGGACAGCGTTTTTGCAATGCGTGCGCCCTCGACTCCGAGAGCGAGAGCCGCAAGCTCGACCGTTGCGCTGGAGACGGTAAACTCCCTTACCCTGTCCTCCATGCCGAACTGACGGAAATATGCACGGCCTTTTTCAATTGACATTTATAACACCTCAAATCAGCACAAGTTTATTGTAATTTTTCTTGCCACGGCGAAGAATGACGCCGGCTTTAAGCTCGTCCACGGTAAAGGAGACGGAAATGTCGGTGATCTTAACGTCGTTTGCGCTGACTCCGCCCTGCGTGATATTTCGTCTCGCCTCGGACTTAGACGCACACAGACCGGATTTTACAAGAGCGGTCATAATGTCGAGCTTACCGTCGGAAAGATCGTCGGCGCAAAGCTCGGTACTCGGCATATTGCTGTCGTCTGCGCCGCCGCCGAACAGCGCCTTTGCGGCTTCCTCGGCTTTCTTGGCTTCCTCCTCACCGTGAACAAGTGCGGTAAGCTCGTATGCAAGGATCTCCTTTGCACGGTTGAGCTGGCTGCCCTCCCAAGACTCCATCTCGTCTATCTGCTCAAGCGGCAGGAAGGTCAGCATACGGATGCACTTTAAAACGTCGTCGTCGTTTACGTTGCGCCAGTACTGGTAGAAGTCAAAGGGGCTGGTCTTGTTCGGGTCGAGCCAAACCGCACCGGATGCCGTTTTGCCCATCTTTTTGCCCTCGGAGTTTAGGAGGAGCGTTATGGTCATGGCGTGAGCGTCCTTGCCCAGCTTGCGGCGGATAAGCTCTGTGCCGCCGAGCATATTGCTCCACTGGTCGTTGCCGCCGAACTGCATATTGCAGCCGTAGTGCTGGAACAGGTAGTAGAAGTCGTAGCTCTGCATTATCATGTAGTTAAATTCAAGGAAGCTGAGTCCCTTCTCCATGCGCTGCTTGTAGCATTCGGCACGGAGCATATTATTGACGGAGAAGCAGGCGCCGACCTCACGCAGAAGCTCAACGTAATTGAGCTTTAAGAGCCAGTCTGCGTTGTTGACCATTATCGCCTTGTCGGGTCCGAAGTCGATAAAGCGCTCCATCTGCTTTTTAAAGCAGTCGCAGTTGTGCTGAATGGTCTCTACGGTCATCATGCTGCGCATATCCGTTCTGCCGGAGGGGTCGCCGACCATTCCCGTGCCGCCGCCGACGAGAACAACGGGCTTGTTGCCCGCCATCTGCAAGCGCTTCATAAGGCAAAGCGCCATAAAATGACCGACGTGCAGCGAATCGGCGGTAGGGTCAAAGCCGATGTAGAAGGTCGCTTTGCCGCTGTTTATCATTTC
>CAVDMS010000129.1:0-2279 GCA_963610045.1 Bacteroidaceae bacterium
GCGTGTCACGGTGTGGTAGAGGAACAGGTCGCTGCTCTCCGTGAGCGCAAGGCTGCCCTTCTTCATGTAGCTGTTTGCCGCCGTCTGGAAGCGCACGGTCTTGAGCTTGCTCTTCATCACGCCGACAACGATCAGCGCCAAGGTTACGCCGATGCCAACAGAGATCGGGATCCAAATAAACGACAGCGGCTCACGGGGAAGACTGTCCACGTCGTAGGGGCTGCCCTCTCTCGCCTGCGTGATAAACTCGTCGCACAGGCTTGCGTAGGTGTTGAAGGCATCAAAATAATTGCCGTCGGACAGGTCGTCCTTCATCTGCTCGACTATGTAGTCACAGCCTGCGTCGGTAAACACCGTAATGCCGTAGCCGCAGGTGGATATAGCCCAGTCACGGCCCTCCATGGATAAGAGGAGCAGGATGCCGTCCCTGTCATCGCCATAGCCGTAGTTCAGCCCGTCATAGATATCGTCGGCACACTCGGTTGCGGAGCCGTAGCCGTTAAGATCGTCCACAATGGCGATCGTCACGTCCATCTTCTGGCGCACGCTTATCTCGTCGAGCGTTGCGAGAAGCTCATCTTCCTCACTGTCGCTGAGAATGTCCGCCAAGTCGTTTAAGCGGTAGTATTCGTCGGCAAAGCCGTCCGAATCGCTTGCAAAAGCGGGAGCCGCTGCGCAGAAGCAGAAGACGAATGCAAATATTATTGCGATAATTCTCTTTTTCATCTCACGCCTCCTTACAGCATCCCGATGAGGTGCATCAGCCACGCTGCGCCATAGGCAGCAGCGCTCAGTACCGCCGACAGTCCCAGTGTCCATTTGGTCGCCGCCGATTTGTCAACCGGCAGATCGCCGACGAATTTGCCCGTCTGCCCGTTCATGGCGAAGGTGTACTTCTTGCCCTGCCATGTGGTGTTCAATATCCACACCGGGTACAGGGCGTACTTTGCCTTGCCGCCGTGCAGACGGATGCTGCTGCTCTCGGTGACGACGGTCTGATAGCCATGTACGGTCGAGGCAAAGACCTCCTCCGTTGACCTCTTAACACGCTCGTTTGCACGTTCGATGCTCTGTTCTGCGCCGACGTCGTATTTGTCGGCAAGATAGCCCGCAAGATACGCCGTCTGAAAATCCACGGCGGCGGAGAAATTGAACGGCTCGATGGACTCCATCAGATCGTCCGGCATTTTGGAGGAGCCGTCCACTGGAATATGCTCGAAAGATACGCTGCCGCTGCGGTTTACGAGGAAGTGGCTGGTGTCGGTGTAGTCGTACTTGCTGTCGCTCCAGACCCTGACCTTCGTCGTGCGGTAGCGCACCTGCGCATCAGCATCGGTGTCAAACAGCCAAAACGGAACGTAAACGCCCTTGATCTCGTCGATGTGGTTCTGGTCCTTAAAGATCTTAGGCAGCAGGCGCTTGCCGCTTAAATGCTGCATAAGCCCCGCCTTTGCAGCGTTTTTATCCAGCTTAAACGGTATCACGAGGTCGGGCTTCAGCGCACCGGAGAACTGCCCCATCATCACGACGGGGTTTCCGCAGAAGGGACACGAGGTCGCAGCCGTGTTCTCGTCGCCGACTATCTCGCCGCCGCAGGACTTGCACACATAGGTACGCAGTCCGTCCGCTTCGCCCTCCTGCCACTGCGTACCGGCGGAGGTCTCCCATTCCATGCTGTCCTGCTCGCTGTTAAGGCCTGCGTCATAGCTTGCCAGCGTTTCCATGTCAAACTCGGTGTCGCAGTAGGGACACTTCATTTTCTGCAATGTGCTGTCAAAGGCTATTGCGCCGCCGCAGCAGGGGCATTTGTATTCCTGCAAGGTTTGCATATTTCCGCTCCTTTCAATTTTGCGGGTCTATACCTGTGCTTTTCAACTCTTATAGTTTATCAAATTATGTCGCCGTCGTCAAACGGATCGTCGCAATTTCGGCAGAACTTACCCCATTTTCAGCTAAATAAGAAACTATTTGCATATATGGTCAAATTGATATATAATCAATAGAACTGTGTCTGCATCCTGACAGAAAGGACGGGAAAGCTGATGAGGCTGCTGTGGCTCGTCCCATATGGTCTGATATTTCTTACAGTGCAATGGCTCGGGCTCCCGCAGACAGAAGCGTATGTGCTTACGCTTGCACTGCTGACCGTGTATTGGCTTGCGCTGATATTATGCGCAAAGCGGAATAACAGGGCGCCGGCATACGGTATTTGCCCGATAAAGCTCCGCAGCCGCCGAGACTGCGCGATGCTTCTGCCGCTGCTGCTGTTGCCGATATTG
>CAVDMS010000130.1:0-2222 GCA_963610045.1 Bacteroidaceae bacterium
GCCATAAGGGCGGCGGCAACCGTCAGAAGTACCGTGTCATCGACTTCAAGCGCAATAAGCTGGACGTCGAGGGCGAGGTCCTCCGCCTTGAGTACGACCCCAACCGCAGCGCATTCATCGCACTTGTCGAGTACGCTGACGGCGAGCGTCGCTACATCCTGGCTCCCGTCGGACTCAAGACCGGCGACAAGGTAGTCGCAGGCGCAGCTTCCGACATCAAGCCCGGCAATGCTCTGCCTCTGGCAAACATTCCCGTTGGTACCGTTATCCACAACATCGAGCTTTACCCCGGCAAGGGCGCACAGCTCGTTCGTTCCGCAGGCGTCGCAGCACAGCTGATGGCGAAGGAGAACGGCATGGCTACCGTCCGTCTGCCCTCCGGCGAGTACCGCAAGGTCCGCATGGACTGCATGGCGACCATCGGTCAGGTCGGCAATGTCGATCACTCCAACATCTCCATCGGTAAGGCAGGCCGCAAGCGTCACATGGGCATCCGTCCCACCGTCCGCGGCTCCGTCATGAACCCCTGTGACCACCCCCACGGCGGCGGCGAAGGCAAGTCCCCCGTCGGACGTCCCGGCCCTGTAACTCCCTGGGGCAAGCCCGCACTTGGATACAAGACCCGCAAGACTAAGAACCGCACCGATAAGTTCATAGTCAAGCGCCGCAACGCTAAGTAAGGAGGGAAAGAAGTAAATGAGCAGAAGCATTAAAAAAGGACCCTTCGCAGCTCCCGAGCTCCTGAAGAGAATCGACGAAATGAATAAGAAGGGCGAGAAGAAGGTTCTCAAGACCTGGAGCCGTGCCACTACTATCTTCCCGTCCTTTGTAGGACACACCATCGCAGTCCACGACGGCCGCCGTCACGTTCCCGTGTACGTCACCGAGGACATGGTCGGACACAAGCTCGGCGAGTTTGCTCCCACCAGAACCTTCCGTGGTCATGCAGGCAGCAAGACCGGCAAGTAAGGAGGAGATAAAACATGGACGAAAAGAAAATGGCAAGAGCGGAAGTCAAGTACGCTCGCATATCTCCCCGCAAGGTTCAGATCATCTGCGATATGATCAGAGGCAAGGATACCGACGTCGCAATGGCGCTTATGGAGCATACTCCCAAGGCCGGCTGCGAGTATATGGTAAAGCTTCTCAAGAGCGCCTGCGCAAATGCGGAGAACAACTTTGAGATGGACCCCGAAAAGCTCTACGTCGCTCAGGTTTACGCAACCGGCGGCCCCATCCTCAAGAGGGGCAGACCCAGAGCTCAGGGCCGTATGTACCGCATCAACAAGCGCACCAGCCACATCACTCTTTGTGTGGCTGAGAAAGAATAAGGGAGGAGGCAGAATAAATGGGACAGAAAGTTAATCCTCATGGAATGCGTGTCGGCGTAATTAAGGACTGGGATTCCCGCTGGTACGCCCGTGCAGACAAGGTCGGCGATCTTATCGTCGAAGACTACAAAATCCGTAATTACCTCAAGAAGGCCCTCTATTCCGCCGGTGTCCCCACCATCGAGATAGAGCGTGACTCCGCAAAGGTTCGCATCTATATCCACTGCTCCAGACCCGGCGTGGTCATCGGCAAGGGCGGCGCAGAGATCGAGCGTCTCCGTCAGGAAGTCGAGAAGCTCATCGGCAAGCCCGTTGCAATTTCCATCGTTGAGGTCCGCACCCCCGACGTCAATGCACAGCTCGTGGCGGAAAACATCGCACAGCAGCTTGAGAAGCGTATTTCTCACCGCCGTGCAATGAAGAACGCAATGGGACGTGCAATGCGCATGGGCGCAAAGGGCATCAAGATCATGTGCTCCGGCCGCCTCGGCGGACGTGAGATCGCAGGCAGCGAATGCTACCACGACGGAACCATCCCCCTCCAGACCATCCGTGCCGACATCGAGTACGGCTTCGCCGAGGCAGCGACCACCTACGGCCGCATCGGCGTCAAGGTTTGGATCTACAAGGGCGAGGTTCTTTCCCAGACTCTCCGTACCACTCCCCGTGTGATGGATATGAACAAGCCGCAGGGCGAGCGCCGTCGTCGTGACGACCGCAGAGGCGACCGCCGTCAGGGTGACCGCCGTCAGGGCGATCGCCGTCAGGGCGGATACGGCCAGCGTCCCGCAGGTCAGGGCGGATACAACAGGGGACCCCGTCCCTCCGCTCCCGCAAAGGAAGGAGGCAACAACTAATGTTAATGCCTAAGAGAGTTAAGTACCGCAGAGT
>CAVDMS010000131.1:0-2201 GCA_963610045.1 Bacteroidaceae bacterium
CGGCATCTGAACATGATAAAACACCGAGACGTGATTTCACGTCTCGGTGTTTTTTTTACTTATATCAGTGCTTTCCGTGATCGGGGTAGTGAACGTGCAGCAGCTCGTGCGTCCGCTTGCCGAGCATCTTGTAGATGCCGTCGAGAGCGGGGTTAAGATCGGAGGAGCGCAGGTCACATTCCTCGTCGGCTGCAAACAGACCGTCGTTGCGTTCCGCCTTACGGCTGTTGCAGGCGGGGGGCTGACCGCCGCCGCCGATGCAGCCGTTGGGACACGCCATGACCTCGACAAAGTCGTACTGCACCTCGCCGCTTTCAAGCTTCTCGATGAGCCTGTCGGCGTTAGCAAGACCGTTTGCGACCGCAATGCGGAGGGTGAGATCGCCCGCCGTGACCTCAAAGGTCTTGATGCCCTCAAGACCACGGACGCCGCATTCCGCAACGGAGGCTATCGTGGCGGTGGACTTGTCGGCAAGAACCCTGCGGATGACCGCTTCGGTAACGCCGCCGGTGACGCCGAAGATGACGCCTGCGCCGGTGTATGAGGAGAAGGGGGAGTCCGGCTCCATGTCGGGGAGGTTTGCAAAGTCGATGCCCGCTTCCTTTATCATGCGGACCAGCTCCTGCGTCGTGAGGACGAGGTCAATAAGGCGCTCGCCGTCCTTGACAAGCTCCGGACGCTGCGCCTCCGCTTTCTTGGCGGTGCAGGGCATGATCGCAACGGAGAAAACGTCCTCATCGCTGTAATACTGCCTTATCAGCGCACCGAACATCTCCATCGGAGAGCCGCAGGTGGAGACCTGAGGCATGAGATGGGGGTGCTTATTCTCAACGTGCTTTATCCAACCGGGGCAGCAGGAGGTGAAAAGCGGCAGCTTTTCGCCCTTTTCGAGCTTTGAAAGGAACTCGGCCGATTCCTCCATGATGGTGAGGTCGGCGGTAAGCGAGGTGTCGAACACATAGTCTACGCCCAAACGCTTGAGCGCCGACACGATCTTACCCATCACGGGGACGTAGGCGGGAATGCCGAACTCCTCACCGATGCCGACACGCACTGCGGGAGCGACCTGGACCGCAACCTTGGTGCCGGTCTCGTGGATCGCCTTCCACATCTTCGACACTTCGTTTCTGACGGTGAGAGCGCCCGTGGGACACACGGCTGCGCACTGACCGCAGGCAACGCACTTGGTCTCGGCAAGCTTCTTGCCGAAGCCGCAGGAGATGAACGCCTCGATGCCTCGGTTTGCAAAGTCTACGGCGCCGATGTTCTGTATCTCCTCGCACACTCTGACGCATTTGCCGCAGAGGATGCACTTGGACGGGTCACGGATTATGGACGGCGAAGAGTCGTCGATAGGCTCCTTGCAGTAGTTGACGGGGAAGCGGGGACGGCTCACGCCGTAGCGGTTGCAGTATTCCTGAAGCTTGCACCTGCCGGACTTGTCGCAGGAGGTGCAGTCGGAATTGTGATTTGCAAGCAGCAGCTCAAGCACCATCTGACGGTGCTTTCTGAGCCTTGAGGTGTTTGTGCGCACGACCATGCCGTCTCTCGGCACCATGGTGCAAGCGGCTTCGATGCCGCCGCGCTCGTTTTCGACGACGCACAGACGGCAGCCGCCGTAGACGGAGAGGTTCTCGCAGTAGCAAAGGCTGGGGATGTCAAAGTGATTCTGCTGAGCAACTTCAAGTACGTTGCGGGCATTTTCAAATTCACATTCGATGCCGTCAATAAACATTGTTTTCATGCTTAAACCTCCTTTATAGCGTTCTTCGGGCAGCCGTTTTTACATTCACGGCACATAATGCACTTGGTGTTGTCGATGGTGTGCGGCTTTCTCAGCTCGCCGGATATTGCGTCGACGGGGCAGTTGCGGGCGCACTTGGTGCAGCCGATGCACTTTTCGGGGTCGATCCACATGCTGCACAGAGAACGGCAAACGCCGGCATGACACTTTTTGTCGACAACGTGTGCAATATATTCGTCCTTGAAGTATTTCAGAGTGCTGAGTACGGGGTTGGTGGCGTTCTTGCCGAGACCGCACAGGGAGCAGCTCTTGATGACGGATGCAAGCTCGGAGAGAGTGTCGATATCTTCGATCTTGCCGCTGCCGTGGGTGATGCGTTCGAGTATATCGAGTATCTGCGGTATACCGTCACGGCAGGGGGTGCATTTGCCGCAGGACTCCTTCTTGGAGAAGTCGG
>CAVDMS010000132.1:0-2117 GCA_963610045.1 Bacteroidaceae bacterium
TTTCTCTCCCTCAGTCGGCTTACGCCGACAGCTCCCTCGTCAGAGGGAGCCATGAACTGGTGCATATTTTCTGCACGGGGACGCAAAAGTCAAACTCACACATTACCTATACCAAGGCTAACGGAGGGATCGTTTTGAATTGGTACGTCATTGATAAAACGCTCAGACCGTCGGACGCAGAGCCTAACGCCGAGACATCGGCGGTGCTGCTTTTAAGCTCCGATGAGCTGTCGCACGCAGGCAAGATCACCGGACTTGAAAAGGTCATTTACCACACGCCGCCCGCCAGAGACGCGCGGGTCTGCAAGGCGGAGCTGCGCCCCGACTGCATCAGCGGAACGCTCGTCGTGCCGCACGGCGCATCCGGCGGCGGCAGCCTGCGCTGCGGCTACCTCATCTGTCCGAAGCGGGTCGTCCTCGTGAGCGACGACGGCGAGCTGCACTCGATCCTCCAGCGCCTTATCAAGGAGCGGCGCAGCACCGCCGCCAGCGTCGGGCGCTTCCTGTTCGCCCTCTTTGAGGGGCTGATCACAAAGGACCTCCACCGTCTTGAGGAGATCGAGGACAAGGCGGAGCGGCTTGAGGATCGCATTCTCTCCGGCGACTTCGACAATTTCAGCGCCGAGATGAAGGCGCTGCGCAAGGCGGCGATGAGCCGCTTCCGCTACTATTCGCAGCTCGACGACGTCGCCTGCCTGCTGCGTGAGAACGAAAACGGCTTCTTTTCCGCCGACGAGGAGCTGCTGTTTAAAATGTTCGAGGGGCGGGTCATCCACCTGCGGGAGGAGTCGCAGCTTCTGCGTGAGTATTGTGTGCAGATACAAAGTATGTTCCAGGCGGAGGTGGACATCCGCCAAAACCGCACCATGCGTATCCTCACCATCGTGACGACGATCTTCCTGCCGCTGACGCTGATCGCCGGTTGGTACGGCATGAACTTCGTCGGGATGCCGGAGCTGCATTGGAAATACGGCTACCCGGTCGTCGTACTTGTCAGCATCGTGACCGTCGTCGTGAGCATCATAATCTGCAAAAAGAAGAAGTTTTGACGCAAAAACTCCGGTAGTGCAGTGCATTACCGGAGTTTTTATGCTTTAAGCTTTGCGGCACCGTGCGGGCGCTTGGGGTTTGGAGCCGTATCCAAAAGATAATCGGCGGATACGTTATACAGCTTGCACAGGGCAATAAAGTGACGAAGCGGCAGCTCGTTGGCGTCTCGCTCATATCGCGCGTACATGGTCTGCGAAGTTCCGAGGTAGCTCGCCACCTGCTCCTGAGTAAGATCGTTGTCCTCCCGCAGCGCCCGAAGGCGCTCAATATAGCCCATCGTCCCACCTACTTTGCTAATGATATTATCAGTTTAGCAAAGTAAATATATTTACTATTGACTTTAGTAAATATTTGTATTAGGATTTCGGTGACAAGCGATAAAGCAAGCTAAGGCTCTGCCAATCACTCACCCTGCTGTATCTTGCCGTGCTTTTCCTCGAACTGCTCGATGCAGTCTCTTATCAGAATGAGGATCTGACTGTTTGCGGAGCGCCCCTCGTAATCTGCAACATAATGCAGCTTGTTAAGCATCTTGTCGTCAATTCTTAATGACATGCTCTTAATAGCCATAATATCGCTCCAATCTGGAATAAATTTATGTTTATTTTAAACGCAAAGTGTGATATTATGTTCAAAGAGAGCACAATTAAACTTTAAAGTGTGCTTAAAATGAGGTTACAATTATGGATTACAAAGAAATGTACCTAAAGATGGTGCGTGCATCGGAGGATGCGATCAGAACACTCATTAAGGCTCAGCAGGAATGTGAGGAAATGTATCTTGACGCAACGGAGCCGGACGCCGATACAAAAGAAAGCAGATAGGCTTTACCTATCTGCTTTCTAATAAATCGCATATATGCAAAAAGACCGCAGCCTTAGCTGCGGTCTTTTGTGTTGGCATTGACCTATCTTCCCGGTCCGTCTCCAGACAAGTATTGTCGGCACTGGTGAGCTTAACTTCTGTGTTCGGAATGGGAACAGGTGGACCCTCACCGTTAAAAACACCAACTTATAGGGCTTACACCCTGAAAACTGAACAGAAAGAGGAACAAGGCAGCCTGCATA
>CAVDMS010000133.1:0-2033 GCA_963610045.1 Bacteroidaceae bacterium
GCTCAACCGGAAGTCGTCGTCTATGCTGCCGTTTGAGCACACCATGTAGTCCAGCAGCTCGCTGCTGCTTACCGCCGGCTTCTTGTTCCACGTCAGCCCTTCTATCCAGCTCTTGACGCTTGCTCCCGTGTACTCGCTCCCGACCTCGTAAATGCCGACCGTTATCTTGTTTGTCGATCCGGTCGCATAGCTGAATCCTCGCTGCCGCAGCTTCAGCTCCGCATTTACCATCACGCTGTTTGCCGGCAGCGCCGGCAGCTTGCTTATTCCGAAGTATATCCGGCACTCCTTCAGTCCGCTTCCGGTCTCATACCCCACCGGCATCAGGCTGTACCCGTAATTGTTCTTGCTCGGCCGTCCTTCGGTGACGTAGGTGCTGTATATCTTCTCCTCCGAGCTGTTCCCCATGTACGCCTTTACCTTCAGCGTCGGGTCGATCACAACCGGGTATGCACGCTCCTCGGAGTTCATCCACTCCTTCGACGCCGTCACTCGCACCGCCCAGCCGCTGTCCGTCTCGGCAAGCTCGTAGCTTGCGTCCGCACTCACGGCTCCCGCTGCGTCGATCATATACGGTGCCGGGATGCGGAACACCTCCGTCCCGTCCTCGGCGCTCAGGGATATGCTCCCGTCCTCGCACAGCTGCACGTCAAGCTTTTCCGCCTTCAGCAGAAATGCGTATTCGTAGCTCTCCGAGCGCTTGTTTACGACTATGCTCTCCTTGACGTCGTAACCGCTGTTGTGGTACACAAGGTCTGCTCCGTCGTAAACGTCCTCGTATGTTATCTCCGAGCTGTGCTTTGCCGGGGTCTTAAGCTCCGCCGCCGTCAGTCCCTTCCACTCGTCGGCGGCAGGGTTTGTTACTGTGGCGTCCGTCGCCTTCTCAGGCTCCGAGACCATAAGCTCCGCATCTCCGCCCGGCTGCACCGGCAGCTCCGCATCCGCCTGCCTCAATAGCGCCATGCTCACGGAGTATTCTCCGACCTCTACCGTCAGCAGATCTCCGTCTCCCGCTTTTGCCGCAAAGCTTTTTCTCACCTCTCCCGCCTGGGCGGTGTACACTTCCCTGCCGTCTGCGCTCTTTCGCTCAAGCGAGTTGTCTATCTCCTTCCACTCGCCGCCGGTCGTCAGGTAATGCACCGGCTCCTTATACTGCACCGCAACGAAGCCGCCGTCGCTCATCCGGAAGTGCTTTACGTCCGCTTCCCTTAGCTCCGTCACCTCCTCCGACACCTTAGCTGTCGGCGTCTCCTCGTCTGCCATGACCGTCTCACCGGTCGGCATCGGTGCGCCTGTCGTTTCATCCGTCGCTTCCCCTATGCCGAATGCCTGTGCCGGCACCAACTGTATTAGCATCAGCAGTACAAGCAGCAGGCTTATTCGTCGTTTTCTCATACGCGCTCCTTTCGTCTGGTTTTTCCGTTCCTTCAACGTATGCGGCATACTGGCTGCAATAACTCTCGCCTTTCTCCTGCGCTCCGCTCTCTTTGACGCTGTCGGCTTAGGCAGTCAAAGCGTAGCCCAAAACACCCAAAACGCTGCTCCTGCGAAATTGGCTGCTCCTGTCTTAAGCGCTTTTCTCTCTTTGACGCTGATGTGATGGGCTAACTCACTCAGGCAAAAGTATCCGAAGCACCCGAAGCGCTGCGCCGCCCGGCATCATGGCTCCGTCTCTTCTCGGCTTATTGCTCGCTTCCGGCTTATTGCTCTCCTCTCGGTTCATTGTCCTCCTTTCGATTCATTGCCAACTTTTTAAAAAATGCGGATGCCAAAAAAACTATTTGTTTCCTGCATCCGCATTTCTTGACAGCCACTTCCTGCCGCTCCCGTTATTTACATTTTTCATTATACTTGAACCTTTCCCTTTTTTCAACACTTTTTCCTTTATCTTTTCTCTTTTTTTCGCACAAAAAAGCGGTTGGGCCGCCCCCCAACCGCTTTTAAAGCTTAAGCTGACGGGAGCCGAACTCCTGCCGCATGTCGGCGTATCCTTTCGGTTATTTCCGACTTTTTTGCCTTGATGGGCGTCAGCC